>JAOAPO010000018.1 GCA_025462945.1 Bryobacterales bacterium
AAGGGCTTGCCTGGAATCTTCTTAAGCGGTATTGTAGTTGCTGAAAAGGCCGTCAAACGGCCCTGCGGACGACTCCGACAGTCCGAGTTTCTAACTCACCGTGGACCAGTTTCCCGGGTCAGGTCACTGATCTGCAGCGGAAGGGTGCTCCTGGTCCATGCTCCCGGAGCAGCCGTGGCGCGCGAATTCCGCCACATGAAGCCAGAGATCACCAATCGGATCGGCCTTCCTGTAAGCCGTTTCCAACGCAGTCCCCTGCTGTTGTGCAACGTACGCCGCACACATCTTGCGTCCCAGTTCCTGATGAAACTGTGACTGGCGCAGTTCTTCTAGAGAGCGGGACATAGATTCAGAAATCCTTTACGGGGTTTTTGCGGCTGTGGCCGCGACACGCGTGGATGTTGATGGCAGGTCCATAGACCTCCGTTCGTGAATGTCAGCTTCCCCAAGCTGGACGTCGCGGGTTCGATCCCCGTCTCCCGCTCCATCTTTTTCCTTTTCAGTGTCTTACGTTGAGGAAAGCTTGTGTTCCCAGCCCTTCCGACCAGCTGAATGTCAGCACAGCACGCTGATGCTAGAGCACCAAGACTGTTATACGCCGCAGCTTATTCCAGAATGGACAGTCCTTTCATCGCGGATCTTGAACTCTTTTGACAGTTCGACGTTGAGCGTGAATTGGCGCCGCACAGTTAAAGCTCGGGCGTGTATACGGAACTGAGCAATCCGCCGAGCATGAGCCCGTCGCAAACTGCGAACTGAAATCGTCAGTTCGTGGGCAATTGACGCCGAATTGAGGTAATCAAATTCTCCGTGGTAAGAATGAACGCCTGTAACGAGACTCGGTCCAGCAGAAGGCGCTCGTCCCCGTGCTCAGGTTCAGTACGAGCGCAAGAATTTCTTACACGCTCCGCCCTCTTGAAAACTGATCGATCTCTGTTGCAGGGTTATCCATCAGCCGATGCGTTTTCAGAATTGTGCCTTTGTCGATGAACGTCGTACACACACTCAAGGGTGGGGGCCAAGACTCTATTCATTGGCATTCCGTGAACGCAAGCGAGAATTACGTTGAGCCAGCACGTTTCGCCGCTGATCGAAGAACTCAAAGGAAACTGCCCCCGGGTGTGAGAAGGAACGTCGTCGTGCCGGAGGCGCTGGTCGCGAGCACAAGTATCTGGCCATTGTCATTGATCGCCACCACATCAGTGAGAGTCCAGGTCGTCTTGAAATCGTTGAAGACAGAAGCCAGCATCGAGGCAAGCGGCACAACGCCTCCGCCCGCAGTGTAGATCGCGGGTACTCGAGAAGGAGGTTCGCCCATAAGGCCCACGAACTCACCCCGAGCGTTAAAAGCCCGCACAATAAACCCCGGTGCCTCTGGCTGGTTGTAGGTGCCTGCGCCCGGCGTCAAAACCTGGCCTACGAAGGGAGTTGTCAAAAGAACCTGACCAATGCCATTGAACGAGGCAGGCCCAAGGGGTACCGGAAGGCCGGCGGGACTCTTGAGATAGATTCTGCCGGTTTGGCTGGACCACGCGAGCGGCCCGTTGGGGTCGGAACCAAGAACGACACCGTTGTTGGTTCGCGCGCTAACGCGAGACAGGGGACTGCCCGGGACGAGGCCGAGTACAGGGCGCGCCCCATCGGAATCCCCCATAATCTCGTTGTTGTCATTGACGTATGTGGCTCGGGTGGTCGAGGGGTGCACTGAACTGAGATTCCAGATTTCTGAGAGGAAAAAGTCCGGGGTCGGCAACCAGAGGGTGGGTGTAGAACCCGCGGTTGTGACTGTCGTACCCGCAATAGCGCCGAAGCGATTCACTGAGAGCGGAATGAAGGTGGCGCCGGCCGGCTTCGGAAACGAAATGATGCCCGGGGAATTCGGATAGATCGCGACGTCGGGTCCTGCAGCGAACCCGCCGCTGCCCAGAACGGAAAGTATGCAGCTTGCAGGCGCACAAACGTCGCGGACCGAGTAGGACTCGGGGGCCGCAGCAGGCTGCTGGAGTCGCACGGCGGTGTTACCAAAAAGATTGAGAAAGAAATCCGGATGGCCGTCGCCGTTGAAGTCACCCGCCACTACGGCCTCCCCGCTGTCAAAGTTTACAGGCCCGTTTCTGTAGGCCTCGGCGAATTGGCCAAGTCCGTTGCCGAGCAGAATTTCCAGCTGTATTTGACCGGTGAAGATTAGGTCTGGATTGCCGTCGCCATTCACATCTGAGACGGTAGCGCCGCTGAAATTCTTGAGTGAGAGTGACGTCGATACGGTAAATTCGGCTGCGCCATTGTTCAGTAGAACGAGGGCGGTCGTTGGCTGGTTGTTGACAAACCGCAGGACGAGATCCAGCGCCCCGTCGTTATTGAAGTCACCCGATTCCAGCACCCCGCTTCCGCTTCTAACTGTAATTAGCGGCCGTGAAGGAAAGCCGCCGGTACCGTCGCCGAGCAGGATCAGAAGTGAAGAAGAGGAGAGCGCGAGATCCAGGTTGCCGTCGTTGTTGAAATCTCCCTCCATCACCGAAAACGCGGGCTCTGGCAACGGTACCGAACGGACCGAACTGAAGTGTCCGGTTCCATCGCCGATCAGGATGACAGCGTTCGATCCACCGGAAAAGGCGAGGTCTGGGTGCCCGTCGTTGTTGAAGTCGCCGGAAAGGGCGTTGTAGGTGAAACTCCAGTCCACCGGCACCACCTGCTTTATCAGTGAGAAATTCCCGGCGCCATCTCCGAGAAGGACGCTGATAAATCCGCCCCCGCAAAGTCCCGCGACGTCTTGATTCCCGTCACCATTGAAGTCGTCGATCACAACAGGGGTGTTGCAGGTACCGGCCGTGGTCCGGGCAGGCCCGAAGTTACCCGCGCCGTCGCCGAGGTAAATACTGACGGCTGGGACTGTAAATCCCGACTGTTCAGCGTAGCCGGCAGCGACGACATCGAGGTGGCCATCATTGTTGAAATCGGCTGTCGCGATGCTCGTAGGATACGTACTGCCCTGTCGCGGTGGGCGATTGGGACCAACTGATACCGCCGTCGAAGGAGACACGATGGCGAACCACCTCGGCTCTGAAACGTTGGTCAATCCTGGCATCGCGGGGTTGACGACCCTGACCGCCACGGTACCTGCACGAGTGAGGTTCGCGGACGGGATCGTGAGGATCACGCGGTGTGGCGTGACGGTGCTCGGAATCAGGAGAACGCCTGCGAAGCTCACACGGGCAGATGGCGAAAAATTGGCCCCGTAGATGGATAACGAGAGCGAGGCTCCTCCAGTGGGAGTGGCGGGCGGTGAAAGTGTCTGGATGAAAGGCGTAGGCGCCGCGGCTGCAACTGAAGCGAAGCCCGACGATAGTGCAACACAGGCACTCAGGAAAGTCCACTTGGTAGCCATACGGTCACGAGACTACCACCGTGGCGGCGGCTGCAATCATCAGGTTTAGGGGTCCACTGTGCCCTGCGGTGCGGTAAGGTTCCCGTTCAGTGACCGGTGCGTATGTTTTGCAGCCCTGGTGGCTCTTATTGACCGACGACGATGCAAGGCCGGTCAGCGGACTGTCTTGGGCTTTGGCTTTGACACTGGTCACCATTGCGGGATGTTCTGCCCGTCCCGAGGAGCCTTCCATGAAAAGTGATAATCGATGTATTCGATCAGCAGCGCTCACTTTCCCAGCAGCAGCAGGTTGTCGATATACGAGTGGCGACGGGTCACCCACCAATGATCGGAGCTATTGCTCCACGAAGGCCTTTAGAAAAGTTCTCGGGTCAGAATCGTGCCGTCCGGCAACGTACATTCAAAGTCGCGGACGAGCAGGTCCGTGACCTTGCCGAACTTGCGTGGTGCCGAGGCTCCCGCTCGTAACCGGCACGCCGGAATTCCCCGGAAACAGCGGACGGTCAGCGTGAGTGCGTTTACGCGCGCTTCATCGACGAAGACCCCATTCTGGTATAAACCAGCCGAGCAGCCTGTGACCGCGAATGATCTCCGCCCGACCCTCTTTCTACTGAGCTTTTTGGGGACTGTAAGCAACACGGGTGTAGAAGAAGCATCCCCGGAAGGATCCATTACTATCTGCGCTGACCGCCGGACCCGCATCACTCCCTGACCCGTGGACCTTAAGTGGTCGTTGTCCCGATGACGGATTTCTCAGTGTTGCCTCGCTATTGCTTTAGAATTGTCACCGACGTGCCTCAAACTGGATAACTTCCCGAGATGTAGCTCTGTAGGTGATCGATAATCTCTACCTGAGCTGAAATGATCCAGTTGACAAGATCGCCGATGGACACCATTCCAATTGCTCGGTCACCTTCGACAACGATCAGATGGCGCGAGCGGAGCTTGGTCATGGAACCAAGTGCTTCGTTCACAGTCGCCTGCAAGCCTATTGTGACTGCCGGATGCGACATTACCTCGTCCACCCGAGTCTCTTTTGAGGACTTCCCCAGAAGAATGACCTTACGCGCATAGTCGCGTTCGGAGAATAACCCGACCAGCCGCTGGTCATTCAGGACGGCCAGCGCACCGACATCTCGGTCGGCCATTCTCTGTAGAGCCTCGAAAACGGTCATTTCCGGGCTCACTGAGAGCAGTTCGTGGCCCTTCCGGTCAAGGACCGAAGCGATGTTAGCAGTCAGTTGCATGATGCCTCCTCTAATTCCGCGAGATGGTAGATTTCTCGGCGAGATGGTACCGCCTCGACGATGCGGAAGCAACCCACTCAGCACAGACCTCCCAGACAAACTCGGAGCGAGAAAAGCACAGGAACTTGTGTACGGAAGCTCGCTGCCGTGTGACCTTCGTTCGATCTCGTCTGCCGCACCACCCCCGAGGGCGTCTACACTTGCTATCCGTGGCCAGAACGGAGGCGAACGGCATCGCTATGCGTCGGTACCGTCGAAGACCATGGCCGAAAAGCGCAAGTCTCAGAAGCAGAAGCTATCGAGTCCCGAGGGGACACCCTGTGATGCCCGTGGCGACCTCGTCATCATCAGGGCTTCGTTGGCGATCCAGAGGAGGCTTTTCGGCTGAACACGCGGCGACAAAAGGGAGCAGCGGGATTTTACTCCGTTTACTCCGTTTTTTCGGTTTTAGAAGCTATGCTTGTTTTCTCAAATGGCTTTGCAGTGGTCAAAATGCATCGTCCCAGTCGCAATTGTTCTTTATTTTTAATTGCGTACCAGATTCCCAAGCTGAACGTGCGGGTTTGATTCCCGCCGCAAGTGCCATTATTTTCAAGCGGTTACGTTGTGGATTCCTCGTTTCAGCCGTTACTGCCCTTACTGCGTTAAGGCCCTAAATCATTGCGCATTAAGGGCTACCTAAGTGCCGACGAGTTTTTCATTTCTTAATGTAAGCGCTGCACGCTGACTTCCAGCGTTCGTCTGATCGCCCGAGTACAGAGAGCCTGACTCTAAGAAACAACGTCCGGTTCTGAGAAAGAAGGATTGGGCGCGAGTTGTGGTTGAAACAAGCAGTATCCGGATACCTTTTATTCAAAAATGCTGGCCAGGTCTGCGGTTGTTAACGGGGCCGGAACCGGAGCAAGCCGCATGCGCAGGGTCAATCTGTCGTCTCAAGACAGGTCATCGGAGTCGCTAGGCCCCGACTGACCTGTCGCGGGCCGCGGTTCCTGCTCATGGATCGAGTACCCAAGGGCTTGTAGCCTTTTAGGCGCTTCTCGAACATTCGCGCCAGCATCGGTTTCGACGAATCCACGTAGTCGTACACTTCGACGATCTTCTTCCCGTCATGGAGCCGATGCAACCGCCCGACGTATTGCTGCAAGGTGCCGTGCCACGAAATCGGCATCGCCAAAAACGGGTGTCAAGACGCGAATCGTCGAAACCCTCGCCGATGTAGCTGCCAGTTGCAATGATGATCCGTGGCTGATCATCCAAGACAAGTTCCTGCATCAGGCGGGCGCGCTCCTTTCCGGTGATGCCGCCTTTGAGCAGAAAGACGCGGTCGCAGTACTGGCGAAGCCGGATGCAAAGCCGATCAATGTGCTCGGTCCTTCCAGACAACACCAGCGGTGATCGGCCTTTTCTAAACGCAGCGACGACGTCACGAATGATCTGTTCATTACGCGCCGCGTCTACCGAAAGAAGGGCATAGAGTTCCTGGATCTTTGGAGCGGTTTGCTGGTTCCAGACAGGAGATGGTCGTTGTACGTGGCAACACGCGATGTTCAAACGGACTCGACTCGACTCGACCTGTGACCGAACCGAAACATTGAATCGGATCGGGCCGCACTGCATATAAATGATCGGGTGGTGGCCGTCCTTTCGCACCGGCGTCGCGGCTAGGTCGGTTACATATTTTGCGCGCACGCGCCGCATCATCTGCTCGAAGGAAACGGCCGACAGATGGTGGCATTCGTCCACAACGATGTGGCCGTACTCTGCGACAAGATCTTTAACCTCGCCCTTTCGGTACAAGCTCTGGATGATGGCCACGTCGATGATGCCGCCGGTCTTGTTCTTTCCGCGCCGATCTGACCGATTGAGTCGATAGAGAGGTCGAGGAACGCCGCAAGACGCTCCCGCCACTGGTCCAGAAGTTGCGCACGGTGTACGCGCACCAGGGTGTTCGTGCGTCGCGCGGCGATCAGGCACGCGGCGGCGACGGTCTTACCGAACGCGGTGCCGGCGCAAAGGAAGCCTTCATCATGCTTGAGCATCTTCGTGACTGCGTCCGGCTGCTTGTCTCGCAAGGTTCCTGTAAATACGGCAGTAGTGGGCTTTCCCGCTGAGCGCCCATCCTCAATCTCCACGGCAATCTTGTGCCGGGAGAAGAGTAATTCAACTTCATCCAGAAGACCTCTGGGCAATGCCAGGAAATGAGGGTGGTCTTCGGCGCACCCGATGACCCGGGGCTTGTCGTAGGTGGGCGGTCGCATCGCCTGTGCTTTGTAGAATTCAGGATTCTGAAAGGCAGCGAGCCGGTTCAACCGATCCAGCATGGCTTCCGGCAGACCCTTTTTCTCGATGAAGATCAGGTTCGCCCGAACAACGCGAACTGATTCGGGAAACGGTCCGGCAATTGGTTGCTTAGGTAACCGTCTCGACGGTGGAAGCAGCCAGGGATCTTCGCCCGAATCGTTGTCCGTGAGACTCATCCGGACGCCGACGACGTTTCCATTCCGCTCCAGACTGCGGACCAGTCTCTCGATGGCGAAGGGTTCCATTCTGGGAACGCCCGCAAGGTGGCGCCATTGATCGGTAATTGGAGTGAGATGATCATCAACAGAGATGGTGTTGTCGGCTCGTCGTGGGATCCTTTGCAGCGGAAGGGCGATGAGGTTTCCGAATCCTCCGGCGGGCATCGTGTCCTGATTCGGAAAGAGGGCGGTCGTAGGATTTGAGGCTGATCTGGTGCCGCCGTTGCATGGTTCTCGTCACGAGTCCGGCTCCTAACTTCCGTGCCAGGATGGCGGGGACCGGAGCACTGAAGAATATCCATACATGCGCGCCTTCCCCGGACCGGGAACGTTCAGGCGCGGCGGGAACATTCATTTCACGACACGACTCGACGAATGAGACAGCATCGAGCTTCCACGACTCCTGATCGAAGTGGACTGCCAGAAAGCAGCAGGTTTCGTCGGCGAGGAGGGGGTATACACCAATCGTCTTCTTTCCGGACAGATGATGATAGACGGCGTCGTCCGTAAGCGGCAATAACTGGCGCGTTGCCTGATCCAGCTTTTTTCGTTCCGCCTGAGGTACGCTCATCACAGCCTTCCAGTCGCGGATGCTTGCGGGAGAATAGCCGGCCTTGCCATCGGCGCTCTCCCACCGCAGTGCGTACACATCCTCGCGACCACGAAACAGCGACCGAAACAGGGCGATCTTCTCTGGCACTGGCAATTCGACGGGGCCGGATGATTGTGGCGTGCGAACAGCAGTCACCGATCGATCTGAGGTTAGCGGCTGTGACAGTTCGGCTTCCAAAACATTCGCCGGGCGTGAGTGATCCGATAGCAACCGGGAAAGCCGCGTGTTCTCCTCCCCGAGGCGTTCGCACTCGGCGACCACCCTTGCCAGTTGCTCCGACACTGTCTCGAAGTCTTCCACGGCTTCGTCCTCAGAATTTCGCGCAGAATTCCATGACGAACTAAGTGCCTCGGAAACGGATAGCTCCAAACTGCATTCTGCCGCAAGCCGGACGAATGGTGACCTCCATTCGTCTGGGGGTGGCGTGAGAGCCGCAGGAAGGGAGTGGGTTGCGCGGCGGCCGAATGTGGCATCCACTGCCTGCACGACGCGGCCCGGTTCGAGTGTGCCCGATTGGATCAGCAGCAACATGTCAACGAGATCGCGAACACGGCTGTTGAGTGTCGCCCGGGGGAGAGTGTAGGCATGAAGCTTTTCGGCGAACTGCTGTTCCCTCTGGATCATGGGCACGTCCGGCGCTGCGATACCGGCGAAGCCACGCCAGTCGCGCATCACGGCAAGTTCTGGCGGGTCCAGCACGACATCACCGACTCCCACGTCCAGATGGAACTTGACGAAAGTCCGCCCGCCGATGATCGATTCGACCGGATACCGCGCTCCACCGTAGGGAGCACCGTCCAGGTCCATGATCGCTTCTCCTATTTGGTAGCGGAAGAAGTCGCCGGCATCTCTGGCACTGGCATCCTGAAGCTGTTTGAGCAACCCGTCGCCAGTGACGGACTGTGTCGTTCGTGCCGTGAAATTGAGATCCCTGGTGGCGCGGGCTGTTTGGAAGCGAAGTTCCATTGCGTAGCCGCCCTTCAGAATTCGGTCCTCGCTCGTGCTCGAGAAAAGTCTGGCGAGGAAGCGGTCGAATGCGACCTGTCGTCGTAGTCGCTGTAGATCGATCCCTTGTTCGCGGGCAACCCGCTTCAGGCATTGCTCAAGCCCAGTACGGAGCGCGAGGCCAGTTGCGTACCCCTCATCAGGTGTCATTTGTTCCCCTTCCGAATCTCTCCGAGAAGGGGTGCCCATTCGGAATCTTTCTGGCGGGTCAGGATCTGAGTCTTCGTGATGGCTCCTCGTTTCACTGCCTCGCGAAACGCTGCCCGCAGATCCGCTTGGGGAAGCGAGCCTTCTTTCCATACATCCAGAATTGTTCTTAGCGCGTTTGTGACGGGAACACCGAATTGGGCGTCCCTGTCTTCGAGCGGGACATCGCCCCGACGGAGACGGAGCACCTTGGGAATTGGAGTTCCGCGGCGAAAGCTCGTTGGCACGGTCAGGTCCAGCCTCGCCGGGTTGGTGTCGGTAAGTTCGTGGAAGCTGAGCGCAGTCTGGTGACTGTAGACGCCTGTCGGCTGGTCGCTCCGGTCACGGGACCAGAGCATCCAGAGGATCAGGTCGGGCCGGCCAGGTTCAGGGAACCGCATCAGCCGGTAAATACCGCGATGTTCGCGAACCCAATTCCCGGCCCGGACGTGGTAAATTCGCGTGTTACTAGCGAGCGGGCGACGCGATCGCAAGGTTCCGATGAACGGGCGGTCGGACGCAAGCGGCGGTGGCCCCTTGCGTGGGCGCAATGTCACGCCGGGCATCGCGATCTCGCGCTTATGATCGGCAATCACGAAGGCTGAGCCGTCAGGCGCAGGACGGCTTTCCAGCGCCGTCCGGTCGGCGATGAGCGCACCGGGCAGATAACTCGCCACGAGCGGCCACAGATTTCGCTGAACGATACGCTCCGCTGGCTCTTTGAGATTGCGAGTATAAAGGCGCGACCCGATCTTGCGCAACTGCCCGCTCTTCACCTCTCGCGAAACCATAGATGCCAGATTCGCGTTAGAAAACGAAGACCTCGGGCATGGTGGCGAAATCGGGCATTAGTAGGCGTCTCAGAACCAGATTAGGAATAATCGGGACTTAGCGAGTGCCGTGAGGAAGATTTTGGGGTTTTGCCTTAACACCGTGCAGGCCAAACCGCCCCCGCAGTACTTCCAGGAGCCAGACAGGTTTGCCGACTTCGTTGTCCATGAAGCTGCGCACGTTTTTCACAACTGCAAGCGCAGCACTCTGGGACTTCGCGAGACACGGTCAAAGGTCTGGCTCCTCGATGTCGAGTACAGAAAGCGCGAGACGTTCGCATATTCGTGCGAAGCCGATGCGCGCATCCACGAACTGGGGACCCGCCTCGCGGACCGGCAGGCTTGGCCGACGAGTTTCCCGGACCGTGTGTATTTCAGATAAGCGCGTGGAATGCGACGAGGTGGGGCGGATCGTCTGCACAGCAACTGCGGCGAGGAACGGATGGAAAGTTATACTCGCCCAATGTGCGCCGGTTCGTCGGGTCCCCGAAGTCTCTGCGCAAAGCGAGGATTTTGGTGTCGGCAACGAGTTGTCCCGACTGATCCGGCTTATGCAGCAGTCTCGGATGGGTTTTTACATCAATAGGGGCAGCCAGCGAGGTCTGCTGTTCTGGAAGAACTGGTTACCTGCGCTGTCCGCAATGCACTCGTTCCCGCCCCGCGATTTTGGCCAACCGGGCGAGTTGTGGTACGTCCGCGTCCTGCCACCTCCCTTCGCCGACGGTTCAGAACACATCGTCTTCACAACTCCCTACATTGTATTGACTCCTGAATCCTCGGAATGGCTCGCGTACTTCGGCCGCGCACTACCCTCGCGGGCAGCCATTAAAGATTACGAACGGCACATGAAGTTTGGCCCTACCCGGAATGCCCGCGAAGCGGGCGCGCTCAGATCTTACGATACTTTGCGAGCACCGAGTCCATGTCGTCGCCGACCCCGTAGCCGAATTGTGGCTAACCATGCGTACCCTGTCGAGTCGCGCCATCAAAGCGCCGCGGTCGTCTTCCGGTAGCTGGTCTGTTGTGGCGAGAGCCCGCTCGAACATTCTGACCAGCGTATAGAGGTATTCGTCATCCTGATAGCCAACATCGCTGCAGAACCCAGTGGCCTGTTCACAGTAGAACACCATCAGTTCCGGAGTGCCGCAGGTTCGCCAACAGCGTTTCTGTAACTGGTGATGGCCTGCTTTGCTTGCGCGACGGACGTATTCTGGTTTCGCACTACGTCGGGCCAGAGCCACCGCTCCAGTGTCTACTTGTATAGCTTCAGGACGTCAGCCTCCAGGCCGAAGCGGGCGTGCAGAAACGCCTGATTTTCTGCGGTCGCAGAATGCAGAATAGAGATCCTGAACGAGGCCCAGCAGCCCCGCTCGATCAAACGTCACGAGCTTCGACTTGACCTCCGACCACGTCGGTTTGTTCTTCAGAACAGGTACCCCCGCGCTACCCAATAATGCCAGTCGCCAATCGCTTCGGCGGTGTCCTCATCGGGGTCGATGGCGATGAGTTGGAGAGCGGAACCACCAGACTTCGGCCTTGCCATTGGATTCGCACCAACGTGTCGTTGAGGCACGCGTCTTCGGAAGCCATTCGCCTTACCTCCACCGGCTCTCCTTTCTTGAGAGGCGACACCACTCGGCTACCTGAGCAACGCGCCTGAAACGGGAAGATCAGCTTCCCTTCCAGGTAGTAATGCCAGCTCATCGCCTTTTCTTCCGAACCGTGGGCGTCCACGATAGCCTCCTCGTGGATTCTCTCTTCGCGGATTGAGTCTTTCGCGGGCCTCTTCATCGCAGAATCTATACGGGCTGCGGGCGCGCTTCCTTGGCCCATAATACGCGAGTACTCACCGGAATCTTATCTCGCACTGGTCTTGCGGAAAGCTGGCGAAAGCGCCGGACTGAGCCTCACTACGGTCATCGAATCTGGGCAAAGACCAGACTGGACGGGCTCGATCCTGTCCGGTGTGCTTTCGCCAAGCCGGGTTGAGCGCCGTCGACTCCAGTGTTAGCGGCACGGAACCCTGTTGCAGTATGCGGCTCTGGACGTGCAAACGGGCGGGGTCCACGGTAGGACGGCGCGCCGCCGTGTCAAAGGGAACGGAACGAGCCGAACAACTCACTCATGCAGAGCCACAGTTCTACCGTCGGAAACGCTGGAGTGCCCAAATCGCTACTCCCGCACCAAGAGCCTGCACCAGTTGGGGGTGCTGCGAGTAAAACTCGCTCGCCTGGTCAACAATGCTCGGGTCTCGCTGTTGCGCGTGATTGGCGAGCTCGCGAACGGCTTCGGGGTCCACGTGTTGCGTCTGGTCGGGGGTGATGGAGGATCCGCCTAATAACCCGGGCAGATGCAGGCCGAGGCTGGAAAGCGCACCCGCGCCGCCAACCGCCTGCAGAAGTTTGTTCAGGATGCCGGCCCTCTGGCCGGGGTCAGACTGACCATACATCTGCGAGATGTTGTCGCCGAACGTACCGGTTTCGTGTGACTGGAAGATGTTACTCAGCAACGCGCCCAGGCTTGCCTGGGGAACCTGAGTGGCAACCTGCCGAAAGTGCTCGGGCGCATCTTCTTCACCCGGCGTCGTGCCCGATGAGTACTGGTTGAGTAAGCCGCCCAACTGATCGAGGATACTCACGACGGGATCACCAGTTCCTGCCCGGGCCGGATCTGGTCCGCGCTCGTCAGCTTGTCATGGTTCGCTTCGAAAATCTTGTTGTACTTACTCGCGTCACCGTAAAACTGCTGGGCGATGCCGGAGAGCGTATCGCCGCTCTTCACTGTGTACGTTTTGCCGAAGGACCCGGAACCGGCAGCCGCCGCGGGCTGGGGCATTGAGGAGTTGATCGTGATGTCGGCAGTGAGGTCGCTGAACCCGGAATCAACTTTCTTGATTTCGTTCCAGACGGCGTTCTTCAGTTCCTCGTTGGCGACCTCGGCGCGGATGAACAGCTTGTCGCCCGCCATGTTGACATTCTGCAGATGTCCGGAGTTCTGGGCGAGAGATATCGCCGTCTGATACTTCTGCTTCAATTGTTCAAGAGTTTGGGGCATGCGTTCCAGCGCAGCAATTACACGTCCGCTGGGAGGAAACAAACGGTCAGTTCCTTTTGGTGCGAAAGGGTCCGTCGCCCGGGAGCGGGGCTCCTTCCCGCCCCGTATTGAGCGAGGTGTCCGGTCTGCAGCTAACTGGGAAATGGCCCCTTGTGTGCTCACGGGTACGCGACCATGGACGCCAATGTTTTCGCCAATGCTTACGAAACCGCCCGGAAATCCACCATAAACTTCCTGACTTCGCGGGGCATCCCCCTGGACACGGCCGTGGAATGCACGCAGGCAGCCTGGGTGACGGGCTGGGAACGCCTGGTCCAGCTGCGGGATGACAGCTTTCTGGTCAGCTGGATCAACGTGATCGCGCTCAACTACTCACGCAAGGCGATGAGGAAGGCCACTTGTCACGTGGAGTGGAAGTCCCACCGTGAAGCGGGTGAAGAAATGAACCTTTCCGCCATCGACGTCGCGCAAATTTTGCAGTCCTGCAGCCCGAGAGACCGCGCGGTGCTGGAGGGGCAGCTCATTGGAAGGTCGGCCCAGGAACTTGCGGCCGAAGCCGGCATGACGGAAAGTGCGATGCGGATCCGGTGTATGCGAGCCCGCCGTGCCGCCCGCCTGCGTTGCGAGACACGTTCGTTCGTCCCGGCCTGATCACGCGCCTGCGGCCGCTCAGGCGGCCAGGCGCGGACGGTGTACCTTGCTCACGAGCGTCAGCAGGGCCGATTCTGCGCCCCGGAACGTGCGTTGCGCACCCGCCTTCTCCAGCGCCGTGAACAGCTTGCTGGTCATGTAGCTCTCAATCACCTCTGGGTGGACGTAGTACCCCCGGCAGGTCGCCGGCCGATTACCAAGCCTTTTGGCTGTCGCCTTGACCGCCGACGACAGCCGCTTCTTCGCGTCCGTGGCACTTGTCGCCGGACCAGCCTCGGACAGTTCCATCAGCATCTGCACCGTGCCGTGCCACGTCCGGAAGTCCTTCGCGCTGATGTTCTGCCCGGCTGCAGCGCGCAGGTACTCGTTCACGTCCGCAGCCTGCACCGGATGACTGGTCCCGTCTTCTGCGAGGTATTGGAACAGGTCGTCACCCTCGATATCGCGCGACTTTTTCAGTAAGGGCGCAAGTCTCGAATCCTTCAGCGAGACGTCTTGCTCGACGCCGCTTTTCGCGCGGAAATGGAAGCGGATCTCAGGCCCCTTGATCTCCACGTGCTCGTCCTTCAGCGTCGTCAGCCCATAGCTTTCGTTCTTCCGGGCGTACTCGTTATTGCCGACGCGAAAGCAGGTCCGGTCAAGCAGCCGGACCACCATCGCCATCAGCTTCCGCTTCGACATGTCCGGCCGAGCCAGATCGCGAGCGACGACGCGTCGAATCTTCGGCAAGACGGCTCCGAAGGCGATCATACGGTTGAACTTGTTGAAGTCCCGAGCATCGCGATAAGCCGGGTGGTAGCGGTACTGCATCCGCCCTTTTGCGTCTCGTCCGACCGCCTGCAAGTGCCCAGTCTCACCGGTGCAGATCCAGACGTCTTCCCAGGCTGGCGGTATGACGAGCCCGCGTATGCGCGCCAGCGTGGCAGCATCGCGGACAAGGCGCCCATCGGGATAGCGGTAAGCGAAACCTGTGCCGGCGCGCCGGCGGCTTATGCCAGGTTCTTCCGGAGTTACATACTTTAACCCTGCCGCCCGCGCATCTCTGATTGACGCGGCCTGAACTGCACTTTTGGAGCGAACACCCATGCGGGCGTTCCGTTCGCACGCCAGTGACCAATTCGCGCTAGAAGGTCGGGGTGGGTGCCCGCAGCTCGTAGCCCTTCGGTGGTTCCGCACCGAGCAGGTAGCGAACGAAGTAATCCCATCGTCGGCGGATCATGTAAGGTTCATTGCCGAAGCCATGGCCCCGGTTGGGCAGCATCAGCAAATCGAAATCCTTATTCGCCTTAATCAGTTCGTTTACGACCAGCAGCGTATTGTAGGGCGGAACGTTGGTGTCCATTGTGCCGTGCGCCAGCAACAGGTGGCCCTTGAGGTTCTTCGCCAGGTTCTGGTTGGCCTGATCGTCGTAGTTCGTCGTGCCGTCGGCGTTCTTCTTCAAGAGGCCCTGGTAGCGCTCGCCCCAGTCGTCCTCGTAGTTACGATTGTCGTGGTTACCTGCTTCGGAGATGCCTACCTTGAAGAAGTCCGGATAGCGGAACATGGCATCGGCAGTCGCGTAGCCACCGCCTGAATGGCCGTAGATGCCCGCACGCTCGATATCGATGAAAGGATAGCGCCGCGCCATCTCATGCATCCCTGCAATCTGGTCCGGCAGCGTGTTGTCCCCCATGTTTGCGTACCAGGCGTCGTGGAACTTTTTAGAGCGAGTGGGGTTCCCCATGCCGTCCAGTTCCATCACGACGAAACCAAGCTCGGCCAGAGCCTGTGCATCACCTCGGGAAGCGGCGAAGTTCCTGCTGCCCACGCTGCCACCCTGCGGACCAGGATAGATGTGGTTGACGATCGGATACTTCCGGCCTGCTTCGACTCTTGTGGGCAGGTAGAGCAGGCCGTAAAGGTCGGTGACGCCGTCGCGAGCCTTGACGGTAATTGGGATTGGGGGCTTCCAACCCGTCGCTGCCAGCTTCGCAACCTCGCCCTTTTCAAGGGGGGCGATCAGCTTGCCGTTCATGTCACGCAACACGGTTGTGGGTGGCACGTCAGGTTTGGACCAACTGTCCACAAAGCATTCGCCTGAGGGCGCCAGGGTGATGTCGTGATTGCCGTCTTCCGGCGTCAACAGCGTGAGACCCTCGCCATCGAAGCCGATCTTGTACAGGTGAGTGAAGTAGGGGTCGCGACCGATCTCGCGACCGGCGGCGAGAAACCAGATAACCCTCGCTTTCTCATCCACCCGAACGGTCTGCCGAACGAGCCAGTCGCCGCTCGTGATCGGAGCCTTCAGTCGCCCCGTCTTCCAGTCGCCCAGATACAGATGGCCGAAGCCGCTCTTCTCCGAGTACCAGAGAAACTCGTTACTGCCGTACAGAACCTGCCAGTTGGCCTTGCCGTCGCCGGATTCGTACTGCGTCTCTACTGCCTCTTCTGTAATCTCACGGACGGTACCGGATACGGCGTCCGCCTCGCGCAGCCGGGCCTGCTTATGATCGCGCGACGTGGATACGAACGCGACTTTGCCGGCGTCGGGACTCCACTGTACGTCGGTCCATTCGCTGCCCTTGCAGGCGATGTCGTCGCAGAGTGTGGACCGATGCTGATCGAGGGCGATGTTGAGGGCGGTGACCTTCCTGCTCTCGACATCCACAATCACCCGGCGCAGCATGGTCACCACTTCGTCGCCGGGCAGAGGGTACTTCCAGGCTTCCAGCTTCGGATGCCCGACGGACGTGTTCACCAGATACATATCGCCAACGCCGCGCTGGTCTTGCTGGAAGGTGGCGATCTTCTTCGAATCCGGAGACCAGAGGAGGATCGGACGATCGCTTTTTGTCCACCCGGCGTTGTCGGTGGCGTACCCGTAGTCCTTCACGCCGTCCGTGGTGAGCTGTGTTTCGTTGCCTGACGCTACGTCACGAACCCAAAGGTTGTAATCGCGAATGAATGCGGACTTCTTCTTGTCGGGCGACGGCGAATCGGCGCGTGTTGAACCTCGTCCGCCTCCGCGGCCGGCCCGCCCTCCTCCAGCGCCGTTGCCGCCCGCGGAGCACTTGCTGCCGTCCACTTCGCACTGGTAGTTCTTCTCGGCGACCGTAAATGACAGCGTTTTACCACCGGGCGTGATCGTGATGGTTTGAAAGGGCAGCTTGCCAGTTTCGTAGGTGGTGCCGGCAGCTTTGGAAAGCGACGCAGCTAGGGCGGTGTGATTGAAGGCCGGCGATTTGGTCCCCTTCGCGGGGTCAACGGCGATGAATTCTGCACCCGATTCGCGCGTCACGCGGTACCAGAAACGGTCCCCATCCATGAAGTTTGGGCGCACTCCAGTGCCGTAAACCAGTGGGGCCGTGTTGTAGCCCATGAACTTTTCGGCACGCGCATAGTCCTCACTGGTGAGGGCTGTCTGTGAGAAGCCGGGGAGGGTAAAGAGGAGGCTGAGGGCCAGCAGACGCATAGGAGTAGCGTAGCGCGCCACGCGCTCGATGGAACTCCGCTGCGGGAGTTCCATCGCTACGCTACTTTGGTCCGTTTCTTAGTCGGGGTACGTCTCCCAGAAGCCCATCTTGAAGGTGCGAACGTCCTGGCGCTGAGTTCCGAGCCCGTCAATGCCG
>JAOAPO010000033.1 GCA_025462945.1 Bryobacterales bacterium
GTGGCGAACTGCAGTTGCTGGCGTGCGTCGGCCACCACCACTTTTTTGCCGCTCTCCAGCACGCCCCGAGCCGTCGATTAGTGCAACTCGCAGTCTACGGCCCTCATCGGCGTCTGCTTGGCCTTCGCGGTCTTGTTTCCGGGCGCGGCGCAAACGTCGAGGAAGGCCTGGCCCGGCTGCAGTTCCAGCAGCGGCACCACCGCCTGGGAACTGATGTCCTGAAACCGGTACGGACCGGGGTCACCCTCGGGCAGCACGAAGCAGCCGGCGACTTCAGTGGGCACAGCGCCCTCCGGAGCCTCCGCTTCACCGACCCGGATAAACCGTTCAGGCGGAACAAGGCTGGCCGCCGCGATCCCTTGCGCGACCTCCGTGCCGAACTGTTTCTTCCAGCGCTCGAACAACCAGGAGGGCGTCGCCAGCCCATCGGAAACCTCGACGTTGTTCCGCATCACCGAACGGAGAATCGCGTTCACGAATCCGGCGGCCGAAGCCTTGCCCGCCCGTCGCGCCAGTTCCACCGCATCGTTTACAACGGCATGGTCCGGAACACGGTCCAGAAAGCGCGCCTGATACGCCGCCATTTCCAGCACGACGCGCACCTCAACGTCCAGTTTGTCGATGGGCCTCGTGGAGCACGCGCCAGCGATGCCATCAAGCTGTGCTTTACGCCGCAGGGTTCCAAAGACGATATCCGAAGCCAGACCCGCGTCCCGCGAGTCGAGCAACGCCGACTTCGAAGCTAACGCTTCCGCCGACCATGCGCCGCGTTCTACGGCCAGGAGTGCTGCAAATGCGGCCTGTCTCGCCGCTGCCAGTTTTGCCACCTGCGATTAAGCCGGAACCGCTTCGTGTTCCAGCACGGTGATCCGTTTGGCCAGAAGCTTTTCCAGGTTCACCAGCGCTTTGCTGAAGCCCTCGATCCCTTCGGCCAGCTTGTCGCTCGCCATCCGGTTTTCCGCATGCATCCTGTCGAAGGTCTTGCGGTTCATCGGGATCCGCTCAAGTACGAGAGTCGCCGAGATCGCCGGATCCAGCTTCCTCACCAGGTCGCCTTCGGTCGAATCCAGTTCCGCCAGCAGCGCCGGTGAGATGGTCAGCAGATCGCAACCGGCCAACTCGATGATCTCGCCCGTGTTCCGGAAGCTCGCGCCCATGACTTCGGTCTTATACCCGAACTTCTTGTAGTAGTCGTAGATGGCCCGGACCGACACGACGCCCGGATCTTCTGCGGGAGCATAGTCACGCCCCGTGTCCTTCTTGTACCAGTCCAGAATGCGGCCCACGAAAGGGGAAATCAGTGTCGCGCCGGCTTCGGCGCAGGCGATCGCCTGATGGAGCCCGAAGAGCAGTGTCATGTTGCAGTGAATACCCTCATGCTCCAGAACCTGAGCTGCCTGGATGCCTTCCCAGGTGGAGGCAATCTTGATCAGAATGCGCTCCCGGGTGATCCCGGCATCCTCATACATCTTGATGATCTTGCGGCCGGTTGCGACCATCGCGTCGGTATCGTATGACAACCGGGCGTCCACCTCGGTCGATACACGACCCGGGATGATCGCCAGGATCTTCTTGCCGAACTCCACTGCCAGACCCTCGAACGCATGCTTTGCCACCGCTTCGGGTGCGGCTGCGTCGCCCAATTGCTTGCGCGCCGTCATCAGGGTGTCATCGACTATCTGCGAGTAGGCGGGCATTTCAGCCGCTGCCGTGATCAGCGACGGATTCGTCGTGGCGTCCCGCGGCAGAAACTTCTCGATTGCGTTAATGTCGCCTGTGTCGGAGACGACCACCGTCATTTTGCGAAGCTGTTCTAAGAGCGTCATACGATTTCCTTATCCCCATTGTCGCGCACACCCAGCCGTTTTGCCGTCGACCCCAACCACAACGAAATGACCGATCCCCACGCCAACTTTCGCGCCGAAGTCGCCTGCTACACAGCGACCGACCCCATGCCGACCATGCAGCACTTGAGCCAACTCACCGGCGTACCGCTCGATGAATTGATCCGCTACGTGCTCGTCAAGTACGCCGCTTCCGCTTCAGACGCGCTCCTGTCACTCGATCCCATCGTCTTCCGGCAAATGCGTGAACACGTCGCCAGAGCCGAGGCCGCCGACACGGATACCGCACGCCTCGCCAGCTACCATGCGTTGCGCGAGATGATCGCCTGGCTGGGACAGCCCTCCGAACACACGGACTGAGCCCGATCGCGATACGCAACCCAGCGCGCTGCTCAAAGCGAGATACTCAGACGTTGAGTTCGCAAGCCGAGCCGCCGCACCGCGGCAATCTCGTTCGTGATCGCGTTATGTCCGGCCCTTTGTTTGGCGGACCTCATCGGCTCACCGTGATTCGGCCAGCTACCAAGCCCTGCGCGAGATGATCGCGGGCTGGGCCAGCACGCTTCACGCAAAGGCTGAGCCGCGCGCTACGCAAACCTCAGCGCTACTCAAGCGCGATACTCAAACCGTCGAGTTCGCAGCCGCGCCGCACCGCGGCAATCTCGTTCGTGGTCGCGTTATGTCCGGCCCGTTGTTTGGCGGACATCATCGGCTCACCGTGATTCGGCCAGCTACCAAGCCCTGCGCGAGATGATCGCGGGCTGGGCCAGCACGCTTCACGCAAAGGCTAAGCCACACGCTACGCAAACCTCAGCGCTACTCAACGCGCGATACTAAAACGGCGCAGAGTTCGCAAGCCGAGCCGCCGGACCGCGGCAATCTCGTTCGTGGTCGCGTTATGTCCGGCCCCTTGTCTGGCCGACCTGATCGGCTCACCGTGATTCGGCCAGCTACCAAGCCCTGCGCGAGATGATCGCGGGCTGGGCCAGCCGGCTTCACGCAGAGACTGAGCCCGAGCGCGATACGCAAAGCGAGATACTCAAACATTGAGTTCGCAAACCGAGCCGCCCCTGCCCCGCGTGGCAATCGCATTCGCCATCGCGTTGTGCGCGGCACTCTATCTCGCCAACCTTACCGGCATGGGCATGGTGAGCGTGGACGAACCTCGCTACGCTGCCATCGGTCGCGCCATGGCCGTCTCAGGCGACTGGATCACTCCCCGCTTGTGGGGCACACCGTGGTTCGAGAAGCCCGTCCTTCTTTACTGGCTCGTCGCCGCCGGTTTCAAAGCCGGTCTCGGGCCGGACCTCGCCCCCCGTCTGCCCATCGCCCTTCTGAGCCTCGGCTTCGTGACTTTTTTCTGGTTCCGTGTTCGGGAGCTCTGGGATACCAGCGTTGCCAACTGGTCGACCGGAATCCTCGCGACGAGCACTGGCTGGCTCGCGTATAGCCATGTCGCGATCACTGACCTCCCTCTCGCCGCTGCATTCTCCGCCGCGGTTCTCTGGTCTCTCGACGACCGCCCATCACGCCGTCGAATCCTTCTCACGGCCGCCGCGCTGGCGGTCGCCGTTCTCGCCAAGAGCATTATTGCCGTGGTGCTTTTTTGCCCGGTACTTCTCATCGGAGGTCGCTGGCGACAACTGCTGCGTGCCGGTCCGGTGCTGCTCTTTCTGGCGGTGGCTCTTCCGTGGCATATCCTCTGTTACAGCAAAAACGGCTTCGAGTTTATTCAGGTCTTGTTCCTTGAACACCAGTTGGGCCGCGCCTCGTCCGGAGCTTTGCAGCATGTACGACCGTTTTGGTACTACGCGCCCGTTCTGCTAATGATGTTGTTCCCCTGGTTTCCCCTGCTCGCAATCGCGCCCCGCCAGTTCCGCGACCGGAAGCTCCGCACCCTTTGGGCGGTGGCGGTCTTCGGCTTCGTCTTCCTGTCCGCCGTGGTGAACAAGCTGCCGCACTACGTGCTGCCGCTGCTGCCGGTGCTCGCGATCCTCATGGGTCTTGGACTCGCCCGGACGCCCAAACCGGGCCGCGCCCTTATCCTGCCGCTCGGACTCCTTGGACTGCTCCCGCTCGCATCGGCTGTGGCTCCCGAGGCTCTCGCGAGCGGCCTGGGTTCCACGCACATACCCTGGCTGCAGGCGGGCTGGATAGGTGTTGCTCTCGTGACGGCGATCTTCGCCAGCCGGTCCAACCGCTACGTCCGGCCGATCGCGCTCGGGGTGGCGGCTGTTGCGTTCCTGTGGTTCGAGTTCACCGTCTTCCCCGCCATCGATCGCAATGCGTCCATGCGTCCTGTTTGGGTTGCCAGGCACCCCTCGTGCTCGCCGAGCGCGGAGCGCATTGCCATCTACGGCCTCAGCTACTACGCGCAACGGGCAGTACCAGTCTGTACGATCCTTGACCAATCGGACGATGGCGTTGTACGGTAGCTAAGAAACGAAATCCATCAATGATACTTCCGTCTACTTACCTGTTTTCAATGATCCTTCTGGTTATCAGCGTTCTTTGCTGGGGGTCATGGGCGAGCGCTTACAAGGCCGCCGGTTCCAAATGGCGCTTCGAACTCTTCCATTACGACTTCGCTGTCGGCATGGTCATCGCCGCCCTGATCGCGGGCTTTACGTTCGGCTCTCTTGGCTGGGACGGATTCTCTTTCATCGATGACGTTCGAAATGCCGGTAAGCGGCAAGACCTCTGGGCCTTCCTTGGCGGCTGCGTCTTCAACCTCGGCAACATGTTGATGTTCGGTGCGCTCTCCATCGCCGGTATGGCCGTCGCCTTCCCTGTCGCCATGGGGACGGCGCTTCTGGTGGTAGCGCTCTGGAATCATTTTGCAATACCAGGTGGTAATCCGCTCCTCCTGGCGGCCGGCTGCACTTCCCTCGCCGTAGCGGTGGTCGCCGCCGCGCTGGCCTACAAGACGCATTCCATGAACCAGTTGCTGCTGCTCAT
>JAOAPO010000084.1 GCA_025462945.1 Bryobacterales bacterium
TACTTCCGCGCTGAAGATTTCCGCACGATGAATGTCCCTTTCATGCTGGCAAACCTCGGGTACAGTTCCGCAGCAGCCATTCTTGCGGGCTTCGTCACTGCGTGGATCGGCGGCTACAGAGAACTGCGTCACGCCTCGGCCCTCGGGTTCCTGATGATCGTGATGAGCTTCGTCTCCATGCGCATACGGGGGGAGCACCAGCCCGGCTGGTACGAGGTCGTCATAGGCGGCGTCGGCCCAATCGCCGCCATGTTGGGCGCAGCCATCCGCATGCTCGCAAAAGGGAAGTCCGCGTCTTAGGCTGGTTGCGCCAGTGCTGCGAGTGTGATTACATTGGCGCAGCATGTGGAAAAGACTTTTAACAACGGGCGCAACGCTGGCCTGCGCAGTGGCTCTCGCCCAGAACGCGCGCGGCCCCGTCACCTTTCGCGAACACGTCATTGAGCCCAGTCTGAAGGGCGGATACTCCGTGCTCGTAACGGACGTGAACCATGACGGCAAACCCGATGTGATCGGGCTTTCGTCACAGGCGCCGGAACTGGCCTGGTACGAGAATCCGAGCTGGGAGCGCCATGTGCTGCTCAAAAACGTCACGGGCCTGGTGAACCTCGCCGCATCGGATATCGATGGCGACGGCATTCCCGAGATCGCGGTCGAAACCGAGTTCAGCATGGTGGCCGCGAAAAGTCAGGGCCTCGTGTGGATTCTCCATCACGCCGGCGACCCCCGCGAGCTTTGGAAGGCGACGAAGGTAGATGAACTCACCACCTCGCACCACATCGCCTGGGCGGACCTCGATGGCGACGGGAAACCCGAACTCATCAACGCACCGCTGATTGGCGCGAAGGCAGTCGCCCCGAAGTACGAGGATCACGTCTCGCTGCTGTATTACCGCCAGGACGACTGGAAGCGTCAGGTGATTGACGATCAGCTGTTTGGCGTCCTCCATCGCGTCCGTCCCGTCCACTGGGATGGCAGCAAGCGCGAGCAACTTCTCACAACCGGCTTCGACGGTATCACGCTGCACTCAGCCACAGGCAAGGGTGCGGCGATGAAGTGGAAGAACGAAAACCTGTCGAAGGGCCATGAGGAAGAAGCGCCACGCAAAGGCACCAGCGACGTGGCGCTGCTGCAGTTGAACAACAAGCGCTTTCTCGCGGCGGTGGAACCGTGGCACGGCAACGAAGTCGTGGTTTACACCCAGAACGGTAAGACCTGGAGCCGCAGCGTCATCTTCTCCGAGTTGACCGAAGGTCACGAAATCGTAACCGGCGACTTCAACGGCGACGGCCTTGACGATATCGTGACCGGCGATCGCGGCAAGGGCCGCAGCGTTCACATCTTCTTCGCGAAGAACGCCGCCGGTACCGAGTGGGACCACCAGCTGATCGACAACGGCACCATGGCAGGTTCGGGTTGCGTGAAGGCCGATATCAACGCGGACGGGCGCCTGGACGTTGTCTGCGTCGGCTCCGCAACCGGTAACCTGAAGTGGTACGAAAATCTGGGAAAGTAGCCGCTACGCCTCAGTAGCGAAGCGAAACACTTCCGGTGCCGCGAGCCGCCGATAGTCGTCAATCCCGATGATCATCGAGTCGGTCAGGGACCCGGCATTGAACGCCACTTTCGGGTTCTCCAGTACCGAAGGGTCGACGTAGAGGGGGAAGGGAAGTATCGGTGCCCCGAACGGGGGGACGCAACCCGGGACAAGTCCCGTCATCTCCATTAGTTCCTCCGGGGTCGCGAAACGGGTCTTTTTCGCGCCAAAGTGCTGCTTGATCGCTGCTGAGTCAAGTTTTCGGGAAGCACTCAAAACGAAAAGGCGGAATATGGAATCTACTTTGATGAGGAGCGCCTTGCCGCCGATCTGGAGTGCTTCGCCTCTGACGCGGGCAGATTCCTCTGACGTTCGGGTCGGCTCATGGTGAGCCTCTCGGAAAACCACCCCGGATGCTTCGAACCAATCACGTATGTTGTTCAAAACCATAGGGCAGAAAAGGAAAAATTGATTATGTTACTATAACAGGGTAGCTTGCGTCTATCCCCGCCGTCAGGATTTTCGCTTCTACTAAACGAGGAGTTTTCCCACAGCAAATGGCCAATTATAGTCAGGGCGCACAGGTCGAACACAGCAAATTCGGTTTAGGCACTGTGATGTCCGCCAGCGACGAGCGAATCGTAATCAAGTTCGACGACCATGGCGAAAAGAAGTTCGTAACTACTATGGTCGCCGGTTCGCTGAAAAAGAGCGACCGCCAGCCGCCAGCTGAAAAGCGTGGCGGGAAACGCAAAGCCAAAGTAGTTGCCGCAGCGCCAGTTGCCGCTGCACCCGTTGAAGCCGAAGTTGAGGCTGACGTTGATGCTGATGTCGAGCCCGACGCCGATGTCGAAGAAGTAGCCGAGTAAGACCAAGGACCCCACCGCTTGAACGCCAGACAGAAGCGCCTTTTTGAAGATGCGCTGAAAAAGAATCCAAACCTCAAGATGCCTACGGAGGGTCCCCCTCCTGAACTGACAGAGGACGACCTTGCGCTTCTGAAGCAGGGTGTAGGTGACAAGACCGGCAGACCGCAGTTATCTCGCGATGCTGCGGGAGAAGGTGGTGAGGAAGGCGGTCCGCCCCAGCCTCATCGCGGCGCGATCATGACCTACTTCGAGGAGAAGGGCTTCGGCTTCCTCCGTCCGGAGAATGGCGGGAAGGATATTTTCTTCCACGTTTCACGCCTGCAACAGGCTCAGCCCACTGATCTGGTTCCCGGCGCGAAAGTGCTGTTCGAACTGGGCATGGACCGAAACGGTAAGATCGCCGCCAGTGCCCTCTGGATTGCTCCACCCGAAGAGCCAGCCCCGGCTGCCTGATTTTTCACCGGATGAATGTAAAAAGGGCCGCTCGAAAGAGCGGCCCTTTTCGTTTGGCGGTACAGGAATTCAGCTTGGAGCGCCCGCTAAGCCGCAACTGCCCGGCTTTTGACCCCCTTATGTTAAGGGTGGGAACCAACCGGGCACCTTAAGGGGTCATCCATCTTTTCAGACAGGGACCAGCGCACAGGTGCCCTGGGACAGCTCCCTCATTCTTGAGTGTTGGATCAAAAATGAAAGGCAGCCACAGGCTTAGCGGAATCGCTCCAAGACGTTAGTTTACCGTAACCCTGCCGTACGTCAACTCGCCAAACTTCTCCAGAGGATAAAATCACTACATGAAATCGATCCGGTTAGTCGCGCTTCTTGTGACCCTGTGCGCCCTCAGCTTTGCTCAGGTCACGGCGTCCTTCAGCGGGCGTGTTCTGGACGCGACGGGAAGCCCGGTCGGAGCTGCCGCCGTTACTGTGAAAAGCCTCGAAACCGGAGCCGTGCGCCTGGTCAACACAGACATGGAGGGCAACTATCACGCTGTCTCAGTGCCGCTCGGGTCGCAGGAGATCAAGGTAGAAAAGCAAGGCTTCAAGGTCGCCGTCCGCGCCGGCGTGAACCTGACAGTCGGCCAGGATGCCGTAGTCAATTTCACCCTGGAAGTGGGCGAACTGGCCCAGCAGGTGACCGTTACCGAAGATGTACCCATCATCAACACCACCACCGCCTCCGTGTCCGGCGTGGTGGGGGCGCGCGATATCAAAGACCTTCCCATTAACGGCCGGAGCTTCGACAAGCTCATCACACTCAACCCCGGTGCCATCAACTACGGCCTGCGGAGCCCCGGCACCAGCACCAGCAACGGCAGCACGTTCTCGGTAGCTGGCCGTCGCCCCGCCGACAACATCGTGATGATGAACGGCATCGAATACACGGGTTCCAGCCAGCTGGCGATCACCCCCGGCGGCGTGAGTGGTGAACTGCTCGGCATCGACGCCGTTCGCGAGTTCAACGTCCTAACCGATACCTACTCCGCCGAGTACGGCAAGCGTGCCGGAGCTCAGGTTTCTGTCGTGACGCAGTCAGGCTCGAACACCGTCCACGGTTCCCTGTTCGAGTTCGTCCGCAACAGCGCCTTCGACGCCCGCAACTTCTTCGATCAGGGCAACGTTCCTCCCTTCCGCCGCAATCAGTTTGGCGGCGCACTGGGCGGTCCCGTCATGAAGGACAAACTCTTTCTGTTCGGCAACTACGAGGGCTTCCGGCAGTCACTGGCCGTGAGCAATGTCTCGGTTGTTCCCAACGCGCAGGCCCGCCTAGGACGCCTTCCCACCAACGGTGTCTACGCCCCAGTCACGAACCTGAACCCCGCCATGCTCAAGTACATGCAGATGTGGCCTGAAGCGAATGGCCCGGAACTGCTGAGCAACGGACAGCCGACAGGCACTGCGCTCTCTTACAACAATCCCCGCCAGAGCATTCACGAGGATTTCGGCACCATTCGTCTCGACTACCATCCTCGCGAGAAAGACTCCTTTTCCGCAGCCTGGACGGTCGACGACGGCAATGCCGTGATCCCCCAGGCCGACCCGCTCTTCGGATCCGGTAACGTCCTGCGCAATCAGGTGGCGAGCGCCGAAGCGCTCCATGTCTTCTCGCCCAACACCATCAACACCATGCGGGTTGGCTTCTCGCGAGCAGCCTTCAACTACAACTCCATCACTCTGAAGCCCTTCCCTGCCGACCTCTCCTTCGTCGCCGGAGCCGACCCGGGCGGCATCGTCATCGGCGGGGGCGCCACGACCACCGGTATTGCGTCACTGACAGCGGCCGGACCCAATAACGCCGCGAACGTCTGGAACAGGCGCAACCTCTACACCGTGACAGATACCCTGCAGACCACGCGCGGTCGCCACCAGATCTCGGTCGGTGGCTGGTTTCAGCGCGTGCAGGATAACGA
>JAOAPO010000144.1 GCA_025462945.1 Bryobacterales bacterium
TCTGTTTTTGGCTGCTGAGAAGCTGGGCGGCTATCCACCTTACGTTCCCGCTGCCCACCGCATGGAAGTGAAGGCCGGACGGGCGACGCCGACGGTCGTCTTCGAAGATATTGCCGCCCGGGCCGGCCTCGATAAGACGAGCGGAGGACGTGGCACCGCGGTCTTCGACTACGACAACGACGGCCTGCTCGACATTGCGATTACTTCCGCGTACGGTGGCACGAACCTGTATAAGAACAACGGCGACGGCACGTTCACCGACGTTTCCGTGGTCTCTGGACTCGACGCTTCCACCAACACCTTCGGTATCGCGGCCGGCGACTACAACAACGACGGATTTACTGATTTGTACGTTGGTCGCTCCGGCTTTTACGTCGGCGAAGGCCAGTTGCTGCGAAACAACGGCGATGGAACGTTCACTGACGTCACCAAACAGTCCGGCCTGGCCAATGTGTGGGGACCAGCATTTACCACGTCCTGGGTTGACTACGACAACGATGGCTTTCTGGACCTGTTCGTCGCGAATAACCTGGGGGGGCTGTTTGAACGTAAGACACCCAACCGGCTGTTCCACAACAACGGCAACGGCACTTTCACGGACGTGAGCGAGAAGGCGGGTCTGAGCACAATCTGGCCCACTATTGGCGGTGCATGGGGCGACTACGACAACGACGGCTATATGGACCTGTTCCTCAGCAATGGCCTGGGGCGGTCGCAGCTCTTTCACAACAACGGAGACGGAACGTTTACGGAAGTGAGTGAGAAGGCCGGCGTTTCCGAAATGGGTTTCGGAAGTCCGGCGTTCTTCTGGGACTACGACAACGATGGATGGATGGACATTGGGCAATTCATCTGGTCGGACCATGACGATGTAGTGGCTACGCTTCGCGACGGGGTTGGGCCGACGGGCGGCCAGCATATGCGGGTTTATCGCAACAACCGTGACGGCACATTCACCGCTGTCAGCGAGGAACTTGGGTTGACCGAATGCTGGGGCACGATGAGCGGCAGCTTCGGAGATTTTAACAACGACGGGCATCTGGATCTGGCGCTTGGCAATGGCAGCCCGAGACTAGACCGTCTGGACCCGATGGTGATTTTCGAAAGTGACGGGAAGCGCTTCCGGAACACCTCCTTCGCGGCCGGTCTGCCGTTTACAGGGAAGAGCCATGGCGTGAATATGGCTGACTTGTTCGGGGACGGCCGCCTGTCGATCCTCGTGGGTGCCGGCGGAGCTTATCCCGGTGACCTGCTGACGGCGAGCATCTATTGCCCCACTACCCTGCCCGGCAACTATCTCAACGTTCGGCTGGTCGGTGTTAAGAGCAACCGAAATGCGGTAGGCGCGCGGGTCTCTGTTGAAGCCGGCGGGCGCAAGCAGTACCGCGAAGTGTCCGGCGGCAGTAACTTCGGTTGTTTGCCGTTTGAACAACATTTCGGGATTGCGGATCTCCCGCACGTTGATGCCGTTGACGTGCGGTGGCCGAGCGGTCTTCACCAGCGATTCTCCGGGTCGTGGATCAATCAGACAATTGAGTTCACCGAGGATGAGACGACCTGGCGTGACGTTTATGGGACGAGACCAAAGGATAAGTTCCCGGTTTTTAGTAAATGATGCGATAACCAGACGCGAATTGTAGTACTATTTGACCTATCTGCGCGCCTGCAACGCGCACGTGGTTGAATCTGAGTTGAATGGCAGTTGGAGGCTTGAATGCGAGAGTTCGTAGCATCATTAGTTAGCTTTTGTCTGGTGAAGACGCTTTACACGCTTCAACAGACAGCGAAGGCCCTGGGTGCTTCACCGGCACTGGTGAATGCGAAGAACCCCCCCGGGCCCGGACCCGAGGTCCAGAACGCGCCCACAATTGCGAGCGGACTGCACAACAGCACCAGAAGGACCGTCGAGAAGCTCGGCGACCCCGCAGCGGTAGCCTTCATCGCGCTCGATGAATACACGTCTAAGGCTGTTGACGTGTTCGCCAATATACTCGGACGTCCTCGTGGCTACAGGCCTTACTGGTCGAACCTTCCGGGCCAGATTGCCACTCAGCTTGATCTGGCTGCTGCGGCCGTGGGGCCGAACAGCGCGCTTTACACGCTGCAGGCCAAGAACACTCGTTACATTTTCGTGCTGGTGCGCAACAACCCCGAAGAGATTGGTATTCCGAAGCAGGGTGAGTTCGATCTGGCGGATTTCCACGATAAAGCTTACGGGATCGGCGACTTCGAGAACATCTGGTCGGTGGAGGGTCTCGGACACGTTTACTCGCAGCGTACGTGGATCCTGAAGCATAACGTCAGCGAAGACGCTCACGGCATTCTGATCGACGGGCAAGCTCGGGTTCTCTCGGAGAAGTCGCTCTGCATGATGCACGCCGGACTCGGCCTTTGCCTGGCCGAATCGGTGATCAAGCAACTGACCCTGCACAGCAGCGAAAAAGAGGTAGAGCGGGTACTGCGGCTGTTCATCAAGCTTTGCAAGAACAACTCTCGCCCCGGTTATGTCGGCGCGGCACTGGAGTCGCTCGGCCTGGTAACGCGCTGCTTTAACTACCCGATGGTGAACCTTGTACAGACGGTATTGGCCGAGGTGGACCCCATCGCCTGGGAGTACTTCTGGCGCGGTGCCGGACGTGCGCTCTACTTCTCGCCTGGCCACATGATGCAGCCGCTGTTCTCGCCGTGGATCGCCGCAGAACTGGAAGCGCCGAACGAACGCGCGTTCAACATCCTTAAGGCTGGGATTTCATGGCCTACCAACATCGTTAACATGCGCCACCCGTGGATTTTCGAAGACCTGATCAAGCGGCGCGGCGCGGCTGAAGAGATGTGGGGTACCATTCGCAATGGCGTTGCGGCATCCACGACGATGGCCATGGACACCACGCCGAACCACCCTGTTGTGAAGGCGTATCTGGAGTACAAACCGCAGAGCCGGGATGAGAAGGTCCACGAGTTATGGGCGAAGCTGGTGCACGAACCGGTTTACCGCGCCGTTCACCGCTACCAGCCAATCCTGAAGCGGCACAACAAACTGGAAGAGGTTTTCCGCTTCCAGGATCTGGACGCTCTGGTGGATCGGCTCGAGGCTTCGGAGAAGAAGGAAGAAACAGCAACGGCAGAGGTGGTGGCTGGTTGATAATCAATGATAATGTCCAGCCCGCAACTCGTCTCCCTGCCGATTCCTGAGGACTTCTCCGCCTTTGAGCGGTTCCTGATTGAGAAGACCGAGTTAGCGCTCGTAGACGGACTTTTGCTGGAGCGCTGGACTCGGGATCCGAACCGCAAGGTTAAGTTCTACCCTCTCGATCTGGCGCGCAAGTACGAGTTACCTAACAAGGCGTACGGGTACCTGGCCGACGTGACGATCCGCGGCCAAAAGCTGAGTGCGCTCGGCGCTCGGCAGGAGGTAGAGTTCGGCAAGATCACCGGACCGAACCAGGAACAGCGCCTGAAGAATTACGTCTTCAGCGAATTCATCAACAGCGCGCACTGGGTTTATCCGGACGGGGCTCCAGGCGGTTTCACCCTGAAGCAGATGCTGTACTGCACGGCTGATGGCACGTACGGGCGCTATTCGCCGGATAGCCTCACCACCATTCGAGACTGGTCGGAGATTGGGCCGAAGTATCGGTGGTCATTGTTTACCTGCTACCTGCACGACTTTGTAGTCAAGCTGGGTCCGATCAAGAAGACTCTGAGCGAGGCCGTTTCGGTGGTGCAGCACCCGGATTTCATTCATATCACGGAGAACCCGCGGCCAGGCTACAAGCTGGAGGTCGCCATCGGGTATCCCTTCATCGACTACGCGCCCATTCCCAACTTCTTCGGCTTCGGACCCGGCAAGTTCAACTGGGCTGTTAAGACCTATCAATTCTTCCTGCGCGACAATGGCGAGATTCTTTGCGAGATGGACTTCGTGGCAGGAGCCCGCGCAAAGAAGGTGTTCGACTTCGGCAAGCTGATTCCGTGTCCGCTCTACGGGACCTCAGATGCGCTACAGGCGATCACGCTGGGGCTCTATAAAACTCAGGGCTTCCACGACTTCATGGATCTGCAGATGGCGACGCAGCACTCGCGCGTACACCAGGCACTGATGGAAGGCACGGCCAAAAGCTTCGCGAACTGGATTCAGAGCCACTGATCTGGACCGCTCTTTACGACCCTGAACGCAACCCGTCGCACTGGACAGAGTTGGTTCAGGACAGCGATTATGTAGTCTTCGTTGCGGACGCGAAGACGGGGGCTCCTCGCGATTCGGAGGGTCAGCCTTTTCGAGATACTGCGGGTGTGCGCGGCCCTTCCGCCGCTCTCTGCGCCAGCTTGAGTGAGGCTGAAGAGTTCGCTGACTCGGTAACGACTCGGCATCCGGAGCTCAGTTGCTCAATTTACGACCGAGAGGGCAAGGCCAAACCAGCGCTGGCGGTGGTCTATGAAGTCTCGATTCGTGGCCGCTATGTGGGCCGTGGTCATGCCCGGCGACAGCTTCTGATCGGGGCGGCTTTCATCTCAGTGGGCGTGACGCTCGCCGTCATTGATTTGCGGCACGACATGAGGTTCATATGGGGCTACGTCGTTGGCTTGAAGTGCCTGATCCTGGGTGGCACCTTCGTGACGCGCGGCTGCCTGGAACTGGTGGAGCTGAAAAAGGCCGATAAGAAAACTTAGCGGTGCGCGGGTTCGGCCCAGCGCGACTGGCGCTTGGTGTGATACATAGCCGAGTCGGCTTCGCGCAACACGTCGTGTGCGGTTCGCCCGTCCTGAGGGAACACCGCCAAGCCGAGGCTGACACGGACGGGTTCATCGTTGGCATCGGGAACCGGATCGCTTTCGACCGCTTGCTTGACGCGGCTGGCGAGCGAAAGAAGCTGTTCGCGACTTTCCAGCCGCTCAGCCAGGACAACAAACTCGTCGCCACCGAGGCGCGCGGCGCAGTCGCCAGCGCGCAGAACTTTCACGAGGGCAGAGCTGACGTTCTGTAAGAGGGCATCGCCTGCTGCGTGACCGAAACGATCGTTCACCTGTTTGAAGCCGTCGAGATCGAGATAGATGATGCCCATTTGCTGGCCGGAAGCCAGGGCGCGCGTCTCGGCGGCGAGAAGGTGGTCGAGGAAGTAGCGACGATTCGGGAGCCCGGTCAGAGAGTCCCGCAGGGCCATGGTTTCTGCCTGCTGCCATAACTGCGTGTTGGAAGCAAGGATCATACCCACCGCGCAGCCCGTATAGGCCACGTTCGCGCAAACCGTGAAGAACATTTCGATTGCCGGCGAAGCAACAAACAGGCTGGCGCCGTACGCACCCGACCAGCCGCTGAGACACCGAGCAGCGAGGTACAGCGTGGCAAAGGCGAAGGACGCACCGGTGGGCCAATAGGTGAGGCGCTCACGAGGCCGAACCCGGCGGAACATCGAGATGGCGGCGTCAGCGAGAAGAATTGCATGGGCCCCTGACACGACGGCCACACGCATGCCGAAGTTGTCTTCGACAACGAGCCAATAGAGAAAGGGAGCCGCGACGGTCGCGCAGAACGCCACGAGGTATGGCATCGGCCAGGGCTTGAAGTCGCGGAACACTCGCACTCCCGTGGCGATAACGATGATCCCGCCCAACATAAACACGTTGGAGGCAACGATGATCGCGGGGCCGGCGACGATCACGCGCGCGATGCCCAGCAGAGCACCGACGGCCAACGTCACGATGCCGAGCGCAAACAGACGCATCCCGGCGCTGCGGAGGTTGGCCCTCCATGCAAGCATGGTGGCGAGACCGACGACCACGACAGTCACGAGCGTCATCACCTTGACTGTGTAGAGGTCGAGATGGGGAACAGAATTCGCGGGCTGCATTGCTGACTAACAGTACTGGGTGTACTGATAATCATAACCTATGACCGAAAGATGTGCGTGTTTTCGCAGTCGATGGCGTGTCGCAGCTATCCCCGGTCGGCGGGAAAAAAGCGAAGCCATTCTAACTAAGTCGTTTTAACAGAACTACTTAGCGTTGTCGAGCGCGAATGCAATCACGCTGTCGTCGGTGACAGGGTTGTTGAAGAACCCGCCGCCGGTGGCCGTGATTACCACATACTGCCTGCCATCTTTTCCCTGAAAAGTGATGGGCGTGGCCTGGGCGGCACCCTTCAACTGGTATGTCCAGACCTCCTTGCCAGTCTTCGCGTCGAACGCGCGGAAGCGAGCGTCGTCAGTGGCGCCGACGAAGACCAGGCCTCCGGCAGTGGCGATGGTTCCGCCGTTGCCGGGACGACCGGTGTTCTGCTTGCCGGGGGGAAGGCTGTCAGTGACGCCCAGCGGAACGCGCCAGGCGAATTCGCCGGTGTTCACGTTGACGGCTGTCAGGGTTCCCCACGGTGGTTGCTGACATGGAAGTTGTTGCTGCTGAGGCGACTTTTCATCGGCGATGCTGAAGCGTCCACCACCAATACCGTCATAGGGGCCGGCGGGGTCGACGCGATTGCCCTGACCGCGGGCGCGGGCTACGGAACCGGAGGCTGGGTCGTGATCCTTCAATCCGGAGATTTGGCCGAGGTCATTGGAATTGATGAATAGGTAGCCAAGTTGGGGGTTGAAAGAGGTTCCGAACCAATTCACACCGCCGTGATTGCCGGGGAACTGGACGCGCATGCGGTTGTAGCTCACCGGCAGGTAGGGTCCGCCGAGTTGCAGGCCGTCCATCAACTTACGGCAGGCGGCTTCCAGTTCAGGCGTTACGGTTGCGACTTCGTCGGCCGTCATTGCCATGCGGGCGAGTGGTGGCGGCTTCAGGGGGAAGGGCTGAGTCTTCGAAGTGCGTTCCAGCGGAACTTCACTCTGGGCCACGGGGCGTTCTTCCACGCCGTAGATGGGCTTCCCGGTAACCCGGTCGAGCAGGAACAGAAGGCCAACCTTGTTGATTGCCGCCACTGCGGGTATCGTCTTGCCGTTCCGTTTGACGTCGAGAAGAGCCGGGGCTCCGGTCATATCGTAATCCCAGATGTCGTGGTGAACGACCTGAAAATGCCAAAGGTACTTACCCGTATTGGCGTCGACAGCAACCAGGCTGGTGCCGTAGAGGTTATCGCCGGCGCGGTCGCCGCCGTACTGATCGACCGATGGAGCACCAAAGGGGAGATAAGCGATGCCGCGTTGTGCGTCGATCGTGATGTGGCCCCAGATGTTGACGCCGGTGCGATTTTTCCAGCTGTCTTTAGCCCACGTTTCGTTACCTTTTTCCCCTTCCTGGGGAATCGAGCGAAACTTCCAGACAACCTTGCCAGTGTTCATGTCCCAGGCGCGTACGTCGCCGGCTGGACCCTGGGGAGGATTTTCCTGAGTGGTACCCCCGGCGATCATCAGGTTTTTGTAGACGATTGGGGGCGCGCTGAGACCGTTCGCGGTAGCGGGAAGGCCGTGGGTGATGTCTTCGGTGTTCATGTTGACAACGCCGTTGTCACCGAACGCCATGTTGGGTTTGCCCGTTTTGGCGTCGACCGAGTAGATAAGTCCGGTGCGGGTGCCAAACACGATTTGGGCCGGGGTGGTGGAACTGCCCGGCCAGTATTCCGCGCCTCGGGTTGCAGGATTGCCGGCGGGGAGTTTGAACGCCCATATCTCCTTGCCTGTAGTGGAATCAAGAGCAACAACGCGCTGGTAGGGAGTTGTGAGGTACATTACGCCGTCGACAACGAGGGGTGTAGCACCGCTGGGTGCGAAGCCTGACGCGTTGCCCCTGCCTCGGCCACGACCGCCCCGTGGGGCGTCAGGGTCATCGCCAACCGGTGCCGCGCCGCGACCGGCGGGGAGGTCGACCGGACGGGGAGGAGTGGCGGGCGGTGTCGGTGCACCCGCAGGTTTCATGTGATACGTCCACGCGACCTTTAGTTTGGGAGCGTTGGTGGGTGTGATTTCGGTTAAGGGAGAGAAACGCATCCCGCCGGGGTCGTGACCATAGGTCGGCCACTCCTTCGACAGGACGGCCGACGGCCCAGTCGACTTCGACGTAGTCTTCGAAACCTGCGCCGCGGACTGAGCCAGAATTGCGCTCTCGGTGCCGAGGAGGAGTGCGCCACCCGCGAAGATCGTTCCTGCCAGCTGCTTCAACTTCGAATTTTCCATTTGCCCCAATCGCCGATCGTACTGAATAGCTAGTAAGAGACGCGCACAGACCGCGCGCATGTTACGACTACACGACGAAGTATGCCATCAAACCCCGACTATATCACTGCTCGCGAACCCCGTGCGAACGTTGTGACCGCACGTTGTTTGGAACGAAGGAAGTTGGCCAGAGGATTGCTCCAGTGAGCTGGAAGCCACTCAACAATATGTGTCCACGATGCCGCTCGAGGAACCTCTGGATCAAGGAAAAGACATTGTGGGAACTCGTGTTGTCGGCGACGAGCGGCGAGAGAACCTACTTATGCAAAGCGTGCCTCCATAACTTCCGCGCGCCGGGTCGTCCCGAGTCGCGCGTAAGTGGTCAGCTGGAGGGCGCTCTGGCTACCAATTCGTCCGTCGTGGGTAATCTTTGGGCCGAGTAACGCGACGTGGCTGCCCGTCGGGGGCCGCGCCGGTGGACATTTGCCGCAACAACTCTCCACGTGCAAGTGCAGTAATCACGCACAATGGGCAAAAACTGCCGTCCAGCGTGGTAATATTGGTTTGAGCATGCGCTAAATCACAGTGTTGATTGGCACAACGGGCTTACTCAAGGCCCACGACGAGAATTACCTGTTCGGTTGAATTCTCACCAGGAGCTCTATCTATGCGCGGTTGGATCGTTTTATACAGTCTTTTGAGCGCCGTTAGCTTCAGCGCATTCGCACTCGGGTTCAACTCGTGGGGCGTCAAAATCCTTGGTATCGTAGCTGCCGTTCTCGCGTTACTTACCCTCTTTACCACCGCCGTTCGCGGTCGAGCATAGCCCATGGTTGGCCCTTCACAGGGCAAACGACTGGCAATTGCATTTTTTCCAAGTAAGGACTCAGCTGCTGACCGTGCGTTTGTGACGCTTCGCCGTCGTCGCCTGGCTACAGAGCGCCTGACGGATGGCTCGCGTGGCGACCGCGGTTCCTTTTCAGACCTCATCTTACCCGGAGAGTCGCTGCTTGTGGCCTGGATAGAGGTCGCGAACCTCGCCGCCGCTATCGATGTTCTCCAGGCAGCGGGTGCCCGCTCGATTTTCCTCACTCCGGGCGGAATGCCCGCACCCGCACCGGATCACTGCGTCAAGCTGGGCACCCGATTTGTGCGAACGACGGATATCCGGCACAGCATCAATGAACTGCAGCACCTGGTACAGGGTGCCCGCGATTATCTGGTGGAGAGCGTGCGGCTTGGGCATCTGGCTTCACCCGCCGCACAGTGGGTGATCGACAACGCTTACCTGATTTACCTCAATCTGACTGAGCTCAGAAAAGGGCTACCACCCGCTCTCAAGAACACACCGGCAATCAGAGCGACGGAACTACTGGATTTGGCTCACGAGCTGGTGGGCACGGATTCGCGCGTCACCGAGACGACTCTGGTTGATTTCCTGGATCGGACTCAGGAGAAAGCGGAGCTCGACGGTGCGCGGCTCTGGTCTTTTCCGCTGCTGGTCCGGATCGCACTGGTGGAGCAGCTGGCTGCTCTGGCTTGCCGGTCAAGCCGAGTGCAGCAGCTTCGGGAGGCCGCCTTCCTGTGGGCTGATCGCCTGGCGCTTAGCTCCGGACAGCCGGGCGATCTTCTGAACAAGATGGTGGCGCGTTTGGAGGCTGAGCCTTTTGCGCACGACCGCAGCTTCGTAGTAGCGTTGGGTGAGCAGTTGCAGGACCAGGAAGCCGCTTTAGAGGTGGTCCACGGCTGGATTGCTTCACATTCGGACGCTCCGCTGGTTGACCTGGTTCGCTCCGAGCACGAGCGTGAAGCCGCCGATTCACTTCTCGCTTTTAACGCTTTCAACAGCCTGAAGGCCCTTGGCCAGATTGACTTCCGCGACGTCTTCGAGGCGGTCAGCCGGGCCGAGAGTCTGCTGCGTGAAGACCCTTCGGGCGTTTACGCCGGCAGCGATTTCGCCACCCGAGATCACGCCAGGCAGATTATGGCGCGGATCGCCCGCCAGTCGGCCTTGCTGGAATCAGAGGTCGCGCAGGCGGCCCTTCAACTGGCGAAGCAGAGCAGTTCAACGCCGATGGATGAGGTTCTCTATTACCTCATCAGCTCAGGAGTTTCGGCGCTCGAGCGAAAAGTTGGTGCGCGAATCTCTTTGCAACAACGCATCCTGCGCTGGATGCGGCGCCACGCCACCGGCGTCTATCTCGCCTTGATCTTCATTCTTGCCGGGTCTTTCGTGTCGGTGGCCGTTTCCCTTGCGCGTGACGCCGGGATCGATTCGACGGCGTTGCTGGTACTACTCGCCTGCCTGGCGCTGCTTCCGCTGAGCGAACTGGCGATTCAGATGGTGCACTCGCTGGTCATCGAGATGTTCCCGCCGGAGCCGCTGCCCCGTATGGATTACCGGCTCGGCATTCCAGCCGAAGCAGCCACGCTCGTGGTGGTGCCGATGATGCTCTCGAGTGCGGAAGTGGTGCGAAGCGAGGCGGAGAAGCTGGAGATCCGTTACCTGGCCAACCGTCAGGCCAACCTCACCTTCGCGCTGTTCCCCGATTACCTGGATGCGCGCGACGCGACGTCGCCGAAGGACGCCGTGCTGCTCGAGGCGGCCAAAGTTGCGATCTCAGGGCTGAACCGCAAGTACCCGGATGGCCGCTTTGTTTTGCTGCACCGCCCGCGAGTCTGGAGTGAGACGCAGCAGGCCTGGATCGGCAGAGAACGAAAGCGCGGCAAGATCGAGGAACTCAACGCGCTGTTGTGCGGGCACGGCGAGCCCACCCGCGTTGGGGCGACACGCGTACTGGAGGGGGCCCTTCCGAAGCAAGTCCGCTTCGTGATTGCCCTGGATGCCGACACGCAACTGCCGCCGGATGTGGCCGTTCGCCTGATCGAGACCATCGCGCATCCTTTGAACCGAGTTCACGTCAACCCCGAAACCGGTATTCGGGACAGAGGCTACGGGATCATTCAGCCGCGTGTCGGCATCACGCTGCCGGGCGCGAGCGCCACTCATTTCACAAGGGTGTTCGCAGATGCTCACGGGACCGATCCTTATTCGACCGTGGTCTCAGACGCGCAACAGGATCTGTTTGGGGAGGGGATTTTCCATGGCAAGGCCATCTACGATGTACGGGCCTTCCATGAAGTGCTCGGGAACCGGTTTCCGCTTGAGGCGCTGCTTAGCCATGACCTGATTGAGGGTGCGCACGTCGGGGTGGGGTTCTCTTCGGATATTGAGTTGACGGAGAGCATGCCGTTGGATTATCCCGGATTCGCCAGGCGGCAGCATCGCTGGATCCGCGGCGACTGGCAGATTGCCTCATGGGCGGGTTCGAAGGTACCGGACAGCGACGGCAAGCTGGTACCGAACCCTCTGAGTGCGATTAATCGGTGGCGCATTTTCGACAATCTGCGGCGGAGCCTGGTGCCTGTGGCCTCGATCCTTCTGGTCGCGTTCGGGTGGTTCTTTTCGGTGGCGCCCGGGGTGTGGAGCATCGTTTTGGCGCTGACGGTTGGCATCCCGGCGATCGTGCCGATTCTCGATCGCTGGACGCGCCACATCGAAGGCAGCGTCTACGGATGGCAGGGCGCCGGTGATGACCTGCGGCGGGCATCGGTGATGGTAACGGTGATGCCTCATCAGGCTTGGCTGGCGCTGGACGCGATCGTACGCGTTCTGCACCGGCGATTCGTCAGCAGGCGTCAGTTGCTGGAGTGGCAGACGGCCGAGGCTGCGGAAACGAATAAGGGACTGCACCTTGAAGCCACGATGCGGCAACTCGTGATGGTGGCGGGTGTCTCCGGCGTTGCGTTGGGGATGCTCGCGCTCAGAGGTGCGTTTGCTCCGACGTTTGCTTACCTCGGGGTATGGATCGCCGCACCCTGGCTAATCAGATGGCTGGCGAAAGCGACGCCGAGATCAGCGACCGAGCCGCTCGAAGAAGAAGAGAAGCCGGCGCTTCGAGCACTCGCCAGACGAACCTGGCGGTTCTTCGACGAGTTGGTGGGGCCGGCGAACAACTGGCTCCCGCCAGACAATTCTCAACTTGCGCTGCGGACGGAAGTGGCGCGCCGGACTTCACCCACGAACATCGGTCTTTGGCTGAACGCGGCACAGGCGGCGCATGACTTCGGGTACATCACGACCGAAGATCTGGCAGAGCGATGCGGTGCCACGATGGCGACTCTACAGAAGCTACAGCGCTATGAGGGACACCTGCTCAACTGGTACGACACGCAGTCGCTGGAACCATTGTTGCCCCAGTATGTATCGACGGTGGACAGCGGGAATCTGATCGCGAGCCTTTGGGTCTTCGCGCAGGGCTGCCGGGATCTGGCGGAAGAGCCGCTGCTGACCCCGGCGGCATTAGCTGGCCTTAGCGACGCCGTTGAAATTCTGAGCGCCGCGGCCGGCGCCGACCCTTCGGTTGCGGTGGCGCTGCAGGGTCTGTCTCAAACGCTGCGGCAACCGTTCGAAGGCATCGAGCGAATCGGTCAACTGCGCCTCGCGTCGTTCCACAGTGCGCAACTGAAACTGATGCGTCGATGGTCGTCCGGTAGCGGGGATGAGACTGCGTACTGGGCTTTGAAGGTGGCGGCGGAACTGGACTCGTGGACCAATACGCTTGACCGTTACCTCGGGTGGATGGAATTACTGAGTGCCCCTTCCGATGAGATCGTCCGGTCTTTGGGCGAAGCGGCCGTGGAGTTACGGCGTGAAGCGCTGAACACGGTGCCCTCGTTGAAGCGCCTGACCTCCGGCATGCCGAAGGCGCTTGCAGCGCTGCTGGGATGGCGCGGCGCTCCGGAATTGCGACCCGAAGTGGCGGATTGGCTAAACAGCGTGGAGAGCGAGTACGGAAAGGCCCAGCACCGCGCCGGCACGCTATCAGACAAGCTGCAGTCACTCGCAATCCAGGCAAGTGAACTCGCAGATGGGATCAACATGGCTTTCGTCTACGATCCGATCCGGCGACTGTTCGGAACCGGCTACGCGATCGGGAACCCGGTGACATTCGAAAGCCACTACGATCTTCTGGCGAGCGAGTGCAGAGTTGCCAGTCTTGTGTCGATAGCGAAGGGCGACATTCCGATTGAGCACTGGTTCATGCTGGCACGACCGCGCGCCGCGACGGCCACCGGCGGGCCGCTGCTTTCCTGGAGCGGCACCATGTTCGAGTACCTGATGCCGCTGCTGTTCCTGAGGGCTTTCGGCAGCACGCTGCTGGCTACGTCATGCCGGGAAGCGGTGGACGCACAGATCGCGTATGGAGAGCAGGAAGGGATCCCGTGGGGCATTTCGGAGGCCGCGTACAGCGCTCTGGATTCGAATCAGATCTATCAGTACCGTGCTTTCGGGGTTCCCTCGCTCGCGTTGAATCCGAACGCTGATCCAGGTCCGGTGGTGGCGCCGTATGCAACGGTGCTGGCGCTGATGGTGCGTCCACGACAGGCGTGCGCCAACCTTCGGACACTGGAGGCAGCTGGCCTGGCGGGAACGATGGGGTTCTACGAGTCCATCGATTACACGCGGCCGCGGCGGAAAGAAGATGACAAGCCGGGCGTGCCGATCTTTACCTACATGGCGCACCACCAGGGCATGAGCCTGCTGGCATTGAGCAATGTTCTTTCGAGCGGCGTTGTGCGGCGCCGGTTCCATGCGGATTTGCGCATCCGGGCGATCGAGTCACTTTTGTTCGAACGCGTGCCGATCGCACGAGTGGAGACCGAAGAACTGGCACGTCCACCGGTTGCCGTTGAAGCGAGTGCAACACAGGAGCGGCGCTGGACCAGGCCGACGGTGCTGCCGCGGGTACACCTGAGTTCGAACGGTCGCTACAACCTGATGGTGACGAACAACGGCTCGGGTTACAGCCGATGGAAGGGCTTCGACATCACTCGCTGGAGATCTGACACGACGATGGATTCGTGGGGTTCGTTCCTGTGGCTGAAGGACGTGCGTTCTGGTCAGATCTGGTCACCGTGCCGGCAGCCAATGGGAGAAAGCGGCGTGACGGCAGGCGACCTTGGTGAGAGCATTGTCAGCTTCTACCCGGATCGCGCTGAGTTTGTGCGTCGCGTACAGGATGTGGAGGCGAAGCTCGAGGTGGCCGTGGCTACGGACGATGACGCTGAGCTGCGGCGGCTGACGGTGACGAACCGTTCGTTGCGGACTCGCACGCTGGAGCTGACGTCGTATCATGAGCTCGCGCTGGCGCCGCACGGGGCGGATACGGCGCACCCGGCGTTTTCGAAGATGTTTATCGAGACAGAGGAACTGGAGCAGGGCGTGTTGATTGCACGCCGGCGGCTTCGTTCGCCAGAGGATTCGCCGATCTGGGCTGCGGCGATGCTGACGGGGTTCGAAGGGCCGGTGAGCTTCGAGACGGATCGCAGGGCGTTCATCGGGCGGGGCAACACGCTGCGTTCGGCTGTGGGACTGACTTCGAAGCTCACGGGCAGCACTGGCTCGGTGCTGGATCCGATCTTCAGCTTCAGATATCGACTGACGCTTGAGCCGCGCAACCAGAGGACGATCACGTTCATTACGATCGCGGCGGCCTCGAGGGAAGATGTTGTGGCTGCAGTGCGCAAGTACCAGCAGCCGGATGCGGCCGCGCGCGCGTTCGAGATGATCTGGACCCGGGCCCAGCTTGAGTTCCGCTATCTTCGTATCGGCGCCGCGGCGGCACACCGTTATCAGGATCTGGCAGGGCACCTGATCTTCCCTGCTTCGAGACTGCGGCCGCACGCCGAGCGTCTGACTCAGAACCGATTAGGCCAGAGCGCCCTTTGGAAGTACGGGATCTCCGGGGACCGGCCGATTCTGGTAGTCACGGTGGCTGACGAGCAGGGCGTCTCCCTCGTCCGCGAAGTCCTGCTGGCTCACTCCTATTGGCAGATGCTGGGACTCGAATCGGATTTGGTGATTCTGAATCGCGAGGCGACCAGCTACGAGGTGCCGCTGCAGAAGGGACTCGACACTCTGTTGCACGCGCATGGCAGGCCGCATGATTCGAATCAGGCCCAAAGCGTTTTCCTGCTGAACTGGCAGTCCCTGGTGCTGGAAGATCAGGCGCTGCTGCTCTCGGTTGCGCGAGTGGTTTTGGGTGGGCATCGCGGGCCGCTGCAGCAACAGTTGCTCTCTTCGGCTGAGACTCAGGAGACCCCGGAAGCAGCACCGCAACTGACCGTTAGCGGCGCGGTGCTGTACGAGAACAGGGTGCGCTGGATTCCAGAAGCTCTGACCCAGCGGAACGGGCTGGGCGGCTTTACGGCAGATGGGCGTGAATACGTCATTGACTCGCCGGCGGGTGCATGGACTCCTGTGCCGTGGTCGAACGTGATGTCGAACGAGCGCTTCGGAACTCTGGTGACGGAGAGCGGCCCTGGATTCACATGGAGCGGCAACAGCCAGATGAATCGGCTGACGCCATGGCACAACGACCCGGTTTCGGATCCGCAATCGGAAGTGATCTACCTTCGCGATGATGAGACGGGCGTACTGGCGACCACAACTCCATTGCCGCTTCGCGGGGACCAGCCCTCCCGAGTGCGACACGGTCAGGGGTACTCAGTCTACGAACGCCAGAGCCTTGGAATTCGTCAGCGCCTCACTGTGTTCACGGCGGAAACGGAGCCGGTCAAGCTTTACATACTGAGTCTGAAGGACGACTCGGGACGCGCCCGCAAACTAACGCTCACCTACCTGGCTGAGTGGGTACTCGGATCGGTGCGCGAGCAACAGCAGGGTCATGTCTCCACGTC
>JAOAPO010000160.1 GCA_025462945.1 Bryobacterales bacterium
CTCGACGAAGTTGAAAACAGCAGTGTCTGTCGCCGAATAACCGCCTGCATCAGGCCCCTGCGTTCCAGCTTCCAGCAGAGAAGGCAACGAAAACGCCAGCAGGTAAAGCGCAGCTGTCCAGGTTCGACCTACCATGACGTCTCCTTCACCGCGAAGGTCCTGCCGCCCATCGTCAGATTCGCGATCCGTGTACTGGGCGATCCCGAAACAAAAGCCTCAACCGCGTAGACTACCGTGAACACATTGCCCACCGGTCCCGATACCGAGCCGGGCGTCACGAACGTGGAGTCGGATGAAACCGTCGGTGGCGTACACCCTGGTCCTGAGGCGGTGGCAGTGAACGTCCCCGTGCCACCTGCCGTCCCGAACACCGCTCCGCCCGTCGACAGCGTATACGAACAGGCCGAGCCCGCTTCCGAGACCGTGAAGGCCTGGCCTCCCACTTGAATCAGCCCCGATCGCGGAGAACCCGAGTTGTTCGCTGCCGCTGAATACGTCACGGTCCCGGACTGCCCGCTGAACGATGTGGCGACGCTGAGCCAGTTCGCAAAACTCACAGCCTTCGCCGAACACCCTGCGCCGGTCGTGCTGATCGAGAATGTGGCGCCGGCAGCCCCGGAGGCTGGCAATACTGCGCCCGCGAGCGATAAGGTGAACGCGCACTCCACGCCTGACTGGACCACCGTATACGTCTGTCCGGCCACCGTGAGAGTTCCGCTTCGCGCGGCTGCCTGACTGTTCGCCGCCGCCGTAAACTTCACGTCCCCTGTGCCGCTGTTTGCCGCACCATCGATCGTCAGCCACGGCGTAGCGGTCGACGAACTCCAGTTACACCCCGGAGCCGTCGTCACGGTGACGGAGGCAGAACCGCCCGCGGCCGGAATCCGGGCATCCTCCGACTGCAGCGCAAAACCGCACACCGTACCAGACTGCGTCACATTCATCGCGTTGCCGCCGATGGACACCTGTGCCGTCCGGGCATTCGCCGACCCGTTGGCCGCCGCTGAAACACTGATCGTGCCGGGTCCCGTCACAGTACTTAGCGGTGAGACGGTCAGCCAGGCCGCACTGTTGCTCGCAGACCATACGCACCCCGGTCTGCTCGTCGTAATTCCAACCGCTCCCGCCCCGCTGGCAGCCGCGAAGGGGCTGCCCAATCCCGTAGTATCCACACTCACATCGCACGCCACACCAGCCTGCGTGACTTGGAAAGGCTGCGATCCAATGGACAACGTGGCGCTGCGCGAAGCCGTGGTTGTGTTCGGATTGACCAATAAGTACACAGTCCCGTTCGGTCCGGTCCCGGTCCCTCCAGCTGTAATCGTGATCCAGCCTGGCCCTGCCACCGTGCTGTAGCCGCACCCGGCGGACGTGGTCACGTCCACTGAAGCGGGTCCGCCCGCGGCGGGCACAAGAACGCTGCTCGAACTCAGCGAATACGTGCAGTCCCTGCCGCTCTGCGTCACGGTCAGAGTCTGTCCGCCAATCGTCGCTGTGAGGCTTCGCGGATTTACATCCGTATTTACCTCCGCGGTCACCGTAATCTGAGCCGGAGCCACGCCAGCCCCGGCCGAGAGCGACAGCTTCGCGATGTCGGACGAGAGTGCCGCCCAGGGGCAAGCTGCTGTCGATCCCGTGATCGACACCGTCGCGCTCCCCTTGGCCGCGGTAAAGTCCAGGGTCGCTGGTGAAATCGCAATCGAACACGCGGTGCCGAACTGGTTCACCGTCCATGTCTGCCCGGCGGCCTGAATGGTTCCGCTCCGGGCAGCCGCCGAGGTATTCGCCGCCACCGTGAACCGGACGTTGCCCGACCCGGTGCGGGAGGCGTCCGGCGAGACGGTGATGAATCCCGATCCGGCCGTCGCAGTCCAGTTGCACGACGATCCCGTGGCGACCTCCAGCGTACCCGCGCCACCAGCCGCCGGGATACTCGCGTCACCGGACAGCCTGTAGCTGCAGGGCGGGGCAGCCACCACCACAAAGCTGCGCGTCACCGGCACTGCGGCCACAAAGCTGCCGTTGCCGGCCGCTGAAGCCGTGATCGTGCAAGTGCCCGTTGTCACCAGCAGCACGCTGTTTCCAGACACGCTGCAGACTGCCGGCGTGGAAGACACATGCGTCACGGGGAGGCCCGCAGTGGACGTCGTTCCCAGTGGGAACGAACCGACATCCAAAGCCACGTTGGTAACGGCAGGAAACGTCAGCGTCTGCTGCGAAAGTACTGCCAGTTGGAACGTACCTGTCGAGGCCAGCCAACGGGGGTCGGACGGCGCGTACTCAGCCGTCAGGGTCGTCAGGCCCAGCCCGAGCCCGGCAGTATTCACGCTCAGAGCAGCAACGCCATTCGCAACCCCGGCGGAACCGAGGGTCGTAGCGCCTCTCTTAAAGGTCACGTTGCCTGTCGCGCCGGCTGGCGTTATTGTCGCCGACACTTGCACCGATGTTCCCAACCCCGCAGGCGTCGGACTCGCAGTCAAAACCGTAGTCGTTGGGGCGGTCACCGTGATCGTGCCCCCGTCGCCCGTCAGCGGAACAGTAACCCCATTGGGGTCCGTTGCGCTGAGATTGGAGAGCGAGAGCGCATAGCTGCCCGGTGCGCTGCCGGCCGGGACGGCTCCCTGTATGCTCAACACTTCGCCGCTGGCGATAGTTTCCTGTCCGAATCCCACGATAAGAATCCGTAACGTACCAGCCGCCGGTGAGAACTGGCTCACTGACTTTCCCGCAGCGGTCGCTACGGGCCCGGCCGCCGGGCCCGACAGCGATACATTCGCCGGGTCGTACACCACATCGAACTGGAGACCTGAAACGGAGGTGCCTCCTGTCTGGAACTGGAGCCGGAGCGTTCCCGTAGTCCCGGGTGCAAGAGTCGCGGAACTTAGCGCGACCGAGGCAGCTCTCAGTTCCGGCACGCCGCACACTAGCAGCATCAGGCCACCAATAGCGATCGCGTAACCCCGCCGCCTACTTCGTTGCATCGGAGTTCGACGGGTCGGCGGCATTGCGGCTCACCACCTCCACTGGATTGCCGGCTCGGTCCGTCGCCGCCATCGCCACGATCCGAACTGGATTCTTCACTCTCGAGCTCTCGTTACCGATTGGAGTCGCCCGGATCAGTGCAACCACCCCATTCGTAATGACGCTCTGATTCATTCCGACAATCAGCACTCGCATGCGGTTCATCTGAGGGGCGGCTGTACGAACGACTTTTTCCGCCAGTTCCGCTGACCGCCCCCGAAACACCTCGACCTCGAACCGGGAAGCGTCGTACTCAAGATCGAACTGCAGGCCCGTAACGATCTCCGTCGCCGACGTCAGGCTGACCTGCAACTGTCCGGATGTTGTGCCCCCAAGCGCGGCAGCCTCGAGCCGCAGATCGGCCGCCTCAAGGCGGAACAGCGACACGAGACTCACAACTCCGATTCCGAAAATCTTCTTCATGTCGTTCCTCTTCGCCCTTTCAGCGCTGCGCGTTTCATCGAACAACACACCCCAAGCTCAACGCGCTGTTGATGACAATCTGGACGTCTGCCACCGTCACGAGCGCATCGCCGTTAAGGTCATGAACCGGTGACGTAACCCCCAGCGCCTCATTGATAACCAACTGCACATCGGCCACGTTGTACGCGCCATCCGCATTGATGTCGCAAACCGCATACTTCATGGTTCCCCCGGAACAATTCGTTCCGAGTGACGCGCCGTCTGCACTCGCTGACCTGCAGTTCGCTGCGGCGATATCGCTTGAGCCGGAAAGGAATCCATTCGCGACTCGGAACGAGGCATACGCCACCACGCCGGGCGCAATGGGTGTCTGATTCAGGCCAGAAACCAGAAGGCGAAGGCTGCCATCCGGCTGTGTCGACGCGGAAAGGCTCTTCCCGGCCGCTGCTGACTGGGGTCCGGGACGGGCCGAACTCGCTACATAAGCGAGCTTCTGCGCATCGAATCCCAGGTCCATCTGGAACGTCACGGGAGCAACTCCTCCGGTTACCGAGAGTTGAATAGGGAGTTCCACGGCCTGTGCCGGCACACCGAAGCCGCTTCCAACTGTCAGGTCGACGCCCGGCGCGCCCACTTCGAAACTCCGGGTCACCTGCGCCGATTGATAGTTCAGATTGCCGCCCTGAAGCGCAGTGATGGAGCAGGTGCCTGTGCCTAGCAGCGTGACTGTCGCGCCGCTGACCGTGCAGACACCCGTGGTGCCCGACACGAACGAGAGCGGTAGTCCCGAACTCGCAGCCGCCGCTACCTGCACCGGACCCAATCCCAGGGTCGTGTTCGCAGGTCCCGCAAAGGTGATGGTCTGTGACGCCGCAGTGACCAGGAAACTGCGAGTCACTGGTGTGGCCGCCCCGTAGTCTGCATTGCCCGGCTGACTCGCGATGATCGCACACGTTCCCCCGGACAGCAGCGATACCACTCCTCCCGAGGTTGTGCAGACCCCCTGCGTGCTGGAGAAGAAGTTCAACGGAAGTCCGGAACTTGCCGCAGCCAGGAGTACGATCGGCCCGCTGCCGTACACCACATTGCCCGGCGGTAGGAACGTGATCGACTGAAAGTTCGGGATAGCGCCCGCTTGCGTGATCGTCAGGACCTGCGCGTCCACAGTGGTGTTGCAATTGGTGCTTGTCAGGATGATATTGCCGGTGCGGCGCACCCCGCCATTGGAAGCCGCGCTGTACTGGACTGCTCCACCGGGCGAAATCGGACCCGAAAGCGCGCTCAGCCACAGGCTGTCGGACTCAGCGGTGACGCTGCATCCCGCGTTTCCGTTGACCCCTGCCGACTGGGAGCCCCCGCCCACCGGTAAACTGTCCGCCGTTTTGGCCAGACTGATCTGCTGCGTTGCTGAAGGGTCGTACTGAAACTGGCTGATGATCACTTCCTGTGGTTGCAGGGAGTTCGGGGAAAACCCGGAATTCAGGTACAAGTTCAGATGAAGCCGAACATCACCCGGCGTCGGCACGGGAGGAAGCCCAGTGCCTGCCTGGTAGCTCCAGCTGTCGATCGGGCTCCCGCCGCTCGACGAGTTGAAGGCAACACTCGTCGGGTTCCAGACGACGCTGTGCGTCGTCTGGCTGGAAGTCGCGATGTTGAAACGCCGAAGATTGTTCGGGCCCGTGTACGGCTGCACCACGTATTGAGCGTTAGTCGTGGCATTTGCATTGCCCCATTTGGAGACTTCAATGTCCCACTCACGGTTCGAAACGGAGCTGGCTTGCGCATCCCACGTAAACATCCCCAGCGTTACGTTCGCATCGAGCGTCGAGAGCGGGGAGGCAACCGAAAAGTTGTACGTTCCGTAGCCGACATTCTGCGTCGTAAAAATCTCCGCCGCGCACCATTGCCCGCCGAACGATGGGCACGGCGTGATCGTCAGATGGAGTCGGCCCACGTTATCAACGTACGCGCTTTGCGTCGCGAAGTATTTGTTGTCGGGCCAGACTCGCAAGGGCGCATTTTTAACAAACCACCGCAATCCGCCGAACGATAAGGTCTCGTAGGCCGCAAGCCGCGGGACCGTCACTGAACTAATCGCATTCGCCGAATACGCTTGCGGAATCGCGGCAACTCCTTGCTGGCAGTTCGGAGGCTGCGGAGCGGACGCAGGCAGAACGTACGCCGTGAAGCGCGTCACGTAGCGATACATCTGATCGCTTGGGAGTACTGAGAAGGCTCCGTTACCATTCAGCGACGCAGCACTGCACCCGGACGGCATGACCCACCCGAAATCGGGAATGAACTGGAAAATGTACACCTGAACGGCGTTTGGTGCGATCCCCGGACCCAGCGAAACCTTTCCCGACACCGGTCCGTCCGCACCCCAGGTCGGGAGCGAGGAGAACGAAACTGTTGGTGCGGCCGACACATTAAAGCTCCGTGAAACCGGCGTCGCGGCAAGGTAGTTGACGTCGCCTGTCTGCGATGCCGTGATCGTGCACGTTCCAACGCCCAGGGCTGTGATCGTGGACTGGGTAACGGCACAGACGGTCGCCGTCGACGATGCGTACTCCACTGCGAGGCTCGAACTTGCGGTCGCACTGCCAACGAAAGCCGGCAGGCCAACTGCCGTATCGGCCGGTTGCGCAAACGTGATGATTTGGCTCGCCTTGGACACTGTGAAGCTTTGCGTCACTGCATTCGCTGGCAGATACGTCAGGCTTCCCGCCTGACTGGCGGTGATGGTACAGGTTCCCGCACCGGAAACGACCGCGGTCCTGTTGACGACCCTGCACACCGCCTCCGTATTTGACACGAAGGACACTGGGTACCCGGAACTCGCGGTTCCCGTCAGTTGCAGCACCCGTCCTACGGCGAATATAACGTCGTTGATTGCCGCAAACGTGATCGTCTGTGGTCCTTGAGTCACAGTGACGCTCTGGGTCACCGGTGTGGCCGCAAGGTAGCTTGCGTTGCCGGGCTGCGACGCGGTAACAGAACAACTCCCCAAACCGACAAGCGTCAGAGCCGAACCGCCAACGAGGCATACGGACGGCGTATTTGAAACAAGATCTACAGGCAGGCCGGAACTGGCAGTGGCACTCAGCGTGAACGGTGCGCCATACGGCACCGACGTGGGCGGAGAAAAAGAGATTGACTGCGGCGCCTGGCACGCAGAGAAAGTCGAGCCGGAGAGTGAAACCGAGCTCGTACTGGTCACAAAGTTCGGGATCGTCGTCGAACCGAGAGGGGCAAAGGAGACGGAGGCGCTGATGGTCCACCCTGCCCCTGCGTTGGCGGTCGTCACCACATAAACCGGGATGTTGTACCGATCCAGATTGAGGAAGTCATCTGCCGTAATCTCGAATGCCACGGACCCAATTACGGTTCCCGCCGGCACGCCTGAGAGGCCAAGACCATTTACGGTTGGTCCGATTGCCGCGGTTGCCGCACTGAAAGCGCTGCCGGCCGCTGACACGGTTTGTTGAATCGTTCCCGTTCCGTCTACGGAACGTATGGGGTTCACTGGTACGTAAAGGCTGACGCCCGGCGGCACCGTGAGAGTGACGGTCAGACGAGTACCGGCTGCGACAGAGTTGGCCGGCGATGTAGCCACTTGCGCAGCCTCGTTGCTGGCGCTCCTGAAAGCGGACGTGAAGTTTTCGCGAACCTGCAAAACGAACGCAAGCGCTGAACCAGTTCCCGTCGTGTTGTTCGGATCGTAGCCATTGCAGGCAGAGAAGTTTCTCGATCCCGGTGTGGTTGCCGCGAGATCGCTGTAAAGCAGCGAAACGCCGAGACCTTGCTGCGCGAACGCCACTACCGTCGAAGGCAGGGCAGCCGGAATGACTGTGCCCGTACCTCCCGAAATGAAAGGAGTGATGCTGATCGCTGGAGGCACACCGGCGCCAGTGCTCAGTACTGTCGCGTTCACTCGAATATTACTGACCGTAACCGTAAAGTTGCCGCCCATGGCCAGCGCGGGAACGGGGAAATTATCGAAGTGAACTGTGGAACCGCTGACCGTGCCGTTGTACTGTGTCACGTTCCCCGAAACCACCGCTACCGCTTCCGTCGCCGCTGTGCTGGTGTTGAGAACTTTGCTCGTGACAGGTACGGCCGGTGACAGGAAGAGCTGAAGCGACGCGGTTCCGGCACTCGTCGCTCCGCTGAAGGCGGTGCACGTAAACGTAAGTGGCGCGACCTGTTCCGTCGTGCCTTCGGCGCGAATGATGTTGGTAGCTGCCTGTGGCGCGCCACAACTGGCCTGCCCATATGCGACCGAAGTGAACGCGGTTAAGAGGGCTGCAACGCTCGTCAGCTTCCTGAAAGAACTCATTCACGCTCCATCCACCCGCAAACAATGCCCGGATTCGATGCCCATCGCGCTTACTGGAAGACAATCCGGAACAATTTAGCCGTATCCGGTGCAACGATCGCGTGTTGGCAGAAAATCGGCTTTCGATCGCCTTGGCGGCCCTCTACAGTCTACATCGTTGTCCGATAAAGCACTAACCGGGTCCCGTCCTCCATCCTGGAGGTGCGCATCCACTTCGTCTCAGGAACTTGGTCACCAAAGGCAGAAATATTTGTAAAGCCAGGCAAAAGAGTAACTTACCCCGAGTTCTCCAACCCCGCTGACCCCATCCCGCGCCTCACCAATGGAAGAATCCAATCGAGGCCACCCATGCACTACGAACGAAACACCACCGCGCCCCCGCAACCCTTCGACGTCGATCTCCGCATCCTTGCCATCGGGCCCGAACGCGTCCCATGGCTCGGCGCTCTCATCGAAACCGCCCGCACCGACCTCCGACCCCGCGACTTCGCCGAACGCCATCTCGTCGACGAAATGGCCATTAACAAATGGCGACTCCTCCGCATCTACGGCATGGAGAAATCCGTCTACGAGCACCAACTCGCCACCTTCAAGCCCGCCTCCACCCGCCAGGACGACGGCGAGCGAGCCGAGCCGAACGAAGACCTCTACCACCTCGCCCTCACCCACTCCCACGAACACGACGGCATCATCCTCGCCGCCCTCAGCCGCCTCGAAGCGCGCTTCCACCGCCAGTTCTACGCAGCCCTGAGAATGCTCATCGTCCTGCGCCGCGCCAACCCCGTGAACCCCAACCCAACGCAGCTCAACCCAACTCAATCCAGCAGAGACCGAAAGGACCCATCCACATGCGAACTCTCCAACTC
>JAOAPO010000176.1 GCA_025462945.1 Bryobacterales bacterium
GAAAGTTGATCGCGATGTTCGTACCTGTGGTCGCAACGCCGCTGTTGCCACTGCTCACCGGACGGGTCGAATTCCCAACCCCGGCTTCGAGATGATCGAACCAGCGCTTGCCGCTCTTCAGGCCACCGTTGATTTCGAGTTCCAGCTTGTCGCCCTCGAACGAGACGTGCGTGATTTTGATCTGGTCGCCTTCACGGGCTGCCACGCCGCCATTCTTGCCGCTCAGCGACTGCCACTCACGCATGTCCCAGGTGCCGTTCACATCGTATTCGAGCGGCGACTTCGAGCGCGGCAGGTACGTCTTCGCCTTGGCGTATTCTGACGAGAGATTGCGCAAGATCTCGATCTTCTCGTCGTCGGTCAGCTTGTCTTTCTTAGGAATGACCGCGCCGCTGACCGCCTCACACACAGACACAACAGCGATCAGGACGGCGGCGGCTCGCCACCATCCAGCAGATAAGCCCAGCCCTTTCGAACCGGCACCTTCCACACGGCCAGTGCCAACAGAATGAGGACCGCCGAGGTGAGCACACTCGCCTCCGGTCCGTATTCGCCGCCACTCCAAAGACTTCCGGCTTGCCATACCAGCCTGTACTCCGTGACTCTAATTGTAAGCCCGCTGAGCTCTACCCCGAAATACGGCAGCAGCACGTTCCAGCCGAAGTGCATGCCTGTAGCGAGCCAAATATCATGGCTGCGCAGCACCGATGCACCAAAGATCACACCGAACGCAGCCGTGTTCACCAAACCCAGACGGCTGGCGTTTGGATTGACGGAATGCACCGCACCAAACAGAATGCCAACGGCCAGAATGCCCGCCCAGGCCCCGTATCCGCGCATCAGGTACTGCTGCAGAAAACCACGGAACGCGATCTCCTCGCCGGCCGCCCCGCAGAACAGCAGCACCGGCATGAACAGAGCGGCACGCCAGTTCGTGTCCGGATTGCGCAGATGTTCATAGTGAGCCAGACCAAACACGAACGCGGGAACGATGACAAGCGCAGCGGCACCGGCCCCCAGCGTACAACCCCACAGGAAGTTCGCGCGGGTCCCGTCGCTCCACGCAATGCCAAGATCGCTGAAGCTGCGTGACTCAAAGATCGCCATGGCCAGCGCGCCCGAAATCGCTGCAGCCACCAGCGGAGGCACCGTCGTCGCGATCATCTCTCCACCGAAGAAACGAACAGGGTCTGTGATCACGAACACCACAATCAGATAGAGCAGCGCGCAGGTCCCCGCGCCCAGGAGCGGGCGGATCGGATCTCGTGACTGCCTTACCGGTTCAGGCAATGGTCTCCGCCGTTCAAACTATTCGTAACTCCGGACCTGAACGCCGCGGGCCGCCACCTTCGCATTCAGCACCTGCGCCCCGGTCTCTGCAATCACCTGCTCCACTCGCGACTTCGCCTCGGGCTCCACCAGGAACACCACGCAGCCGCCACCGCCAGCGCCGCAGACCTTTGCACCCGTGCTGCCAGCGCGCCTCGTGGCCTGAATCATCTCGTCAATCAGCGGAGTCGTGATGGTTGGAACATTCTTCCGCCGGTTTGTCCAGTCTTCACGCATCAGACGACCGGCTTCCGTCCAGTCATGGTTTTCTACTGCTGCCCGCATGCCGTTCGCAATTGCCGCGATCCGGTCGAAATTGCGCTGCACGCCGCGATCGCCATCAATATGCGCCTTCATGACTTCCCAGTTATTGATGCCCGAGTTTCGCGGCACCCCGGTGTAGGCAAGCACAAACCGATCGTTCAGTTCGGCCTCTGGCACAGGGAGCGAGTGGTGCATCACACCGCCCGCACCTAGCTCTATGGCCGAAGCGCCGCCGTACATCGCCGGAAAATAATCCTGCGCCCCTGTTGGCACGCGAATCACTTGCGCTTCGATGTTCTGCACCACTTCACGCAGCTTCTCCAGCTTGTAACCCGCGCCCGTCAGCTTATTCAATGCGGCGGCAACGCTGATCATCAGCGCCGAGGAACCGGAAATCCCCGCCCCGGCCGGCGCCTGCGACATCGATTCCAGCAGCAGCCCCGCTTCGGGCGCAAAGAACCGCACCAGCAGCGCCAGCAGCCCCAGCTTATAGCTCTTGGCCGCCCGCAGCGCTTCGAGCGATTCGAAAGACTCCTCCAGCTTCAGATCCAGAGACCGCAGCGTGATGCTGCTGTCAACGCGCGTCTGCAGCGTGCAGGAGGTATAACGATCCACCGCGAAATTTACCGTCACAGCGTTCGCATGAAACAGGTAAAGGGGCCAGATATCGAGAGTGGCTCCCGCGAGATCGACACGGCAGGGAGCCTTGGCAGTGATACGCATGGATTGAGAATGAATAGACGAACATAGCATGCGGCCAAAACACAGTAGCGGCGGTTCTGGCATGATGTAACCAACAATGCTGCAGGCTTCTCGGTTGCACACACCCCGGCTCCGGTTTGCGGCACTTCTGCTCCTGCTGCTCGCGGCAACAGCCTTCGCGCAGCGTTTCGGGCGTGGTGGACCCCGCTTCGAAGGTCACGGCAACGGTCCAAAGCCCACCTTCCCGGCCAAAGGCGAATTCCAGTTCGTGCGCGTCCAGTACACCGATCTGCCCCGATTCTCGCGCGGTTACGGCTTCGGTTCGCGCAACGGTCAAGGCACCGGCTGGTGGCTGGTTGACTGGCCAGACTCCGACGAGCACTTCAGCCAGGGCGTCCAGCGCCTCACCCGCATCGACGTCGGCCAGCCCACCCACCTGCGCCTCACCGATGACCACATCTTCGATTACCCCTGGCTCTACGCCACGCAAACCGGCTGGTGGGGCCTCTCCGATGCGGAAGTCGCACGGCTTCGCGAATACCTGCTCCGCGGCGGGTTTCTCATGGTCGACGATATGTGGGGGCCAGACCCGACGCAATGGCAGGTCTTCACCGGGACGATGGACCGCGTCTTCCCCGGCAAACCGATCTCCGAGATCCTCGAGAACGATCCCGTCATGCACGTTCTCTACGACATCTGGGACAAAGACCGGTCATTCATCCCCGGCACGAGGCACCTGCGCCTCAGCCCCTCCGGCGGCGTTACCGTGCAGCAGCCGATCGGAACCTCACCTGCCTGGCGAGCGATGAACGACGACAAAGGCCACCTCATCGTCTCCGTCAACTACAACACCGACATTGGCGATGCCTGGGAATATGCTGACGACCCGGAATACCCGGAACATATGACCACGCTTGCCTATCGCTACGGTCTGAATTACCTGATTTACGCTGCAACGCACTGACTTCAGGCAGCACAAAATCGGGTGCGAGGCTTGCGACAAAAGTCTTACACACGGCGGCTCAAGGGCTTGTTAGCTTGAAATAGAACATGACTGAAACTTCCAGGGGCACCGTGGACACAATACACCCCGTCCGCAACCGCATCAATTGGATTACCATCATCGCTCTCGTCGTCTTCCACGCCGGCGCCATCGCTGCGCTGTTTATGTTTTCGTGGAAAGTCTTTCTGACGACCGTAGTTCTTTATTGGATGGCTACCGGCCTTGGCATCAGCATGGGCTATCACCGGCTGCATACCCATCGTTCCTATAAGTGCCCGCTCTGGATGGAGTACCTGTTCGCCATTTGCGGCACCCTGAATCTTGAAGGCGGACCGATCTTCTGGGTCGCCACTCACCGCGTTCACCACCAGAAGTCCGATCAGCCTGGCGATCCGCACTCGCCGCACGATGGCGCTTTCTGGTCTCACATGGGCTGGATCCTCTTCGGTGAAGCCAACCATGCCAACACCAAAGCGATGTCCAAATTCGCTCCCGACCTCAGCAAGCACAAGTTCTATGTCTGGCTGAACAACTGGCACTGGGTTCCGATGATCGGCCTCGGCGCGATTCTGCTCGCAGTCGGCGGCTGGCCGATGCTGTTCTGGGGCATCTTCTTCCGCGTGACCTTCGGTCTGCACGCTACCTGGCTTGTAAACTCCGCGTCGCACATGTTCGGTTACCGCCGCTTCAAGACTCGTGACGATTCCCGTAACAACTGGTTCGTTGCGCTCCTCACCTTCGGTGAAGGCTGGCACAACAATCACCACGCACACCCGAGTTCCGCACGCCACGGTCTGGCCTGGTTCGAACTCGACCTCTCGTGGCTGACCTTCAAGATGCTCAGCGCCCTCGGCATCATCTGGGACGTGAAGGTAGCAAAGCTCCACAGCCCGGTCGTTGAAGAACGCCAGGCGGCATAACCATCGCGCTGCTTAAGCGGCAGCGCTATCGTTGAGAAATGGTAGGAATTGGCCGACGTAAAACGATCGCATTCATTGCGCTCGGCGTCGGCCTTATTCTTTTTGCGCTCCTCCTGTATTTCGGAGCGCTGGTTCTCGACTGGCGAGCCGGCATCCGCCTGTTTCTTGGCACCATCCTGCTGGCCGCCATTATCGCGGGTGTTGTGCTGAATACCGTCTTCCTGGTTCGCGAGATCCGTCGCGGTGAACAGCACGACGCGTTCATCAACGCCGTCACCCACGAACTCAAGACCCCGATCGCGTCAATTCGTCTTTATACGGAGACGATGAAGTCCCGTCACGTTGACGAGGAGAAGCGGCAGGAGTTCTACTCCATCATCCTGGCCAACGCGGATCGCTTATCCGGCACCATCGAGCAGATTCTGCGAACCGGCAGAATCGGCGCTTCCGGACGTCGCCCGAATCTCACCAGCCTGCAGCTGAACGATCTCGTGGAAGACACCGTGGCTCGATCGCGCGTGCTCCATCACGTTGGTGTCGATGACGTGCAGTTCCAGCCCTCGGCGAAAACGCTGCAGATCATGGGCGATCTGGAAGAAGTGCGTGCCGCCGTCTCGAACCTCATCGACAATGCCCTGAAGTACTCCGGCCACGGCGCGCGCGTGGTGGTGGCGGTGGACGAAGAGAATGGTCGTCATGCCACCATCCGGGTCCGCGATAACGGCCCCGGTATCCCGGGCTCCGAGCTGAAGCGTATCTTCAAGAGGTTCTACCGCATGCACGGGCCGCTCGCAACCCGTGTCAAAGGCATGGGTCTGGGGCTGTTCATCGTACGGTCGGTAGCGCGGCGGCATGGCGGTCGTGCCTGGGCTGAGAGCGCCGGACCCGGTCGCGGCAGTACCTTTGTATTGCAGCTGCCACTCGCCAAATGACACGCCTTCTCGTTGTCGAAGACGAACAGGATCTCGCCGAAGGTCTCCGCTTCAATCTGGAGCAGGAGGGCTACGAGGTCGACGTGGTCGATAACGGCGAGTCTGCGCTCCAGATGCTCATCGGCCAGGAAAAGCGCGACTACTCGCTCGTGCTGCTCGACGTCATGCTGCCCGGCATCAGCGGCTTTGATGTGGTGGAAGAGATGCGCCGCACAGGCCAGTACGTTCCCACTCTCATCCTCACAGCTCGCGGCCACTCCGAAGACGTGCTGCGCGGCTTCACGGCTGGCGCCGACGACTACCTCGTCAAGCCCTTCGACCTGCAGATTCTCATCGCCCGCATTGCCGGCCTGCTCCGTCGCGGACAGTGGATCAAGGCGCAGAATCCAGCGCAGCCACCGGAACCCGACTCGTTCACGTTCGGTGAAAAATCAGTCCACTTCGATTTGCTGGAACTGCACGTACGGGGCGAGGTTTTCAAGCTCACGCTGATGGAGTTAAATGTGCTTCGCCATCTGATCCGGAACGCGGGCAAGCCGGTCGCACGCGGAGCGATGCTCGAAGCGGTCTGGGGTCTGCGCGAAGACACCGATACCCGGGCACTTGATAACTTCATCGTCAGACTGCGTCGCTATCTGGAAGACGACCCGGCAAAACCACGCCACTTGCTCTCCGTTCGCGGCGTCGGCTATCGTTTCGTGGCAGAGCCCGCGCCCAGCAAGTAAGCGGACGCTTTGAGGATGACGACGGCGCTCGCCGCATGCGTAATCTCGCCGGACAGAACCTTCCCGACCGCCTCGGGTAAAGGCATCCGCACAATCTCGATCAATTCCCCCTCTTCATGGTCGTGCGGAACCGTGGCGAGTCCACGCGCGAGGAACAGATAGTTCTGACAATTCAGCATGGTGGTGAACGGATCGACGAAGCCCATCGGGATCATTTCCGAGGCGGTGACACCCACCTCCTCCCGCAGTTCACGATGAGCGGTATCTTCCGGCTTCTCCCCTGGCTCCATGCCGCCGCTCACCGCTTCCAGTGAACGACGTCCAACTGCGTATTTCCACTCGTTAACAAGCCAGACTTCCAGATTGTCTTCCACCGCCAGCGTTGTCGCGCCGTGTTTGATCTCGGCGTACTCGTACACGTCGGCAGTGCCCCGCGGCAGGATAACGTCATCCAGACGAAGGCGCATCAACCTGCCTTCATGCACCACGCGCGAGCTCGTCAGGCGAATCGGAGATTCCATGTTTCCAGTATCCGCGAGGCCGCTGTGACAACATATTCAGTTCATGCCAGAGGATTCGATTTGTGACCTGAGCGCGGTAAAGATGAGGCAGGAGATTGCGGCCGGACGGCTGTCGGCGCGCGAGGTCGCCAGTGCGCACCTGCGGCGCATCGCGCAGGTGAACCCGGCGGTAAACGCCATGGTGACTGTCGTGGCGGAACGCGCCCTTGCTGACGCCGCAGTGGCGGATGAACGGCAGGCGCGCGGCGAACCGCTCGGTCTGCTCCATGGCTTGCCCGTCGCGCACAAAGACCTGCACAACCGCGCGGGTATCCGCACGACTTTCGGCTCACCACTTTTCGCCGACTTCGTGCCCGTTGAAGACTCCCTCATCGTCGAGCGGATGGTCGGTGCAGGAGCCATCACTCTGGGCAAGACCAACACGCCGGAGTTCGGCGCCGGGTCACAGACCTACAACGCTCTTTTCGGTGCCACACGCAACCCGTACGACCTTTCCAAAACCTGCGGTGGCAGCACCGGCGGCGGGGCAGTTGCACTCGCCTGCGGTATGGCTGCGCTCTGTGATGGCAGCGATCTTGGCGGCTCCCTGCGCAATCCCGCCAGCTTCTGTAATGTGGTCGGCTTGCGACCGTCGGCGGGCAGGGTCCCCGCATGGCCCGCTCCAATGGCCTGGGCACCGATGTCCGTCGAAGGGCCCCTCGCGCGCACCGTCGCCGACGTCGCCCTCTTCCTGCAAGCCATCTCCGGACCCGACGAACGCGCGCCGCTTGCCTGTGAGGCCTTCGAAATACCCGCCGGCGAGACTCTCGATGCGGACATGAAAGGTATCCGCATTGCATGGTGGCGAGACTTGGGCGGCATCCCCGTAGAGCCCGAGGTCCGCGACATCACCAACGCTCAACGCAACGTCTTCGAGGCACTGGGCTGCATTGTGGAAGAGGCCGAGCCGGACTGGTCCGGCGTGGACGAGACGTTCCGCACCCTTCGATTCTGGTCGCAGGGTCTCAAGCTGTCGGACGCCATCGCAACTCAGCCAGAACTGGTGAAGGACACCATCCGCTGGGAAGTGGAGCAGTCGCGCAGCCTTACAGCGGCGGACGTGGGCCGCGCCCAAATCAAACACACCGAGATCTACCACCGCATGCGCCTCTTCCTGCAGCGCTACGACTTCTTCGTGCTGCCCGTCAGCCAGGTGCCACCCTTCCCCGTCGATCAGCTCTACCCGATGTCGATCGACGGCACGAAGCTGGAGACATATATCGACTGGATGAAATCCTGTTACTACATCTCGGTCACCGGGGTGCCCGCGATCTCCGTCCCCGCAGGCTTTACGGAAGCCGGCCTGCCCGTCGGTATCCAGATCGCTGGAAGACATCGTGGGGAATGGAAGTTGCTCCAACTGGCCCGAGCCTTCGAGCAGGCCGTCAACATCAAGAGGAAACCGCAACTGTGAAACAAGTCGTCATCGCCCTTCTGGCGCTCGCCGCTATACCCACCGCAATGCTTGCCGCACCAGAGAAGTGGGTGCTGGTTTGGACCGGGTCTACGCACGGTCCGTACCCGGCAGGAAATGCCGTCGCCCAGCCGGATTTGAGCGATGTCCTCCGCAACAACACTGCGCAGGATCAGACTTTGCGCATGGTCGTCAAACCGGGCCTCTGGGGCCACCGCGTTCGCCTGCGCTTCTCCAACGTATTCGGGTCGGCGCCTCTAACCCTCGATGGCGTTTACGTGGGAATCCATGCCTCCGGCGGAACCATCCTGCCCGGCACCAATCGCCCTGTCCGGTTCAATGGCGGCAAGGCGTCCGTCACCATCGCTCCCGGGGCACTGCTGTTCTCTGACCCGGTAGATCTCAACTTCGCCAAGCCTTCAGCCGACTTGCGGGAACGCAAGATGGCGATAAGCTTCCACGTGGATGGCAACTCCGGCCCGCTTACGTTCCACGCCAAGGCAATGTCGACCTCGTACCTCTCGGCATCCGGTGCCGGCTCCCACGGCGGCGAGGAATCAGCCGATGCGTTCCCGTTCACTACAACTTCCTGGTTTGTGGTGGACGCCGTCGAGGCAATGGCGCCGAGTGCCACCCGCGTTGTCGTGGGCTTCGGCGATTCGATCACGGACGGCACAAACTCCACCATCAACGGCGACGACCGATGGCCCGACTTCCTGGCGCAGCGGCTACGCGGCTTTCCTGGTGCGCCCGTCGTGGTCGTCAACGCGGGCATCGGAGGCAATCAGGTACTTGGCCCGGCGACCTACGACAAGGCAAAGCCGTTCAATGGTGGTCCTGCCGCGCTGCAGCGGCTGGAGCGAGACGTCCTCTCGCTGGCTGGCGTCAACATCGTGATCTGGCTGGAAGCGATCAACGATCTGGGAGCGCCGGCTGCCACTTCCGAAGCAGTCATCGCAGGCTATCGGCAAGGCGTGGAACGCATGAAGCAGAAGGGTATTCGGGTCATCGGCGCGACCGTCACATCCGCGCTCACGACAGCCATCGCCGCCGTAACTCCCGACGCCGACAAGCGGCGCAAAGCCATCAACGACTTCATCCGAACCGGGAAACTCTTCGATGCCGTCGCCGACTTCGACGCTGCCACGGTTGATCCGCAAAGCGGCACCCTGAAATTGCCGTTTCAACCCAATGTGTCGGTAGGCGGCCCCGGCGACAGGATCCATCCGAATCGCGCCGGCTATCAGGCCATGGCGAACTCGATCGATCTGAAAACTCTCTTCGCCCGTTAAACGACTCCGTTTTTCTGAGCCGTGACCGTAAGGGAGCGGGACCGCTTCGGTACCGGGAACGCTACCGGGCTGCCTTGTAACCCTGACCGTAAAGAATGCCGCCCGGCTTCGCGCCCGTGTGCTTGCCCTTGTCGATCACCACTTGTCCGTTCACCACCACGTAGTCGACACCCGTCGGGTATTGCAGTGGCTTGTCAAAGGTCGCGTTGTCGATCACCGTCGCAGGGTTGAAGACGGTCACGTCGGCCCACATACCGGGACGCAGCATCCCACGATCCCAGATGTGCAGCTTCGTCGCATTCGCCGAAGTCATTTTGCGGATGGCCTCCTCCAGAGGCAAGACCTTCTCGTCGCGAACGTAGCGGCCCAGCACCCGAGGGAATGTGCCGAAGTAGCGCGGGTGCGGATTGCCCTGCGCCGTGGGGCCTTCCGTTGCCATCGCCGTTCCGTCCGAACCGATCGAGGCGAAGGGCTGCTTCAATGCGAAGCGCATGTCGTTCTCATCGTGGTGAAAATAGACCGTCGGTACCGAGCCGCCGTTATCCGCGATGACCTTGAAGAGCACGTCCAGAGGGTCGCCGCCCAATGTCTGAATGACCTGATTCATCCGCTGCCCTTCAAACTTCTTGTAGGCCGGATTCGAGAAGGAAACCAGCAGCATGCCTTCCCAGCTACCGGTCGCCGTGTAGTGGTTGTACCAGGGCGGACTGCCGCCCGGAATGCCATGCTCCACTTCGTCGCGCAGACGAGTCCGCAGCGCCGGGTCCTGCAATCTGGCGATCAGGGCTTTCGAACCGCCCTCGTGCGCCCACGGCGGAATGATGCTGGAGAGGTTGTTTTGCCCCGCGCGATACGGGTACACGTTTGCAGTCACATCCTGCCCGCCGGCCCGTGCCTGTGCGATCAGCCCCACTAGCTCCGGCATCTGCCCCCAGAGCTTGCGATCAGCGAGCTTGAGGTGAATGATGTCGACCGGAACCCCGGCGCGCTTCCCAATCGCGATCGCTTCGGCCACGCTCTCGAACACGCCCTGCCCTTCCGTCCTCATATGCGTGGAGTAGATGCCCCCGTACGGGGCCGCCGCCTTGCACATGGCGACCAGCGTGTCGGTATCGATCCAGGATCCCGGAGGGCCGCTCAGCGAACTGGCCACTCCCAACGCGCCCTGCTCCATTGCCAGGCGCACCAAAGCTTCCATCTCGCGAAGTTCCTGCGGAGTGGGCGGACCGGCCTTCTCTCCGCGCACATACGTCCAGATCTGGCTGGAGCCGACATAAGTGCCCACGTTGGTCGAGATGCCCTGTTTCTTCAGTTGATTAAAGTAACCCTGGAAGTCCGACCAGGTGGCTTCACGCGGTCGCTGATCCTGCTTGCCGCCGACCGGAGCCGCTGAACCACCCTCGCCGAAGATCATCGACGTCACCCCCTGCCGGATCATGCTTTGGGCAGTGCCGTCGGCGATCAGCGTGTAATCGGAATGGTTGTGAATGTCGATGAAGCCCGGCGCGACCACCATGCCGGTCGCATCGACGGAGCGCTTTGCCTTCGCGCCCGGAAGGTTTCCCAAAGCCGCAATCCTGCCGTTCAGGATGGCGACGTCGCCAATGAACGACGCATTACCGGCGCCATCCACGATCCGCCCGTTGCGGATCAGAAGGTCGTACTCCTGGGCGGCGATCGGAGCGGCGCAAAAGGCCAGCAGCAGCGCAAGTTTCATGCTGAGATTCTACAGCGCGAGCAATTCTGCGGCGCTGACAGCCCACGTGCCGTGGTGCCCGACTGCAACGCCGGCCGCAAGGTTCGCCATGCCGGCGGCGTCCCGCAGTGAGAAGCCGGCGCCAAGCGCCACAGCCAGAACGCCCACGACTGTGTCGCCTGCACCCGTCACATCGGCCACTTCATTGACCGCGGCCAGAAGATGAACTTCAGCAGCGTCGCGCTCGAACAGCGACATGCCTTCGTCACCGCGCGTCACCAGCAGCGCTGACGGTGCAACGGCGCTGAGAATCGCCGTCGCGGCCGAACCAAGACCGCCGTCCATCGCCGCTCCCGCTGCGGCAACCGTTTCTTTCAGATTCGGGGTGATGACGGTCGCGCCGCGATAACGGCTGAGGTCGTTCGATTTGGGGTCCACCACAACGGGAATGCCGCGCTGTGCGGCCACGTGAATCACCCACTGGCAGAACTCCGCGCCTGCCGTGCCCTTGGCGTAGTCAGAGATCACGCAGACGTCCGCACGCGCCAGAAGCGCCTCGCAAACCTGCTGAAGGGCCACCAGTGCGGGACCGTGAAGCGGTGAGACATCTTCAACGTCGAAGCGGACGATCTGCTGCCCGCCAGCAGTAACCCGCGTCTTCGTGGTGGTTACACGCGAAGGGTCTTCGATCAGGGAGTCGGTCTCGATCCCGGCGTTCTGGAGTTCCTGGCGGAGTTGTCGGCCGGCGTCGTCCGTTCCGGTTGCACCAGCGAGCGACACCTTCGACCCGATTGCTCGGACATTAGCAGCTACGTTGGCTGCTCCTCCCGGAATCGCGCGCCTTTGACGAACTGCGACCACGGGTACCGGCGCCTCAGGCGAAATGCGCGTCGCTGAGCCGCCGATGTACTGGTCGAGCATCACGTCGCCAACTACCAGAACATGCACCGACGGAGCTTTCGCCACAAGCTCCCGCAGCAGGTCTTTCACGAAGCGGACTCGATCCGCGCGAGCAGAGCCGAAGTGGAACGGCCCTCGTGCAAGGGCAGGAACCGGACTTCACCGCCGTACCCGAGCACGATGTGGAGTTCTGGCACGGGTCGCTTCCCGTCCGCGTATTCGGCGCCTTTGCAGTGGATGTCGGGCTGAAGCCGGGCAAGGATCGCGGAGGGTTCGACGTCATCGAAGATCGTCACATAATCGACGGCTTCCAGCGCCGCGATCATCTCCGCACGATCGTCCTCACCGACGACGGGACGCGATGGACCTTTGTTTCGCCGCACACTGGCGTCGCTGTTGAGGCCGACGATGAGAATGTCTCCGAGAGCTTTGGCATCGCGGAGGCTGCGGATGTGGCCAACGTGCAGGATGTCGAAGCAGCCGTTCGTCCAGACTACGCGCCTGCCTTCACGAGCCCACGCGGGGCGCAACGCGATCAGTTCATCCAGAGTAAGCTGTTTGGCCACCGACTTCATGCAGTCGGTATTTTATCTGCTCTTCGTATAGATGAGGGCAGTTGCAGCCGCGGAGCTGGTTCCCGTCAGGATGGTGACGGCCTTGTCCCGCGTCTTGGCACCGGTGTTGAGCGGCACGTGGAGGACGTCTCTCGCCTGGAGCACAACGTCCGGCTTCTTGCGCGCCATGATCGACTTGAGATCCACTTCGATCTCATGAGTCACACCCAGGTCATCTGGCCGCAGGATGTAGATGATCTTCGGCTGGAAGTCAGCAAGGCCCTTGGCCTGAGCGATGGCCGTCATCACCGTGGTAGTTCCCGACTCCTGCACCGGGAAAACACCGGGGTCGCGAACGTTGCCGGAGACTACGACCGTGCCCGCCGAGGGAACGCGGATTTCCTCGCCGCCGATCAGCGTCAGATTCAGCTGCGGGTCGGTGCCCGCGATGAGCGCCTTCACCGGGATTCTCGTAATCGACTGTACGCCTGTATCGCCGTTCGGCTTGGTCACGATGATGTCACCGCCAGCCGTGGGCGACAGGCCACCGGCCTTGGCCAGCGCTTCGAGCAGTTTCACGTTCCCGACAGCCTGGAAGACGACAGGGGTCTTCACTTCGCCGTTCACGCTGATCGGGCGGCTGTGGTACTCAGCAACCGACACAGTGACGAAAGGGTCCACCAGTAGCTGCTCGCCTCTAAAGGCATCCGCAACCAGCTTTTCGATTTCGATCGGCATCAGACCACGTACCGCGATCGGATTGCGCAGCATCGGCATGCGAATGGTGCCGTCGGAACTGACGCGCACAGTACGGGTGAGATCGGGCGAATCGTACACCCTGACCAGCAACAGATCGTCGACACCGATCTTCTGTGCCGGCAGGTTGGTCATGTCGAGCCCGACAGGAGTTCGGTCCTGCGCAAAGGCGGTAGCTGCCAGGATTGCTGCTGAAAGTAGAAGTACGAAACGCATGAAAATGAATAACCTCGCTAAGAACCTAAATTATCTCACGTAAATCAGGGCACTCTGGTATTGCAGTGTCCCGGAAGCCTGAAAATGTTTCGCCGTCAGGTTCGATTTAATACGAATGAAATGGAATAGGTGGCGTCCCCAGAGGGATTCGAACCCTCGTTAACGCCGTGAAAGGGCGACGTCCTGGGCCTCTAGACGATGGGGACGTACAGGAGGACTTCAATTCAAGTTAGCATGCCCTCTTTCACGGTCTGAAAAAGTCCGTTCTATCCCTGGTGAATGCCGGTGAAACAATGCGCCCGTCTAAAATGAAAGCTCCCATGTCAGGAACCGACGAGTTTTACCGAATCCAGAAGCTGCCACCCTATGTTTTTGCCGTTCTCAACGAGATGAAGGCAAAGGCACGGGCAGCACAGATGGACATCGTGGACCTCGGAATGGGTAATCCCGACGGGGCCACGCCGTCCGTCATCGTAGACAAACTGGTGGAAGCGGCGCGCAACCCGCGCAACCACCGTTATTCGCTGTCTCGCGGCATTCCGAAGCTGCGCGAAGAGATCGTGAAGCGCTACAAGCGCAACTACGATGTCGATCTCGACAGCGAAAAGGAAGCGATCGTCACGATGGGCGCGAAAGACGCGCTGGCGCACCTTCTGTTCGCCACCATTGGACCCGGCGATGTCGTCGTTGCGCCGAACCCGGCGTACCCGATTCACCAGTACGGCGTCATCATGTCCGAGGGGCACTCGCAGATGCTCCCCATGCCGGATGCGGCGACGTTCCTCGAACGCCTGCGCGGCCTGTTCCGCGAATCGCCCAAGCCGCCGAAGATGCTGCTGATCTCGTTTCCGCACAACCCGACAACGGTGTGCGTGGATCTGGCCTACCTAACCGAGATCGTCGAACTCTGCCGCGAGCACGGCACGCTCATCGTCCACGACTTCGCCTACGCCGACTACGGCTTCGACGGCTACGTGCCGCCCAGCATCCTCCAGGTCCCTGGCGCGAAGGACATTGCCGTCGAGATCTTCTCGATGTCGAAGAGCTACGAGATGGCTGGCTGGCGCGTGGGTTTCTGCCTCGGCAACGCGAAGATGATCGCCGCGCTGGCACGCATCAAGAGCTATCTCGACTACGGCATGTTCCAGCCGATCCAGATTGCCGCAATCGTGGCGCTGCGCGACTGCGAAGCGGAAACGAAGCGCATCTGCGCCGGCTACCAGGCTCGCCGCGATGTCCTCGTGGAAGGTCTGAATCGTGCGGGCTGGATGGTGGAGCCGCCCAAAGGCACCATGTTCCTCTGGGCACCGCTGCCGGAGAAGTTCAAGGCTGCCGGTTCGCTGGAATTCTGCAAGACCCTGATGGAGAAGGCGCTGGTCGCCGTTTCCCCCGGGATCGGCTTCGGCCCGATGGGTGAAGGCTACGTCCGCTTCGCTCTCGTGGAGAACGAACATCGCATTCGTCAGGCCACTCGCTCGATTGCCCATTTTCTGCGCCACGAGTAACGAATTTTCGTTATAGGATTGTCTGTTAGGAACAGGTGTTCTATTCGAATCCTCGTAACGCTCGTACTTGCCGC
>JAOAPO010000192.1 GCA_025462945.1 Bryobacterales bacterium
GGCCGTGAAACGCCGATTGGCTGGATTCCGCGCTACGAAGACATCGAATGGAACGGACTCCACTTTTCGAAGGAAGCCTTCGATGAGCTGCAGGTGGTGGACCGCGCCGCCTGGCGGGCTGAGGTGATGGGGCACGAAGAGTTGTTCATCGAACTCCACGACCATTTGCCGTCCGAAATCGTGTACGAGCGCGAACTGCTGATCTGCCGTCTGTAGTTCCGTTGGAATAACGAAAGGGACCGCTGGAAACAGCGGTCCTTCCTTTTTACTGAGTTTACTGAGGGAGTTGGCTTTTGATCGCTTCGGAGGCCAGCGCTTCTTTCGCGGCAGCCACGCTGAGGATGCGCCACGGGCCGACGGTCGGGGTCACACCGGCGTACACATAACGCAGCTTGCCGGAGGTTCGCGATAACCGTGATACCAGCGCGGTTGGAGATGATCTTCCGAGGCTCATGGCGGGGAAGCCGGGTTTGGCGAGTTCAGAGATCTCGAACCACCCGACGCCGGGTCGTTCTGCCCGGAATGGGACGTCAGCGGTCTCAGGAACGGGTATGCCGACAGAGAATTCGGTGGTCTCTTCGGAGATGAAGAGTTCAGCCATCGGCATGGATTTCAGCAGGTGGTACCGGAAAGCGACGCCCGCGTTGTAGACCCGCGCTTCCACCTCAAAACTCCGCCCCAGCGAGCCGTTCTGCAGGTAGCGGCCCCGGAAAGCGTTGTAGTCCGTCTTCGATTCGGTCGATGACGCGGTCATGCCGACGTTCTCGCCGAGCAGAGGTTCCTGCTCCCAGATATCGAAGCCCATGAACGAGGTGTCCAGCAGGGGCTTGCCCTGATAGATCACGTCGTAGGCCAGACGGAAGAGCGTCGTGTCCTCCTGGTTCGCCAGAAAGATACGGAACTCGATCTTGCCATCCGGAGACTTGACTGTCTTCAGGTCCTGCGCCGCAGCGGGCACGCAAGACAACACCAGAGTCAGCAGTAACGAAAAAAGGGGCCCACCGGAGAACCGGCGAGCCCCCTGTTTAAGAATCGGCAAGCTTACGCCCAGCTCATCCCGGCCTTGGAAAGCGGTAGCTGACGAAGCCGTTTCCCAGTGGCGGTGAAGATGGCGTTGGCGATGGCAGGCAGTACGGGGGGCAGGGAAGGCTCACCCAGACCGGTCGGCGAGAAGGTCGACTTCAGGAAGTGGACCTCGATCACCGGTGGGGCCTGATTGATGCGCATCATACCGTGTTTGTCGTAATTGCCCTGCACAACGCGGCCCTTATCGACGGTAATTTCCTGGTTCATCAGTTCGCTCATGCCGTCGATTACGCCGCCCTGCGCCAGATTTTCAGCGCCGCTGAGGTTGATGATCTGGCTTCCGATGTCGCCGGCGAGCCAGAACTTATTGACCTTCACCTTGCTGGCTGCGTCAACCGACACTTCGGCGACTTCGGCAAAGTAGCCCTGATGGCTGAAGTGGAACGCGATACCCTGGGCGGTGCCCTTCGGGTACTTGTTCTTGCCCCAGCCGGACTTCTCCATAACCAGCTTCATGACGCCGATCATCCGTTCCGGGTTAATGCCGGGAGGCGCGAAGCCTCCGCGACCGCCGCCCGCGGGTGCCGCTTCGACGGGGGGCGCACTGGCAAGAAGGTCCAGACGGAACTGTGCCGGATCCTTACCAGCGGCATGCGCGACCTCATCGAGGAAGCTCTGGATCACGAAAGCGAAAGCGTTGCTGGAGGGCGCGCGGAGGGCACCGGTACGAATACCGAGGTGCTGAACCGATGCCTGCAACGAGTAGTTCGGGACGAAGCGTTGTGGGAATTCCGTGGGTCCCATAGCCGAGGAAGAGGCAAAGGCGATCGGCTGTGAAGCCTCGGCCGGGGCGTCTCCGAAGCTGAGGAAGTGGTTTTTCCAGGCAACGAGCTTGCCGGAGGAGTCGAGACCAGCCTTAATGTTCTGCCAGCCGCCGGGGCGGTAATAATCGTGGCGGAAGTCGTCTTCACGCGACCAAATGAGCTTAACCGGCACGCCCGGAATCTGCTTGGCAATGTGCGCGGCTTCCACCATGTAGTCGTTCGTCAGGCGGCGGCCAAAGCCACCACCGGCGCGAACCATGTGGAGAGTGATGTCTTTTTCCGGAACGCCGAGGGTGTCAGACACCAGCTTGCGGCCACGAAGCGGCTGCTGGCTGTTGCCCCACATCTCGATCTTGCCGTCTTTGAAGAGGGCGGTGGCGTTCTGCGGCTCCAACGGCGCGTGAGCGATGAACGGGTACGAGTACGACGCTTCCACTGTCTTCGCCGCGTTCTTCATGGCGCCGTCAGCATCGCCGTCAGCACGAATCGTGCGTTGGGGTGGAAGCTTTGCCAGTTCATCCGCCTTGGCCTGATAGCCGAGGCTGCTTTCGTTGGCGCGGGGGCCTTCATCCCACTGCACAACCAGCTTTTTGCGAGCCGAATTCGCGTGCCACCACGTTTCGGCCACGATAGCGATGCCGTTTTCAAGGCCGGGCTCGCCCGGGAGAACGGCGTCGGTGAGGACCGGGCGCTCCACGATGAACGCGTGCTTCACGCCGGGCAGTTTCTTGATTTCGTCGAGATTGGCTTTGACAACCTTGCCGCCGAAGACGCCGCACTTCTCAAAGCAGGCGTGCAGCATGTTGGGCAGCTGGACGTCGACGCCGAAGACCGGAACACCGGTGACGATGGCCTTGATGTCATAGGCGGGCTGGCGGGTGCCGATGATTTTGTACTGGCTGGGGTCCTTCAGCTTGACCTTCGCGAGGTCCGGCGAGGGCATTGTTGCAACTTTTGCCGCGAGTTCGCCATAACCAACTGAGCGCTTCGAACCAGCGTGCGTTACCTTGCCAGAGCCGGTGGTGAGTTCAGACTCCGGAACGCCCCACTGCTGAGCGGCGGCGGCTACGAACATCGCGCGTCCACCGGCACCTACCTGACGCATGGGAATCCAGGCATTCGGCGTTGCGGTGCTGCCACCAGAAGACTGTGCCGTGTACTTGCTGTCGTCGAGGTCGGCCTGTTCGAGTCTGACCTGCTTCCAGTCGACGTCGAGTTCATCCGCGATCATCATAGGCAGCATGTTGCGGACGCCCTGACCGGTCTCCGGGTTCTTGGCAACGATAGTGACTGTGCCATCCGCGGCAACTTTGATGAAGTTGTTGGGGCTGGAAGGGGGAGGCGTTGCGCCGCCGCGGCCCTGACCTAAGGCCTCTTCCACAAACTGAAGGCTGAACAGGACGCCGCCGCCAGCGGCAGCCGTGACCTTGAAGAAAGAACGGCGATCCATCTGCGTTTTCTCTGTACGTTTCATGTTCGGTCTCCTTCCCTATTCCTTGCTCGCCGTTTGCACGGCTTTGACGGAGGCGTTGGGGCCAATGTCGGCCGCCTTGTGAATTGCCTCGCGAATTCTGAGGTAGGTTCCGCAACGGCAGAGATTACCGCTCATCGCGGTGTCAATGTCTTTGTCCGTCGGCTTGGGCGTTTTCGCCAGCAGGGCTGCGGCGGACATGATCTGTCCTGCCTGGCAGTAACCGCACTGCGGAACGTCGACTGTCTGCCACGCCTGTTGAAGAGGGTGGTTCCCGCTGGGCGAGAGGCCTTCAAGGGTGGTCACGGCTTTCGTTCCAAGCGCCGAAATCGGGTACGAGCACGAGCGGACCGGCTGACCGGCCACGTGAACAGTGCAGGCACCACATTGGGCGATGCCGCAGCCGAACTTCGCCGCCTTCAGGTTCAATACGTCGCGGAGCACCCACAGAAGGGGCATATCGGAGGGCACGTCGACCGAAGTGGACTGCCCGTTAACATTAATCTTGAAGGCCATTAGAAAGGTTTCCTCCCCAGTTGAATATATCGCAGTTCGGGCCGTCAACAAAGAGTTTTGCCCCAAACGACGGGTAATCGGCAACTCCACCCCGACCCAGGTTGGGGGCCTGAGATTCGTTTGCGTCCGACACAATAAACTTTGCGTTCCGTCCAAAAGCTGTAATGTGTCTCCTACAACCAGCGTCACTTCTATTCACAACATGGCGGCAACGGTTCGCAACTGATATTCAGGAAAATGACTCAAGACACTAAGATCAACCGGCGGGGCTTTTACGCTCAGGCCATATTCGCTCTCAATGCGGTCATCGGGGCGGCGCTGGCCATACCCACTCTCGTTTATCTCCTCGTCCCGGGCAAGTCGAAGCGCAAGGGCGATCTGATTGACGCCGGGGATGTGAGTCAGCTCACGCCGGGTGTTCCGGTTGAGATGAAGTTTCAGCAGAGCCGGGTGGATGGCTGGCGCGTGCTGACGGAGCGTCGCACCGCCTGGGTGGTGAAAAACACCGATAACCAGATCACTGCGTTCGGTCCGCAGTGCACCCATCTGGGCTGCGCCTATCACTGGGACGACCAACCCAAACAGTTCGTCTGCCCCTGCCACACCTCCCTTTTCTCAATTAGCGGTAAGGTTCTGGCCGGCCCCGCGCCCCGGTCTCTGGACCGATACGTGGCCGAAGTGCGCAATGGCCGGTTGATGCTGGGTGAACTGCGTCAGGCGGAGCAGTCGAGTTCCGCTGCTATGCCTGCGTCACTGGCACCCTGCAAACGCGAGGATCTGGCGTGAAAAGTCGTCTGGCCGGCTTCGTCGCGGCACTCGACGATCGAACAGGTATCCCTTCCGGTATCCGGCATTTCATGGGGGAGGAGATTCCGGCTTCCAGCGGCTGGCCTCAGGTTTTCGGCAGTGTCGCTCTGTTCATGATCCTGGTGCAGTTCTTTACCGGAATCCTGCTCGCGTTCAACTATGCGCCCACTCCGGGCCAGTCTTACGAGAGTCTTCGCTACATCCTGACGGAAGTGACGGGCGGGCGGCTCATGCGGGGTCTTCATCACTGGGGCGCCAGCATGGTGATTATCATCGTCGTGCTGCACATGGTGCAGGTATTCATTTGGGGTGCCTATAAGCGGCCGCGTGAGGCGACGTGGATCGCCGGCGTGATTCTGCTGCTGCTGACTCTTGCATACGGCCTTACCGGTTACCTGCTGCCCTGGGACAACCGTGCGTACTGGGGGACCGTGGTGACTACGCAAATCGGCGCTTCAGTGCCAGGCGCCGGTCCGTGGGTGAGCCGACTGCTGGGCTCCGCCGGTGAAATCGGGGTGGTGACTTTCGCTCGCTTCTACGCACTGCACGTGCTGGTACTGCCGCCGATTACCTTGCTGCTGATGTTCTTCCACGTCTACCTGGTGCGCCGTCATGGTGTGGCTCCGGCTCCGGACGACGAACTGAAGCCGAAGCAGAAGTTTTATCCGAAGCAGGTGTTTCGGGATACCCTCGCTATCTTCGTCGCATTCGCGATTCTGTTTACGCTTGCCGTAATGGCCCATGTTCCGCTGGAACGCATGGCCGACCCGACGGACACCACCTACGTGCCGCGTCCGGAGTGGTACTTCCTGTTCCTGTTCCAGAGCCTCAAGCTGTTTGAAGGACCGATGGAACTGGTCGGTACCGTTATTCTGCCCACCCTTGCCATCCTGGCGCTGATTGCGACTCCGTTTATCGACCGAGGTCGTCTGGTGCGGGTCCGGCAGCGCTTGCTGGCGATCGGAATCGTGGTCCTGGCCGGTATCGGCTGGGGCGGTCTGACCGCTGCGGCCGTGCAGAGCACGCCGTCGCAGACGCTGGCGGGGTCAATTGATTTCTCGGGGCCCGTGCAGTGGATGCAACTTCGCCCGCCAGAACTTGCCGGACTTCATTACTTTAAAGCGCAGAAGTGCGGCGAGTGCCATGACTTGACTGCGGGTGGCGCGGGAAAGCCCGGACCTCTTCTGGCGGAAACTCTGCGGAGACATGACCACGAGTGGCTGCTGAAACATGTGGGCGATCCTCGTTCGTCGGGTATTGCGAGCAGCCTGTCAGGGGCGCAACTTTCCGACCTTGCAGCCGCTACGCTCGCCATGACAGCGGAGAACGGTGATTTGGTGGCTACTACTCCCGCATTCGCTTCTGAAGGTGCAGTCATTTATCAAAGGAACAACTGCGGCGCTTGCCACATCGTGAATGGAGCAGGGGGCAAGATCGGGCCGACGCTGAATGGCCTGGCTTCGAGAAGGTCAGAAGCGTGGGCCACAGAGCACTTTGTGAATCCTCAGAAGCTTTCGCCTGGAACGCCCATGCCTCCCTATCCTTTGAAGCCGAAAGAAATGCAGGCGCTGGTTTCCTGGCTGTTTACGCTGCCGGAGAAGCCCGGCATATAAGTACTTAAATTTACAATTACAAATGTCGGCTTTGAAGGGCATACAATTGGCTCTGAAAGCTATGACAAAGAACCTTCTGATTCTTGTGGGGGCGTGTGCAGCCGCCCTGTTTGCGCAGTCGCCGTTGACCATCACAACGCCGAACGCATTGCCGCCCGCAACCGTCGGTCAGGCCTA
>JAOAPO010000220.1 GCA_025462945.1 Bryobacterales bacterium
ACAACACTGAATGCCATGGTGGTTGGACCGAACGAGGAAGTTCCAAACCACTTCAGCCTTTCCGAGGGAGTTAACGGCTCGTAGACCTTAGGCGGTTGAGGGGTCTGCGCCAACAAACCCGATACCGCAACGAGAAACACGGGAACTACTCTACCTGAAGTCATCTGCCGCACATTCATGGGGGGTGCATGCGCATGGCCAATGCGTGTAAGCCTGGGACGTAATACAGGCGGTTGCCGCGCGCCTCGCCCGGATGCAGAAACGTACCCGGATTTGGGATTGCCTGCACACTCAGGGAAGAAACGCAGCGAAATGTACCCCGTGCCGCATATCGCGGGCCCCACCAGTACTGTTGGCCATGAGGACGGCGATTTGTCGCGCAGTGTGGTCCTATGAGTACCGGACTGCCCGCGCGGGACTGATTTGCGGCCTGCGCGCCGTCCGTAAGTACATACAGGCAGAGCGGCGCGAGGCTCTTGTGAAGAGCGCACGGCGCCTGGGCGACACGTCCAAACCAACAGTTCTGTAAGTGCTGTAACACCCGAGTATGCAGCTGATGGCAATTCATTTGCAAAGAATTGCGAGAGGATCCTATGAAAATAGCCGCAATTGGTATGACGGCGTTGATGGCAGCCGGTTTGGGGCTCGCCCAGGCACCCAATCCAGTGCAACAAAATGTGTCGCCGGTCCCATCTGCCGACGGCAGGGTTCCAATCTTCAAGGTTGAGGTAACGTCGAGGTCAATTCGAGCCATCAACTACCACCAACGGCAGGGTAAGACGAAGGTTGATTTCAGAGGCACTGCCCTCATGCCGGACGCACGAGGTGTGGCGGAGATTACGCCGAATGACGGCGCAATGCGAATCAACCTGCGGTTTGACCACTTGTCAAACCCCGTTCAGTACGGGCCTGAATATCTGACTCTGGTGCTCTGGGGCATCACGCCGGAGGGCAGGGCCGAGCGGCTCGGCGAAGTCACTCTGCGAGATGCTGCTGACAAGTCCGCGGAACTTTACGCAACCACCGATCTGCAGTCCTTCGGCATGATCGTAACAGCGGAACCATACTTCTCTGTCAGCCAGCCTTCGGACGTAGTCGTGATGGAGAACATAGTTCGCGACGACACCACCGGCACTTTTCAGAGCATTGATGCCAAGTATGAGCTTCTGAAGCGAGGCCAATATATAGCGAACACTGGGGCCCGGGGGGTTGCTGCGGTCAGTTCGGATATCAAGACGCCGTTACAACTTCGCGAGGCCCGGATGGCCATCGCGATCGCGAAGGCACAGGGCGCGGATACCTACGCGGCGGACACGATGCGCAAGGCGGCTGAAGGCCTGGCTAACGCGGAGGGCTATAACCGGTCGAAGGACCAGAAGAGGCTGGAAACGGTAGCACGAGAAGCCACCCAGATGGCCGAAGATGCGCGGCGGATCACGCTGCAGAAACAGGCGGAAGAGGCCGAGCAAATGGCCGCTCGCCGCGAACAGGAAGCGCGCGAGAGCGCAAGAGCATCGCAGCAAAGGGCAACCGAGGAAGCTCGGCTGCGCGCGACGGCCGAAGCAGAAACGGCGGCAGCAGAGCTCAGCAAGCGGGAGGCTCAGTTGGCGACGGCGGAGGCCCGCGCCGCTCAACGCGAGGCTGAAGCAGCCAGACAGGCCGCCATCGCTGAACAGCAAAAACTGGCAGCAGAGAAGAACGCTGCCGTGTCTGCGAGGCAGCAGGCCGAAACCGATGCGCAGGCACTCCGTGCAAGCCTTCGCGAGCAGCTCAACCGCGTCTTGATGACGCAGGATACCGCCCGGGGCCTGATTGTCAACATGGCTGATGTTCTGTTCGATGTAAACCAGGCGACGCTAAAACCTGCGACCAAGGAGACGCTCGCTAAGATCTCCGGCATTCTACTTGCTCACCCAAGTTTGCGTTTAAGCGTCGAAGGCCATACAGACAGCACCGGTAGTGATGAATATAACCTGAAATTATCGCAGCGCCGGGCAGATTCGGTCCGTGAATACCTGATTTCGAATGGAATTAGTGCTGCGAATATCGAATCGCATGGATTGGGCAAGGAACAGCCGGTGGCGTCGAATGATACGGCTGCAGGACGGCAGCAGAATCGCCGGGTAGAAATGGTGGTAAGTGGTGACGTTATCGGTCAGCCTCTTACCACTTCGCATCCCGCACCTGCGATTCCCGCAGTGCAGGAGTGATGGATTTTCCGGGTTCCGGTGACCGCGCAGTCAGACGTGGGCCGGCGAGTTGGGTACGTAATATCGGAGGGGTGACGTTTATGGACGGACTGGAACAGAACGCTCGCGACAGAGTTCACGTACTGCTCGTGGAAGACAGCGAAGCAGACGAACTGTTGATGCGGGCAGCTTTAAAACTGGACGGGTTGGATTGCGATTTTTTAGTCTCCGAAGACGGGGAGAAGGCGATCGAACTGATCGACCGGCTGGATCACGGAACAGTAGATCCTCGACCCAATGTTGTTCTTCTCGACCTCAACCTTCCTAAAAAGAGCGGGGCGAAGGTATTGGAGTTCATCCGGCAGAGTCGGAGGTGTTCGGAGATACCGGTGATCGTTGTCTCCTCGTCCGACTCTCCTCGCGATCAAGCTCAGGCCTCACGTCTGGGGGCGACCCGTTACTTCCAGAAGCCCCTCGACCTCATGGAGTTTATGAAGCTGGGTCCGGTGGTTCGGGAAACACTGGGCAACGGAACTCCGAACGGTCACATAGTCGGCGATCCGCTGATCCGCGAAGCCGCGGCAGTTGCCCTGTGACGGCGCGCCTCACGCGCTGCTGACGTCACGCGGCCCACTCCAGCAGCGGTCTTGATGGTCGCTAATAACGCGTGCGCGGCCCGGCTATCTGTGTCCGGCCGCCGCGGGCAGGTTAGCGTGCCTGCGGTGGGACACGTGCAAAAGACGGGCGAGAACTGAGCGTTCCTGTTCCCGAGAGCCGTCTGCGGCGGGAACCGCGAGTGCTTCACGGGACCGCCCCTCGGTCTGCATCTTCTGCCAGTTGTAGGCCAGCTCCGCCCCGCAATCCAGACATGCGACGTAGGTTCTCCTCACCTTCTCATCGTTGGCCGAGGCCTGCCGTGTGACGGTGATCGGAAAGGTTGTTCTCGGGTGAGCGCAACCGAAAAAAGCAGTTATTAAGGAATGCAGCATGTAGCCTCCTGTGGACCTGTCGCGCGGGTGAGGCGCAGCCTCTCTGTGGAGGCTTCTCGTAGTTCGTTCATGGCGCCGTCGCGTTGAGCCAGAGGCCCCCGCTGCGATCAGCCGTAACGTAAGTTCAACACAATTCGTGCAATTTTCAGGCCGTTTCCGAGACACCGAAACCTTGCGGAGCTCGCCGGAATCTTACAGAGCAGAAGCGGTGTAGCGAACCTACTCGCGCCCTCGCTGGCCCGTGGCGTGCAGTTCCCGAGTTGCCAGACCGATGTGTTGAAAATCGGGATGAGCAGGTTGTCTGGCGGACGAAATGCTGCTGATTAAATCGCATCCGCCGACAAAGCCACTGCTTCACGAGGACGATATGGCAAACAAATCAGTATTCGGTATCTACAGAACCCGGGACGATGCTTCGCGCGGTGTGGACACGCTGCGGCTGTCGGGCTTCCGAAACACGGATATTTCGGCGCTGCTCCCGGAGAATGTCGGCACCAAAGATTTCGCTCACGAGAAGCATACGAAAGCACCTGAAGGGGCAGCGGCGGGCACCGCGTCCGGGGTGCTGGTCGGCGGTGCGCTGGGCTGGCTGGTGGGCATCGGCGCTCTGGGGATCCCGGGCCTTGGGCCTTTCATCGCGGCAGGTCCGATTATGGCGCTGCTGGCCGGTGTGGGTGCCGGTGCGGTGGCTGGCGGTCTCATCGGAACACTGGTCGGTCTCGGCATACCTGAGTATGAGGCCAAGCGCTACGAGGGCCGGATCAAAGAAGGGGGCATTCTGATCTCCGTCCATTGTGATGACAGCGATTGGGTGGCCAAAGCCAAAGAGATTTTGGAGCAAACCGGCGCGGGTGATATCTCGTCGGCCGACGAAGCCGGCGGCGATTTCCTGAATTCTGACAAGCCGCTGCCCCGTACGATTTCCGCCGCGTAAGCGGCCGGGTAAGGTCGCACACGGCGATCCAGAGGCGCCGGGTGCGATTGGGAAGTATGTAGTTCGTTTCGCTTGTAAGCGTCGACTTGCGGTCGATCGTTAGTTCAAAGGGAGAAAGTGATGTTCATCAAAAGGTATTTCAACAGATTGCTGGTGCTGGGAACTGCTTCGCTTTTGTGCGGCGGCATTCTCAGCGCACAGGAAGCATCGCGCTTCGCCTTCTCGGCGGGCGTCGGTTTCACTCAGCCGGTCGGCAACGCAGGCCGGTATCTGGACACCGGGTGGAATCTCACGGGCGGTGCCGGCATGAATTTCAACCGCCAGTTCTCAACCATGCTCGAGGTAGGCTACACCCATCTTGGGATCAACGAGAGCAGCCTGGCCAGTGCCGGATTTCCGGGCGGCGGACTGAACGTGTTCTCCGCGACAGTGGATCCCGTCTATCGCATGAACGCGGGTCACCGCGTCGAGGGCTACGTCATCGGCGGCGGAGGTCTGTATCATGTCACTCGCGAGTTTACCCAACCCTCGGCTGCTACCTTTACCAATTACAACCCGTTCTTCGGCTTTTATAACGTAATCGTTCCAACTACTCAAATTCTGGATTCATACACGATTAACAAGCCGGGTCTAAATGTCGGCGCGGGTTTCACGGTAGGTACAAGAGGGCGGGGTAAGTTCTTCGCGGAGGCTCGGTATAACCGAATCTTCACAGGGAACGATCGTCACATCGACTACGTTCCGGTGTCCTTCGGCTTCCGCTGGTAATTACACCTGACAACAAAAAGGGCGCCTGCAGCAATTCGCTGCGGGAACCCTTTGGTAGACGGGCTAAAGGTCCGCAGGAACTTCAAAGGTAAAACTCGCGCCGGGGTTGGCCTGTTCGTGGTAGATACGGCCGCCACACGCGTCGATGATAGCCTTTGCGATGGAGAGGCCGAGGCCCTGCCCGCTGCGTACCGAGTCGAGGCGCTTCATCGGTTGGAAGAGCTTCTCGGTATACTCTTCGTCGATTCCGGTGCCGGTGTCGATCACGCTGACGCGGATTAGTTTGTCTGTAGCCTCCGCCTCCACGCGGATCTGCAGCGGCCGTTCGGCATGGGCAAACCGCACCGAATTATCGAGCAGTTCCTTGAGCACGATCTGAGTTCTCTTCGGCACACGACATGAAGGCATTTCGCCGACGATGAGTTCCCCGCCTGCCTTCGCAATCGCCTCCTTGCACTCGAGCTTTGCGCCCAGCACTATTGCGTTCAAATCGAGGATGTCCCCGACGACGTTGTCATCCTGTGCTTCAGCCAGCGCCACCAGACGACTTAAGAACCGGTTCAGGTCCAGTTGCGAATCGATGATGGTGCGCAGATGCACTGCCGTGGCCGAGTTGACCTCCGGCTCAAGTTGCCGCTCCAGCAGTTGTGCGTGCGTGATGCCCTTGCGAACAAAGGCGCGGGCGTCGTGCGCGATCAGCGGAACTAACTCCTGCCAGTCCAAACTCACGAGCCACTCTCTGCGTCGTCGGGAAGCTCGTCGTCGGCACCCTGTAACCGGTACTGTTTCAGCTTGGCGTGCAAAGTGCGCGTGCTGATACCGAGGGTAATCGCGGCACGTGTCTTGTTGTTCTTCGCCTGATTCAGGGTGGCCTCAATGAGCATCCGCTCAGCCTCGTCGATAGACATTCCTACCTGGATACCGAGCCCCTGAGCAGGCGGAGCGGCATCAGGGACCCTTTGCGTTGGGATGTACAGGTGGGTGCGCTGCAGCGGTCCCTCGCCAGCCAGAATCAGAGCTCGCTCGATAACATTCCGCAGCTCGCGAACGTTTCCATCCCACCGATACGACTGGAGGGCCTCGATAGCGCCGGCGTCCAGATGCGTAATGCGAGTTCCATGCTTGCGATTGAGCTTCTCGATCAGGGCCGTGGCGATCAGCGGTATGTCTTCTAAACGATCACGAAGAGGGGGCAGGTGGATATGAAAGATATTGAGGCGGTAGTAGAGGTCCTCGCGGAGCTTGCCCTCCTTGATAGCCAGATTCGGGATGCGATTGGTTGCCGATACGAGCCGGACGTCCGCAGTGAGTTCAGATTTGCCGCCAAGTCGTCGGAATTTGAAGTCTTCGAGGACGCGGAGCAGCTTGGCCTGCATTCCGATGGGCATCTCACCGATCTCGTCAAGGAACAGCGTGCCGCCCTGTGCCAGTTCCATAGCTCCGGCTCTGCGCTCAACGGCTCCGGTGAACGCGCCTTTTTCATGCCCGAACAGCTCGCTCTCCATGAGAGTCTCAGGCATCGCCGCGCAGTTGATGGCGAGAAACGCTTCTGAACTGCGGGAGCTGAAAGAGTGGATCGCGCGAGCGACCAGCTCCTTGCCGGAACCGCTCTCCCCGGTGATCAGGACGCCCGCGTTGGTCGGCGCTACTTGTCGAATCAAGGCAAAGATGTTGAGCATCTCAGGCGACTCGCCCACCAGATCGCCAAGGACGCCCCTCTGGGCGAGTTCAAGCCGCAGCCGCTCATTTTCCGATGCGAGACGGCCCTGGTCGGAGGCACGATGGAGAAGAGCTTTCAGCGAGCTCTGGTCAACCGGCTTCTCAAGGAACCAGAAACCGCCATACTCGTGAACCGTCTTCACGGCCAGTTCCACACTGCCGAAGTCAGTCACCACAATGGTGGGTGGCAAGACTCCCTCGGCTTTGAGCGTCTGCATCATCTCGAAGCCGTCCATGCGGGGCATCTTCAGGTCAGTGACGATCACGTTGGGCTGAAACTTTGGAAAAAGTTTCAGAGCTTCAACACCGTCGTACGCTGTTTCTACCTGATGTCCCCAAGCCAGGATCACGCTTTTCAGAACTGAGATTTGATCGAGATCGTCGTCAACTACCAGAACGCGCATAGGTTATTGTTTACTCGCCGGAGGAAGCTCTCGGAGTAATTCGAGAGCAAAGGCGAGTATAGCCCACCCCTCTCCCCGTCCTGGTTTCACGAGTAAGTTCGGAGATGGCGACACGCGAGCAATTTTGGGTCCCATGGCAGCCGTGCGGTCCGCTTGCTGACCAATTGGCAGAGCGCGTGCATAGAAGCGGCTACTCCCCGTCGGGGAGCCATCGCAACGGAGACGGAATGATCACACAGGAACAAATCAAAGCGGCTCTCCTCATGAAACGAGACGAGCTGAACGCGCAACACATTCGGCGCGAAGACATTGCGATCCAGAAAAACGCGGAGTCGCTGGACGACATCCAGCAGAGTGCCGACCGCGCTCTCGTTCTGGATTCGCTGACCCGAAACTGGGAAACGAACGCGCTCATTGCCGCGGCACTCAGCCGCATCGCCGATGGCACTTACGGTGTCTGCGTCGAGTGCGACGAGCCGATCAGCGAGAAGAGGCTTGCAGCGCTGCCATGGGCTAAATTTTGCATTCATTGCCAGGAACATGCAGACCGCGCTTCGATGAACTACCGCTGGGACACCGCTGCTTAGAGTTTCACGCCGCTTGCAAACGAGCAACAATAATTTGCTTGCCCGGTCGATCGATGCCATAGAGCGCGGTCGGGTCCAGTGGGTCCAGAGCGATGCCCTGGCCGTGAATCATCGTCGGCACAATTTCATCAAGAATCATCACAGAGCCGCCCTCCGGAAAACGCAGAATGTAAAGCTCCGTGTTGTCGTGCCCCGTGCAGTACAAACGACCATCAGGCGCGAAGACCCCTCCGGAAATGGACATCACACCCAGCCGCGAAACGACTTCCTCCGGATAAACCCAGGCCTGCCGCTGTCGCCAGTCGCCGTCGAACTGAATCAAAGATGTCCAGCGAGGGTCCCGGCCAGGTTCGTCGCCGTTCCCCTTGTAATGTGCAAACGTGACGTAGCGGTAGCCGGCACGCATGTCCATCCACGTGGCCGAGCCGGTAAAAATGCCGAAACTGTAGCTGCCGGTGTGCCGCATTGTTTTGACGTCCCACGTCTCAATGGAACTCAGCATTGGAACACCGGGATAATTCGAGTGGGCGCAGTGAAGAATACCTTCACGGATAATGCCGCTGTCCAGGTGGATGAGGGGCTTGCCGTTCTCACACTCCCAGTTGGCCACGCGTTTGCCGGTCTTCTTGTCGTATTTACCGATCGCGTGGTTGCCAATAGCATAGAGAAACTCGTCATCGGCGGCCACTGCCTGGTTGGCCTCAGTCGCCGGGATGCGGCGGACCTCTTCACAGCGCATGGTCGGGGCCGCGGCCCGCAGAGCCGCAGCAAGAGGGAGCAGCAGAGCTCCTCTTCGGGTCATCTTCTGATCACGCAGCATTCTGCGCGATTATAACAACGTCGCTGGATCATCCTATGTCTGCCTCACCTCCTCTCGTCTATCTTGCGCGCCATGGCCAGACAGCCTGGTCCTTGAGCGGCCAGCACACTGGCTTGTCCGATATTCCGCTGACGCCGCACGGCGAGGTAGAAGCTAAAGCTCTCGGCTCTCGCCTGCAGGGAGTCAAGTTCACGCGAGTCCTGACCAGCCCTTTACAGCGTGCGTCGCGGACCTGCGACCTGGCGGGTTTCGGAACGGCTGCCCAGACAGATCCGGATCTTGTGGAGTGGGACTACGGTGATTACGAGGGCAGGCTGCGAGCCGACATTCTTGCCAGGAATCCTGACTGGCAGTTGTATCGGGATGGTTGCCCGGGCGGAGAATCCGCGGCTGCCGCTTCGCTGCGCGCCGACCGAATTGTGAGTCGCGTCCGTGCCCTCGAAGGCGATACGCTGATCTTCTCCAGCGGCCACTTTCTCAGGTTGCTGGCAGCTCGGTGGCTCGGTCTGGAAGCGATCCATGCCGCTCGGCTTCTCCTGAGCACAGCCAGCCTGAGTATCATTGGGTACGAACATGACCAGACCGAACCTGTCATCCGGCTCTGGAATTCGACGAAGGGCTAGATCCTCACAGGCATGCTGCTGGCTAAGGTAGTGGAAACCTCCCGGCGAATCGCGGGCACCTCAAAGCGTCTCGTAAAGACCGAGGCTCTTGCAGATCTTCTGCGGCAGCTGAGTTCGCCGGAGGTGGAGATCGTTGTGTCTTTTCTGTCGGGGTTTACGCGTCAGGGCAAGACGGGCATTGGCTACGCCGTGGTGCGTGACGCTGAGGCTGCACCGGCTACAGAGAGCTCGATCGAGTTGCTGGAAGTGGACGCGGTGCTGGCATCGTTAGCCACTGTGAAGGGGCGTGGGTCCGAGCAGGAGAAGCGCGATCAGTTGCGATCGCTTCTCAGCCGCGCAACGCAGGACGAGCAACAGTTCCTCAGGGAGTTGTTGCTGGGTGGGCTGCGGCAGGGCGCTCTCGAAGGTCTGATGCTCGACGCGCTGTCGAAAGCGTCAGGCGTGAGTCTGGAACGTATCCGGCGTGCGGCGATGATGGCTGGCAATACTGCTCTGGTCGCCCGGTCGTTGCTGGAGAAAGGCGAGTCCGCGCTGGAGGCGTACACGATCCAACTCTTTCAACCGGTGCAGCCGATGCTGGCGCAACCTGCGGTGGATGTGGAGACCGCGCTGGAGGAGATGGGCGAGGCAACGTTCGAATACAAGCTGGATGGCGCGCGAATTCAGGTTCACAAGAGCGGCGACG
>JAOAPO010000224.1 GCA_025462945.1 Bryobacterales bacterium
AAAGGAATGCCTGGTCTCGACTCCGGATGGGATGCGCGATCTTCTGACGGTCCGATTCCCGCTGTTCGATGATGCTGGCGAACCGTACCGGCCTGGTATGGTCATCAACGACATTACGGTTCGCAGACAGACGGAGCGGCGGCTATTTAAGAACGCCGCGGACCTCGAGAATGAAGCACGTCGCCGCGCATGCCTGGCGGAGATCAGCTATCAGGGGCTCACCCATATCGGGAGGCACCGTCTCCTGCAGAAAGCCGCCGCACTGCTTGGCTCCACGTTCGCCGAGTTCTGCCGCGTGCATGAGATTGGGCCCTCCGGAGATCTTCACCTGATCGCCGTGTATCGTGTTGCCCCTGAATCGGCAGCAAGGCCCAGCCGGGTGCTTCCCGTGTCCGCCGCCATGTATGCGTCGTCGATTCGAGGCATCGTGGTTTTTGAACAATCTGGCTGAAGAGACTCGATTCCAGGGCGGGGGAAGTCTGAACGGTCGGGGTTTTAGCAGCGTTATCGCTACCTGCATCGAGGCGCGGCAGAGCCCGGTGGCCATCATAGAGATCTACAAGAAGGAGACCAATGCTTTTCAGGTGGTGCACGAGGAATTCTGCCAGTCTGCCGCCAACATTATTTCCGCTGTCATCGCGCGCGATCGGGCCGAGGAGAATCTTAGATCGATTCAAAGTCATCTGAGCCATCTCATTACGTCCGGCCCGGCTGTCATTTATGCGCTTCGGCTACAGGCGAATACGCTCTCGCCCATAACAGTCGGGGAGAACATTCGGCGCGTAACGGGCTGCTGTGTGGAAGATGTCCTGCGTCCGGACTGGTGGCAGGAACACGCGCAGTGCGACCGTATCGTGCAGGTGGCTGGGGCCGGACACGTGAATGGGGATCACTTCGTGCGTGAATACCAGCTTCGCTGTGCAGACAACCGGCGATCTGGGTGCGGGATGAATGCCGGCTCCTGTTCTGCGCACCGGAAGCTCAGGTAGAAATTGTAGGATCGCTCTCCGACATAACGGAGCAGAAGGTGCTGGAAGACCGGCTGCAGCGCTCCCAGAACATGGAAACGATGGGACAGCTCGCGAGCGGGATATCGTACGATTTCGATAATCTGCTTACTGTTATCTCGGCCTACGCCCTGTTCGAACTGGAAGATCCGGCCATTACACCCGGCGCTCGCGCCGCTGTGGCGGCCATCGCCACGGCGGCAGAAAGCGCGATGGGACTTACCCGTCAGCTACTTACGTTTAGCCGAAAGAGTCTGAGTCAATTCCGGCTTCTCGATCTCGGCTCCGCGCTCGGGAATGTCACGAGGATGCTGGGGCGGGTAATCAGTACCGACATCGAACTCAAGGTCCCTACCGAGCCAGACCCGCGGCCCGTCAACGCTGATCTTGGCATGATTGAGCAGATTGTCCTCAATCTCGCCCTGAATGCGCGCGACGCGATGCCGGACGGAGGGGAAAGTTGAGCATCGCTGTCCGGCATGTGGTCTTCGACAGGAAGGACAGCCGCGTCCGACGCAGACCGTCTGTATCGAAGTTCGGGATTCAGGGCCGGGAATGAGCCCGGAGGTCGCGAGCCACATCTTCGAACCTTTCTTCACCACCAAAGAAACAGGTAAAGGGACGGGCCTTGGGTTAGCTACGGTCCGTACCATCGTGGAACGGCACACGTGCTGGATCGATCTGGAGACTGCGGCGGGCACAGGCACCGTCTTCCGGGTATATCTCCCGGCGGCCGAGGGACACCGGAGGTACAGCAACGAGAGGCTGCTGCCAAAGCTTCCCGCGGGGCGACGCCACGATCCTGCTGGTCGAGGAGAACCTCATGGTTCGGTCTTTCGTGGAGACTTCTTTGCAGCGGCGAGGGTACTCGGTGCTCGTCTGCCGTAATCCAAACCGTGCCGAATCGGTTTTCCGCAAGGCAGGCATGAAAGTTCACCCGCTGATCATCAGCCTTGCCCTGCCCGGAGGTCGATCTGGTCACCAGTTGGCCACTGAGCTCGTAAAGCTCCGGCCTGCTCTCCGGGTGCTCTACACCTCCGGCTTTTAGAATGTCGACCTGGCGCAACCAAGCCTGAGAGAAGGTGTGAACTTACTCCGTTCCAGCTAAGCCAGCTTGAGACGATTGTCGCGCGCCTTCTCGGTTCGGCGAGCCATGGCGCCGTCTCCTGACCGGCTCGTGCCGGTCGGCATGAGCTGCTTGCTACGTCCCGCTTTGCTGTGCAGTTCGCAATAGGCCGGGGCGTGTCCTCGTTCCACAGCCCTGTGGTGCCCCATAGCTTGTGGCAAGGCCCCTGTCCGAACCGCGAGCGGATTCTCTAATAACCTATGCCCGTCAAGCTGTTACACAACGTCTTCTGTCGCAACGAGATCGCGCAGCGCATCTTCAAAAACGACGATGTTCTTTCGGGAGTAATCCAGCAGTCCTTTACGGCGGAATGCGTGCATGTATTGAGTGACCGATTCCCGGGAAGTTCCCACATACTCCGCGATCTCCTGGTGAGTCAGGGCAATCATTTCTTTTCCACCGCTCTGAGTTGGCTTACCCAGCTTAGTGGCCAGGCGAATAAGCGCCTCTATCGTGCGACGTTCGCTGTTATCGACGGCGAAGCTCTCGACCCTGTCCGCGGCTTCAACAGCTTTTCGAGCCAACAACTGAAGCATAGAGAAGCCAAGCTCCGGGTTCCTCAAGGCCAGCTCGCGTATCTGCGTTGCGGGCCACGACATCACGCGGACAGGTTCAAGAGCCGTTGCCATCTCGTTCGTCACCGACCCAACTATGCACGATTCTCCGAAGAACTCGTCTGCCTGGTAGACGTCAAGAAGGATTTGGCTCTGACCGGCACCTGCTCTCGAGATTTTGACCTTTCCAATAAGGATCAGGTAAACGCGACACGTTGGCGCTTCGGAGCCGTAGATT
>JAOAPO010000237.1 GCA_025462945.1 Bryobacterales bacterium
GGCACCCTTCCCCTTCATCGCCAACCTCGCAGGCTGGTTTGTCGCGGAAACGGGTCGCCAGCCCTGGCTCGTCTACGGCCTGCTCCGCACCGAGAACGGCTACTCCGCGAACGTCTCCGCCTCCAACGGGCTGTTCACGCTGCTCGGCTTCATGGGCCTTTACGCGCTGCTGTCCCTTTTCTACGCCTTCCTCATGCAGCGTGAGCTCGCACAGGGGCCAACACAGCACGCCGCCTCGCACGACCACGCCCCCGCCGTTACCGGAGGCCAATACTGACATGGAGACGGTCTGGTTCACGCTCGTGGCCGTCATGCTGATCGCCTACGTCGTTCTGGACGGCTTCGATCTGGGTGCCGGCGCCCTCCACCTTGTGGCTGCCCGGACCGACGAAGAACGCCGTCTGATCCTCAAAGCCATCGGCCCCGTCTGGGACGGAAACGAAGTTTGGCTGCTCGCCGCCGGAGGGACGCTCTTCTACGCCTTCCCGCTTCTCTATGCGTCCAGTTTCAGCGGTTTCTATCTGCCTCTCAACATCGTCCTCTGGCTACTGGTTATGCGCGCACTCGGCATCGAGTTCCGCCATCATCTGGAAGGCCGTGTCTGGCGCGAGTTCTTCGATGGCGGCTTCGCCCTTTCCAGCGTGCTCCTGATTGTTCTTTTCGGAGCCGCCCTCGGCAACGTCATGCGCGGCGTCCCCCTCGCAGCCGACCACTACTTCTTCGTTTCTCTCTGGACGAATTTCCTCCCCGGCCCCGAGCCAGGTGCCCTCGATTGGTACACCGTGGTCTGCTCGTTGATCGCTGTCGCGGCGCTGACGCTGCACGGTGCTCTTTACCTGATTCTGAAGACGGCAGGCCCGCTGAACGACCGTTTGCGCCGCATGGTCCCGTGGCTGTGGGGCGCCGTCTGCGCGGGCACTCTCGCTGGTCTCGCGTCCACCGTCCTCGTGCGACCCCGACACCTCGATAACTACCGCGCCAACGCGGTCAGCTGGGTGATTCCCGTACTTGTGCTCGCCGCGATCGCAGGCATGTTCCACTTCACCCGCGTTCGCCGTGAGCGTGACGCTTTTCTGGCTTCCTGCGCTTACATCTCCGCCATGCTGGGCGGCGCTGCCTTCGCCCTCTACCCCGTCCTGTTGCCCTCGTCCGGGCCTCCGGAACGCAGCCTCACCATCTGGAACGCGGCCACCGGACCTGCCTCCCTGTCGATCGGGCTCCTGTGGTGGGGCATCGGAATGGCTATCGCCATCGGATACTTCGTAATCATCTACCGCATGTTCCGCGGCAAAGTAGCATAGGCGGGACTCTGCCTCAGGCCGCCTTCAGCATCCCGTGCGGATCGATAACGAACTTCTTCGCGGCACCCCGGTCAAAATCGCGGTAGCCTCGCGGCGCATCGTCCAGGGAGATCACTTCCACGTTCACCGCTTTCGCGATCTGTACCTTGTCATGCAAAATCGCCATCATCAGTTGCCGGTTGTACTTCATCACCGGACACTGACCCGTGGCGAAGGTATGAGATTTGGCCCACCCAAGGCCGATCCGCAGCCCCAGAGTTCCCGTCTTCGCGCTGGCTTCCGCCGCCCCCGGGTCGTCCGTCACATACAGACCGGGGATGCCGAGCGCGCCCCCCGCCCGGGTGACCGTCATCAGCGCGTTCAGCACGGTTGCGGGCTGCTCGGTGCCGGCATCCCTGCCGTGTCCCCTCGCTTCGAAGCCCACGCAATCGACCGCGGAATCCACTTCGGGAACTCCCACAATCTGCGCGATCTGCTCCCCGAGACTTGTATCTTGCCGAAGATCAATAGCCTCGCAGCCGAAGCTCCTCGCCTGCGCCAACCGCTCCGGGATCATGTCGCCCACAATCACGACGGCCGCGCCCAGCAACTGGCAAGCGGCCGCACAGGCCAGTCCCACAGGTCCGGCACCGGCCACGTAGACAACTGAGCCAGGACTAACTCCGGCCGTTACCGCGCCATGAAACCCGGTGGGGAAGATGTCCGACAGCATTGTCAAATCGCGAAGCTTCGCCCGCGCTTTGTCCCGGTCCGGAAACTTCAGCAGATTGAAGTCGGCATAGGGCACCATGACGTATTCCGCCTGGCCGCCCACCCAGCCGCCCATGTCCACGTAACCGTACGCCGCTCCGGGACGTGACGGATTCACGTTCAGGCAGATGCCCGTCCTGCCCTCTTTGCAATTCCGGCAGCGGCCGCATGCGATGTTGAACGGCACCGAGCAGAGATCTCCCTTGCTGATGAACTCCACGTCTCGCCCCGCCTCGATAACCTCCCCCGTGATCTCATGTCCCAATACCAGACCTTTGGGAGCCGTAGTCCGGCCGCGTACCATGTGCTGATCGCTGCCGCAGATGTTGGTGGAGGCAATCTTCAGAATCACCCCGTGCTCGCATTTGCGGTCTCCCAATGCCAGCTTCGGGAAGTCAATCGAGTGAACCTCCACTTTGCCCGGTCCCATGTACTCCACGCCGCGGTTCGTTGCCATCGAATCTCCTTTTCACTCTGCAATCTATCAGAAAAATGCGAGACCCGCGGGTGCCCCTTAAACTCGTAGCAGGCGGCTTGTATGCGATCCCTCCACCGTCGGGCGGGCAGCCCGAACCAACGTACGTTGCAAGCGGCGAACCTCCCGCGGGGCTGGCTCTAATGCAGCGCGACACGCTGATTACATCCGTGGTCAAAGTGGAGCGCAACGGGCAGACGCCCGTGCAGGACTACCTGGCTGTGGAAGAGCCGCTGGCAATCAACGTCAGCGGGACCATCCTCTCCATCACCATGCGCACGCCCGGCCACGACATCGATCTCGTCATGGGTTTCCTCATTACCGAGGGCATCGTGGAAAGTCCCGATCAGATCGTTTCGCTCAGTCACGAGAACGGTGGCAGCGCTGCTCGGGCGGCGGCCGGCAACACCATCCGCGCCGAATTCGTGCCCGGCTTCGAGGTGGATGAGGAGCGGCTGAGGCGCAACTTCGCCTCAATGGGCGGCTGCGGTGTCTGCGGCAAAACATCTCTCGCGGCCCTGGAGCCTTCACCGTCGCGGCGACCCGGTCCGCGCTCGCCGGTCTTCGACGCCGCGCTGATCCACAGCCTCCCGAACGTCCTTCGGAACTCGCAGCGCGTCTTCGACCGAACCGGCGGCCTGCACGCCGCGGCTCTCTTCTCGCCAACCGGCCAGTTGCTCGGGATCCGTGAAGACATCGGTCGCCACAACGCCCTCGACAAGCTGCTCGGAATGGCTCTGCGCGACCCTCGAGCCCCAATGGAGGAATCTCTCGTCCTGATCAGCAGTCGCGCGGGCTTTGAAATTGTTCAGAAGGCTGTGATGGTCGGCCTGCCCCTGCTCGCCGCAGTCGGTGCACCCTCGACACTCGCCGTGGAGACGGCGCGGCGATTCGGCCTGACCCTGCTCGGCTTCGTTCGCGACGAGCGTTTTAACATCTATTCGGGCGCGGAGCGTATCCGCGTCTGAGGCGGGCAGCGTTTAGCCCGGGCACCCGATCGGCGTCTGGTGGCGAATGCTCTTTCTTAAGGTGTTGATGCGCTGCGCTTCCGGTTCGGGGTTGCTGTTCGTAGAACAACGATTTTCAGAACGCTGAAGCAGATCTGCTGGATCATTGTAGATCTCCTCGAAGCCAGCCTTACGAAACTCCTGGTTTATGGTGCAGACTTTCGCGAAATCCGCTGCAGCAGACGCCCTCGGCAAAGAGCAAATGATATGGGCCGCGATCGATCTTATGCACGTCCTGGACATCACCGCGAAAAGCCTGGCAAAGCTGCCCGCACGTCTTGACCATCCAAATGCTCATTTTGGAGTGCGCGCAACCCGCGCCACGGTTGCCGACCCGGAAGTGGCTAAAGCTGCCGAGATGCTGACTGCTCTCGCTGCCCGCTTTCAGAACACGACGGCTTCCTCTGTGCCGGTCGCGGTCCGAGCAGAACAGCGATCACACGACACTGGTCCGCTGTCATCTACGACGCACTCTCCGGTGCCAGCCTACGTATTTAGGTTTGAGCCAGGAGTTGAGTCGCCCGGCGTCGCACCCGAGGTATCCCCGTCTGGATTCGCTTTGCGCCGCTGAATCGCTCTCCATCTGTCCCGCGCGGGTTTCATGATCACGAGCCAGAGAAGCGTAAATCCGACAGCAAAAGCGATCACTGCAAAAATTGTTGTCACGATAGCAGTTCCCATGCGATGCGTGGACCAGTGTATTCGCCAACACCGAGTTGGTTCCCTGCTGCAGGCAAGGCAGAACAAATCAGCGACTTCGACCGGTAATCGGTACCTTCCAATGTTCGGTGAGTCAGCCGAGTCATTCTTGCGATCGGACGCATACGGCATTGCGGGGCGGGAGAACTCTGGCGGCGCAATTGCTCCGTCGCCTGCATGACAAAATCGAAGCCGAACGCCATCGGAGGCGATCAGGATTTGTGGAAAGGGATCGCGGCGGGCATGGCTGGCGGATTGGCGGCTTCCGCGGTCATGAATCAGTT
>JAOAPO010000274.1 GCA_025462945.1 Bryobacterales bacterium
TTCCGGCAAGCTCGCCGGCCGCAAAGTCCGGATCTGTGCCATGGAATCGAAGTTTATCGGCGGCAGCATGGGCTCAGTCGTTGGCGAGAAGCTGACCCGCTCCATCGAGGCCGGCATCGCAAGCCGCGAGCCTGTGATCATAATCTCGGCCTCAGGCGGCGCACGCATGCAGGAAGGGGCCATCAGCCTCATGCAGATGGCCAAGATCTCCGCCGCACTCATGAAACTGGATGAAGCAAAGCTGCCCTTCATCAGCGTGCTCACCGACCCAACCACTGGCGGCGTTACAGCCAGCTTCGCCATGCTGGGCGACGTGAACATTGCGGAACCTGGCGCGCTGATCGGCTTTGCCGGACCTCGCGTCATCGAACAAACCATTCGGCAGAAGCTGCCGGAGGGCTTTCAGCGGAGTGAGTTCCTGCTGAAACACGGCATGCTCGACGCCGTGGTGCCCCGCGCCGAAATGAAGGCCTGGATCGCTACCGCTCTCGAGTTCTTCGCGGGCCCCGTCGAACAAGCGGCATGACCTTCGCGGACACCGTCCGGTATCTGTTTTCGCTTGGCCCTGAACTAAAGACCATCAAGTGGGACCTCGATCGCATCGAGGCGCTGCTGGCTGAACTCGGCAATCCGCAGGAGGGCCAGCGCTACATCCACGTGGCCGGCACCAACGGGAAAGGTTCCGTCTGCGCCATGCTCGAATCCAGCCTGCGCACTGCGGGATATCGGACCGGGCTGTACACCTCGCCGCATCTGGTCGACCCACGCGAGAGAATCCGAATCGCCGGCGCATGGCTCAGCGAACACGCATGGGTAAGTGCCTTCGAGCGAGTCTACGCCGCGGCTGAAAGACTTCTGGTCTGCGGTACCGTTGAGGCGCCACCCAGCTTCTTTGAGACCCTGACCGCCATGGCGTTCGTCGCGTTCGCCGAGGCCGACGTGGATGTCGTGGTGCTCGAAACAGGCCTTGGCGGCCGTCTGGACGCCACGAATGTGGTCACGCCTGAGCTGACCGTTATCACCCCGATCGACTTCGATCATGAGGCGTTCCTCGGCTCCAGTCTGGAGTTGATCGCGGGCGAGAAGGCTGGCATTTTCAAAGCTGGATGCCCAACTGTCTTCGCCGAGCAGCGCCCCGAGGCTCTCGCCGTTCTGCAGGCGAAGGCCACAGAACTCGGCATCTCGGTCGTGGTCACTCCGCCGGTCGATGGCGTCCGAGTGCACCGCCACGGCAGCGAGTTCATGATGGCTGGCCTTGCCATTCGATGTCCTCTGGCCGGTGCGCATCAGGTTGGGAATAGCCGGACTGCGGTCGCCGCGCTGCTCGCCTTCGGCGTGGAACCGGAGTTCATCGCTGCAGGCATCGCCGCCACAAGCTGGCCGGGCCGGCTGGAACTCGCAGCGAAGAACCCAGACATCATCCTGGATGGAGCGCACAATCCGGCCGGAGCTCGGGCGCTGGCGGCCTATATCCGCGAGTTCTTCCGTGATGAGCCGATCCGCCTGATCTTCGGGGCGATGCGCGACAAGGCTCTCGATGAAGTGGTAGGGAGCCTGTTCCCGCTGGCGGCGGAGGTGATCGTCACAGCCCCGGCGCAGCCTCGCGCCCTCAATGCGGAAGCGATTCTGGAGATTGCTGACCACCCGAACTGTCGGGCCATCGGGACGCTGGCGGAAGCGTTGCGGTGTGTCCAGGAGAATCCGATGACCACCTTCGTCTCCGGGTCACTCTTCCTGGTGGGTGAGGCGCGCGCACTGCTCGTGCCGAGACCAGAGCTTTAAACTTACCGGCTCGAGACCTTAAGGACAATCTTCTCCAGCAAGTCCGTACCGGCTTTCAGATTCTCCACGCTGATGCGCTCATCGTTCGAGTGCATCCGAAGCTCGCCCTCTTTGCGGAACAACGGCACCCCGTAGACCGCTATGCCCTTTGCCCGCAAATAAGCACCGTCCGTAGTGGCCCGCATCAGGTAGGGAACAACCAGTGCGTTCGGCGCAGCCTCTTTGAAGACCGTCTCCATGGCGGCATAAAGGCTGGTCGTCAGAGAACTCGGCTCAGTGGCACCCTGTCCGTTCCCGGCTGCCGCTTCCACCGTGACCGCAGGGTCATTCACAAGGTTGCGAAGTCGGGTGTAGATTTCGTCCGCAGTCTCGGTCGGCAGTCTCCGGCCATCGAGCTGAGCCTCTGCGGTGTTCGGGATAACGTTGATCTTCATCCCGGCCGAGAGCATGGTGGGCGATACAGAAAATCGAAGCATCGCGGCGATCTCCGCATCCCGGCGGGCAATCTCTGTCGCGGCAGCCGTCGAAGTTGCCTTGTCCTCCAGGCGCGGCAGCAGAGGGGCCAGCCACTTGTAATCCGGCAGCGTGGCCATCGACTTCAGCCAGGCGCGCGTGGTCGCATTCAGCGCAACGGGCTGCTCGGCTTCCGTCACTTTCACAATGGCGCGGGCCAGATGCAGTACCGCATTGTCGTCACGGGGCAGGGAACCATGACCCGCGACTCCCTTCGCAATCAGGCGGAAGCGGGTAGGCACCTTCTCGGCGGTCTGGATTTGGAATACGGGAACGCCCGACGCGGTGGGCAGAATGTAGGAGTACTCGTTCAGCGCAAACTCGGCATCGATCTTCTGCCACGCATGCTCGATGACCCATTTCGCGCCTGCTGATCCCGCTTCTTCATCTGCTTCCGAAAAGAGAATCAGATCTCGATCGAGTACGGTCTTGCGGCGCGCCAGATCCACCATCACGGCAAGCTCGGCAGCCAGCAGTTGCTTGTCATCCTCAGCGCCGCGGCCGTAAATGACGCCGTCCTTCTCTACGGCCGTGAACGGTTCCACGGTCCACTGGCTGCGATCCACCGGAACCACATCGCTGTGCGCCACCAGCAATAAGGGCCGCTTCTGGCCGCTGCCTTTGAGCCTGGCTACGAAGTTCAGGCGCTCCGGATCGTCGCCCAGAAGCTCCGCCGGAATGCCTTCCTTACCCGTAACCTGCTTGAGATAGCGCGCGACCCGCGATTCGTTGCCTGGAGGATTCGACGTATCCAGCCGGATCAGGTCTTTGAGATAGGCCGCCGCCAGATCCCCCACACTTTGTGCCTGCAGTGAGGCCGCGAGCAGGAAGAGGGCGGCTACCTGTCTCACTTAGTTATTTCCCGGAGATCTCGAGCAGTTCGATTTCGAAGACCAGGGTTGCGCCGCCTGGAATGCCCGGGCGACCCTTATCGCCGTACGCGATGTCGGACGGGCAGATCAGGCGCGCCTTGCTGCCGACCTTCATCAGCTGGACACCCTCCGTCCATCCCGGAATGACGTTCGAAAGCGGGAACTGTGCCGGTTCACCGCGCTTGTATGAGCTGTCGAATTCGGTACCGTCGACCAGCGTGCCGCGATAGTGAACCTTCACGGTGTCGGCGGCGGTGGGCGATGCGCCCGTACCCGGAGTCAGCTCTTGAAAAACCAGGCCTGAAGGCTTCTTGACCGCGCCGGGTTCGGCCGAAGCCTTCGCCAGATAAGCAGCCGAAGCTTCCTTTTCGTGCTTCATCACCTTTTCTCCTCGTGCGTCCGCCAAATCCTGAATTTTCGGCCCCCAGGTTTCCAGCGGTACTGCCGGCTTATTCGCCTCGGCATCGGACAACGCCTGCTTGACGATGTCAAGTTCAGGCGCGGACCGGCTGAAAGGCTTGAGGGAGCGCGCAACGGAAAGCCCCAGCGCGTAGATTGTCTTCTGTTCGTCAGTCATCTCTTTAGGGGTGCCGGCCTTGATTGCCGGCCTGGGTGTCGCTGGCCTCACCGCAGGTTTCGCGCCAACGGCGATGGGCGCAGCGGCAGGCTTCGGAGCAGCAGAACTCGCTGGTTTCGGAGCTGCAACAGCGGCTTTCGGAGCGGCTGTTGCCGCAGGCTTGGGAGCCTGCGCGAGAACGAATGAACTCAGTGAACTAAGCAACAGCGCAGGCAGGAAAACGTGGCGTAACCGCATCGTTTCAGCCTAACACCGGCAATCCGCCGATTTAGGCGAACAGTTCCTTCACCACTTCGCCTGCCAGTACCGTCGGCCGCTCCGCTCGTCCGTTGTGCTGGAACGTTGTACGCAGGTGGTCCAGACCGAGCGACCACAAGATGGACGCATGAATGTCATGAACATGCACCGGCCGCTCCACCGCGCGCAGACCAACTTCGTCGGTTGACCCGATATACCGGCCGCCCTTCACGCCGCCGCCCGCCATCCACATCGTGAAGCCCCATGGATTATGGTCGCGTCCGTCCGTCAGCTCGTTGAACGGAGTCCGTCCAAATTCGCCGCCCCAGACAACGAGCGTGTCTTCCAGCAATCCGCGCTGTTTTAGGTCCGCCAGCAGCCCGGCAATCGGCTTATCCGACGCCCGGCACCATTTGCCGTGATTCGCTTCGATATGCTCATGCGCATCCCAGCCGCTGCCCGAGCCGCAGTAGAGTTCGATGAACCGGACCCCGCGCTCCACCAGCCGCCTGGCCATCAGGCAGTTCGCCCCGAATACCGACGTCGCTGGATCGTCCAGCCCATAGAGAGACTTCGTCGCTGCCGATTCCTTGGTCACATCCACAGCTTCCGAACCAGCCGACTGCATCTCGTACGCTAGTTCCCAGGACCGGATGCGCGCATCCAGTTCCGAGTCGTCCGCCTTGTCCTTCGACCAAATCTGGTTCAGACCCTTCAGCAGCCCCAACTGGTTCCGCTGCTGCTCATCGGAGATCGTGGAAGGCGGATGCAGATCGAGAATCGGCGTGTCGCCGCGCCGGAACTGCGTTCCCTGATAAACAGCCGGCAGGAAGCCGCCGCTCCAGTTGTTCGTGCCGCCCAGCGGATCCCGATCGTCCGTCATCACCACGAACGACGGCAGGTTCTTGTTCGCCGACCCGAGCCCGTAGTTCACCCAGGCACCCAGCGACGGGCGACCGGCCAGAATCGATCCCGTATTCATCTGGCACACAGACCCAACGTGATTAATGCCGTCGGCCCAGCACGAGCGAATCACCGCGATATCGTCCATGTGCTCGCCGACGTTCTGGTACCAGTCCGACGCCCACAGCCCGCTCTGCCCGTACTGCTTCCAGTTCCGCTTCGGGGCCATCAGCGTGTTGTCTGCCGTCCCGCGAGACGTCTGCTTCGGCTTCGCGATACTCGCCGGCAGCGGCTTGCCGTCCAGCTTCTGCAGCAGGGGCTTGGGGTCGAACGTATCCATCTGGCTCGGGCCGCCTTCCATGAACAGGAAGATGACCGACTTCGCCGTGGGCTTATGGTGCGGCGTCTTCGGCGCGAGCGGATCTGTCGCCCCTCGCCCGGCCGGAGCGGCCAAACCCTGCTGCGCCAGCATGTCGGCCAGCGCAATACCAGCAAGGCCGCTGCCGGCCTTGGTGAAGAACTCTCTTCGAGAGGAAACGTTCCAGTGGTGGCGGAGTTTATTGTTCATCGCGTCCTCGTCTTAGTTGATGTACATGAACTCGTTCGAGCTCATCAGGGTATGGCAAAAATCTACAAAAGCGGCGGCCTTGGCCGGATCCATGCCGGCCGGAATATTCTCAGGCAGCAGCAGCTTCTCGTTTTTGGCGAGCCGCGCACCGAGCAGCGCCGTCTGCTTTTCGAGGAATTCGTTGACCGTCTTCGTTTCCTCGGGCTTCGGAGCACGCGAGAACGTCAGCCGGTACGCACGCTCGATCTGCTGGGCGGGCGCCAGCCCTGAGTCGTTCAGAACACGGCTCGCCAGGGCTTTCGACCAGTCGAGCACCAGCTTGTCGTTCATCAGCGTCAATGCCTGCGAGGGCACCACCGTCGCGAAGCGGCGCGCGCAGCTCTCTTCCGTGGAAGGCGCATCGAAAGCCTCGAACATCGGATAGGTCAGAATGCGCTTCACCACCACGTAGATACTCCGGCGATTGGCCTGCGCTTCATCCTTCTCCACCGGCCACGACGCATAACCCACCGCGTTGACGCCAGCAGGAAGTTCAGGCCGCATTCCTGGCCCGCCAACCTCCGGGTTCAACTTTCCGCTCGTCAGCAACATCGCATCGCGGAGAACTTCGCCTTCCGCCCGATGCCGCGGATACCGCCACAGCAGCTTGTTGTCCGGATCGACCGCAGCAGCCGCGTCCTGGGTCAGCGACGACGCCTGATACACGTCCGAGAGCATGATCTGCCGGTGCAGCTTCTTCATGCTCCAGCCGTTCTCCACCAGCGACCCAGCCAGGTAATCCAGCAGCGCCTGGTTCGACGGCCGCTCACCCGCAACCCCGAAGTCATTCGGAGTCGCCACAATGCCCGTCCCGAAGTGACCCTGCCAGATCCGATTCGCCATCACGCGAGCCGTCAGCGGATTCTTCCCGTCAGCCAGCCAGTTCGCCAGAGCCGCCCGCCGCCCGCCCTTCAGCGACGCATCCGACCCATCCAGCAGGGTCAGGAACCCCGGCTTCACTTCTTCCTTC
>JAOAPO010000290.1 GCA_025462945.1 Bryobacterales bacterium
TACTATCACCTCAACGAGCCCACCGACGAGGACGAATCAAGTGACCAGGCGACGCTCTACCAGACGCGGCAGGCGTCCGCGCCCTTCACCATGGGCTGACCGGCTTTACATCCGAAAGCATTGCTGAATTCCGGCATGTTTTGCACCACACCGTTCACGCGGAAGCGCGAAATGGAGTGCGGATTGGTCTGGGCCTGCAGACGCTGCACTTCCGGTGTCTGGTTCTGGCACCACACCTGACCCCAGCCGAGGAAGAAGCGCTGCTCCGGGGTGAAACCGTCTTTCGTACCCAGCGCCTTCGCCGCCAGCGAATCCATCAGGGCCATCATGGCGACACGCAGCCCGCCGTTATCCGCCGTATTCTCACCAAGGGTCAGCTTGCCGTTCATGTGGACCCCTCCTGGCAGTTCGAACTGCTCGTACTCCTTCACGAAGCACTGCGCGCGTTCTTCGAACGCCTTGGCATCGGCTTCCGTCCACCAGTCCTGAAGATTGCCTTTCGGATCGAACTGGCGGCCCTGGTCGTCGAAGCCGTGCGTCAGTTCGTGGCCGATCACCGCCCCGATCGCTCCATAGTTAGTGGCGTCGTCCGCGTTCTTATCGAAAAACGGGGGCTGCAGAATACCGGCAGGGAAGTTGATGTTGTTCATCTGCGGGTCGTAGTACGCGTTGACGGTGGGAGGCGTCATGAACCACTCGCCGCGGTCCACTGGCTTGTTGATCTTTTGGATCTGGCGGCTTATCTCAAATTCATTCGCGCGGAGGGAGTTGCCAAGGGCGTCACCGCGCACAATGCGGAGCTTCGAATAGTCGCGCCATTTATCGGGGTAGCCGATCTTGTTGGTGACGGTGTGGAGCTTCTCCATCGCCTTCTCTTTCGTCGCAGGCGTCATCCAGTTCAGCTTCTGGATGTCATCGCCCAGAGCCTTTTCGAGATTCTTCACCATGGCGAGCATCCGGTCCTTGCCTTCTTTTCCGAACGTCTGCTCCACGTAAGCGATGCCAACGGCCTCGCCCAGATCGCCGTCCGCCGCCTGGACGCAACGCTTCCAGCGGGGCTGCTGTTCCTTCGTGCCACGCATGTACTTTGAGAAGAACGCGAAGTTCTCCTGGTCGAAAGCCGTGGGCAGCAGCATCGACTGAGCTGCAACCAGGTGTATGGAGAGGTAATCTTTCCAGACTTCGATCGGCATCTTCTTTAGCAGCGCTTCCTGGCTCTTGAAGAAGTCCGGGGCGGCGACGTTCAGGTTGTCCATCTTCGGAGCGGCAACCAGCGTGAAGTAGCGGTTCCAGTTGAACGAGTCGTTTAAGGACTGCAGATCCCCCACCTTCATCAGGTGGTAGACCTTGTTCGGATCGCGACGCGCGGTGACGTCGAGAGATGCCTGCGCGAGAGCGGTTTCGAGTTCCATCACCGCCGCCGCGCGTCTGGCGGCTTCCGCAGCGGGAACGCCCATCAGCACCATCTGGCGCTCCAGGTGCGCGACGTACTCCTTGCGCGTGTCCACTGCCTTGGCATCCGTGCGGAAGTAGTAATCTCGCTCGGGTAAACCCAGACCGCCCTGATCCGCCTGACCGATGACTGCGTTGGAATCTTTGAAATCCTGACCCGAGGAGAAGTTGAATAATACGTTGACGGCGAGCAGGTGAAGGCGGGCAATCACAGACGTCATATCCTGCGGGGTCTTGATGGCAGCAATGCGGTCGAGTTCCGGCTTTAGCGGCGTCAGACCTTTCGCGTTGATTGTCTTCTCGTCCATGCACGAGGCGTAGTAGTCGCCGATCTTCTTCGTGTTTGCGTCGGGGTTCTTCGCAGTCCCCGCCTTCTCCAGGATGCCCCGCAGGATAGTGCGGTTTCGCTCGTCCAGCTCTGAAAAGCGGCCCCAGCTGGACTGATCGCCCGGAATCGGATTATTTGCCAGCCAGGTTCCGCACGCGTATTGGTAGAAGTCGTCACAGGGCTGTGCTTTTCGATCGATGGCCGACAGGTCGAAGCCTGGTGTGAGCTTCAGGCCGTCGGACTGGGCCGAAAGAGAGACAGGGAGAGAAAGGAGGGCACCGGTCAGCGCCGCGTGGCGAAAGGTCATATCGACGTTATTGTTGCATGGCTCGTCAGCGCGATTAATGCACTTTGTGGCGAAATCACCATGCAAGATTCGAGCCCTGCACCGCCACTTGCTTCCGTAGTCTAACTGTTGCATAGTTAGCCTATGGGAACAACGACCCGTCCGGAGATTCCGCCCGGCACTCTCTACATGCTCATCCTGAAAAGTCTCGCCCGTACCGGAGTCGAAGAATCCGGCGGCATGCACGGGTATGGCATCGCGCAACATATCCAGCGCATTTCGGGGGACATCCTTCAGGTGGAAGAGGGCTCGCTCTACCCTGCCCTGCAACGGATGCTCATCAAGGGCTGGGTGGTGGCCGAATGGAAACAGTCGGAAAACAACCGCCGCGCCCGATTTTACAGACTTACTTCTGACGGCCACAAGCAGCTCGCACGTGAACTGCAGGATTACGCGCACGTCGCGACCGCCATTGGCAGAGTTATTGAGGCCGTATGACCGAACTGCTTCGCCGCCTGCGCTTTCTGTTCCGTCGGGGGGCGTTCGAACGCGAACTCGAAGAAGAGATGCAGCACCATCTCGCGCTGAAGTCGGAACACTCCAGCCGCGCCGAAGCAGCCCGCCAGTTCGGCAACATCGCTTTGTTAAAGGAGAACAGCCGCGGTATGTGGACTTTTACGTTTTTGGAACAGCTGGCGCAGGATCTGCGCTATGGACTTCGCGCCATGCTCGCCAATAAGCTGTTTACCGGTATGGCGGTACTGTCCCTTGCCCTTGGCATCGGCGCCAACACGGCGATTTACAGCTTCATGGACGCCATATTGATGAGTCGGTTGCCGGTGCCCCACCCCGAAGACCTTGTGATCCTGCACTGGAGCAATCGGGACCGAGCTCCCGTGGTGCATGGCATCAACGGCAGTGCCTGGCGGGATGAGAAACATGGCAGGATCAGCCCCAACTTTCCCCACGCCGCCTACGAGAGGCTGCGTGAAAACCGAAGCCTGCCCGCCACGGTCTTCGCCTACGCAAGAGCCTACGAGTTGAACGTCGTTGTGCGCCGCCAGGCCGAAGTTTTGAAGGGAATGTATGTCTCCGGCGGCTACTATTCGGGTCTCGGTGTAACCCCAGCGATTGGCCGTCTGATCGCGGACGAGGACGATCGTGCCGGTGCCCCCGCCGTGGCAGTCCTGAGCTATCAGTTTTGGCAGAGCCGCTTCGGCTCTCGCCCTGACGCCATTGGCAGTCAGGTACTCATCAACAACACGCCTTTCACCGTGATTGGCGTCTCCGCACCCGGCTTTTTCGGCGTGAGCGCCGGTCACGAAGCTCCAGTATCCATTCCGTTGCACGCGATGCCTCTGTTCGCCCCGGATCGGGAGATGGAAGCTCGGTACCGATTCCTCGATCAGAACTTCTATTGGGTCGAGATGATGGGCCGGCTCCGGCCCGGCGCTACCCTGCCCGCTGCGGAAGCAGTTCTCAGGACAGCCTTCCATCGTTTCGCACTCGCATCGGCTACCTCTGAGAACGAGCGTACCGGCGAGATGCCGTCCCTGTGGCTGCAGGAGGGCAGGCTGGGGATCGACTCACTCCGGCGCCAATACGGAAAACCGCTTTTCGTTCTCATGACGATGGTGGGCCTGATTCTGGCGATCGCCTGCGCCAACATCGCGAACCTGCTGCTGTCGCGCGCCTCCGCTCGCCGTCGCGAGATGGCAGTGCGTATGAGTCTTGGCGCGGGCCGGTGGCGCGTTATCCGCCAGTTGCTGACGGAAAGTATCCTGCTCTCCTGCACTGGCGGAGTGCTCGGCCTGATTGTCGCTGTATGGGGGATCCGATCTATCCTTTGGCTCCTCTCCCCGCCGGGTGATGAACTGACGCTTCATGCAGGTCTGAACTGGACCGTCCTCGCCTTTACTCTGGCTCTGGCCCTCGGCACCGGAGTAATCTTCGGTCTCGCTCCGGCACTTCAGGCGACGGGCCGCGACTTTACACCGGCACTCAAAGAGACACGTTCCAGCGCCGTCAGCGGACATCGCAAACGCTTCGCGCCGGGGCTGGGCCACGTTCTCATCATTAGCCAGGTCGCTCTCTCGCTTGTGCTCGCCGTGGCAGCCGGACTCTTCGTTCGCACGCTTTCACGCCTGAACGCAATTGAGCTTGGCTTCAACCGCGATAACATCCTGGTCTTCACGCTGAACGCCAACCAGGGCGGCTATAAGGGTGAAGCGCTGGCAGCGTTTTACAGCCGGCTGACTGCGCGCTTTCGGGCAATCCCGGGCGTTCAGGCAGCAGCTTTGTCAGACATGCTGCTGGTCTCGTATCACTGGAATGACACCACGGTGACGATCCCCGGCGCGCCAGCCCCCGCTCCAGACAAAAAACCCAATACGGCTCTGATCAGGGTTGACCCGGGCTTTCTGGCCGTCATGCAGATCCCTGTCCTCGTGGGCCGCGATCTGGACGCGCGAGATTTACGTTCCCCGCGCGTTGCCGTAGTAACCGAGCAGTTCGTCAAGAAGTACTTCCCCGGCCAGAATCCCGTGGGGCGCCGAATCGGCCTCCACGATACGAAGGCGCCGGCCGACATCCAGATCATCGGCGTGGCGAAGACCACCCGCTACAATTCGCTGAAGGAAGAAGAGACGCCGCCGCTTGTCTACATTCCGTACAGCCAGGATATGGCCGATCTGGGACGGGTCACTTTCGAATTGCGTACCGGCACCAACCCACTGAAGATCTCCGGCATTGTTCGCGGCATCGTCCACGACGCCAGTCCGACTGTGCCGATCACCGGGATGACAACGCAGAGCGCCGTCATTGACCAGACGATCTCGGAACAACGCACTTTTGCGAATCTTTGCACCGGGTTTGCGGCGCTTGCTCTGCTGATTGCATGTGTGGGCCTTTACGGCACCATGGCATACTCGGTCGCCAGACGGACGAACGAGATCGGGATCCGCATGGCCCTTGGTGCGGCGCGCGGCGGCATTGTCTGGATGGTGTTCAGTCAGGTTACCGTTCTGGCCGCCATTGGGATCGCGATCGGCCTCGGGATCGCATGGCAGACGGGGCATTTCGTTGCGTCCTTCCTGTATGAAGTGAAGCCCACAGATTCGCTCGTGATGGCGGGTGCTGCGCTGGCGTTGATCACGGCAGCGGCAGTTGCAGGCTTCGGCCCCGCGTGGAGGGCTTCGCGAGTGGACCCGATGGCCGCGCTGCGTCATGAATGAACCGCCGCACCCGGGCAGTTCGGTCTATAGTGGGTCCTGTGCTTCGACCCGGTGTCCTGCTTCTACTAATTGCTGCGCTCGCCTCAGCGCAGACGAATCCTGCTTCAGCGGCCGCCCGCCAGTGGCGGCAGGTACATGAGCGGGAGATACTGGCCGAGTTCGTTGACCTGCTCGCCATCCCGAACCTCGCTCGCGATTCGGCCAACATTCGGCGCAATGCGCAGGCGATCTCCACGATGTTCACGAAGCGCGGCGCGGTGGTGCAACTCGTCGAGGAGCCTGGGGCAAACCCGGTTGTCGTTGCGGACTTGAAGACGCCGGGGGCCACCCGGACCATCGCCCTGTACGCCCACTACGACGGCCAGCCTCTGGATCCAGCCGAGTGGGCCAGTCCGCCGTTCACGCCAACACTTCGAGACAAGCCAATCGAGAAGGACGGGCAAGTGGTCCCGCTCGCCTCGGCGAAGTTTCCTCTCGATCCGGAGATGCGCCTGTACGCGCGCTCCGCTTCCGACGACAAGGCCCCCATCCTCGCGATGGCAGTCGCGCTCGACGCCTTAAAAGCAGCAGGGCTGCGGACGCGTTCGAATATCCGGTTTGTCTTCGAGGGCGAAGAAGAAGCCGGCTCCGTGAATCTGGGCCGAATTCTGGCAGCGCACAAAGAGATTTTCGCGGCCGATCTCTGGCTTATTTGCGACGGACCCGTAGCGCAGACGCGGCAGCAGTTGATTGCGTTTGGAGCACGCGGGGTGACCACGATCAGCGTGACCACTTACGGCCCAAGGCGTGAGTTGCACAGCGGACACTATGGAAATTGGGCGCCGAATCCAGCGATGATGCTGGTCCGGCTGTTGACGTCGATGAAGGACGATTCGGGCCGCGTGCTTGTGCCGGGATTTTACGAAGGGATCGCGCCATTGAGCGCCACCGAGAAGCGTGCGATTGCCGAAGCGCCGGTGCCGGATCGTGAACTGATGCTGGAACTCTGGCTGGGCCGCACCGAAAGCTCCCCGGCGAAACTATTGGACCTGATCCAGCAGCCTTCGCTCAACATTCGCAGCCTGGCGAGTTCGCGACCCGGCGCTCTGGCTTCGAACGTGATACCGGCGACCGCCAATGCCTCGATAGACATCCGGCTGGTGAAAGGCATGGATCGCGTGAAAACCGTCGAACGCGTGATCGAGCATATCCGGACGCAGGGGTACTTCGTTACGGATCACGAACCCCCGGCCGCAGAGCGGATGGCGCACCCGAAAGTGGTGAGCGTGATCAATTCGGAAGCAGGGTATAACGCGGTCCGTACCTCGATGGATCTGCCCATCTCGCAGGAAGTGATTCGCGTGGTGGAAAGCGCCAGGGGCATAACCGCGAAGTGGCCGACCATGGGCGGCAGCGTGCCGCTGGAAATGATCGAGGAGACGCTCGGCACCCGGACGATCACGATCCCGATCGCAAATCACGACAACAGCCAGCACACCTCGAACGAGAACATACGGATCCAGAACCTGTGGGATGGAATCGAACTAATGGCGGCCCTCATCATTATGTAGTCAGGGGATAATAGAGATATGGAACTAAAGAGTTCAAATCCTGTATTTGGACGCACCTTCGAAGGCTCGGCGATCCACACTGGCTACGGCAAGACCATGACCGTCTCGGGGACGGTGAACCGTGCCGGCATTTTGATGTTGCTGGTTGCGTTGAGCGCATCGTGGGTCTGGAACCAGTTTTTCAACCAGATTGAGCCGAATGCGGCTGCGGTGTCGGGATACATGCTGCTGGGGTCGATCGGTGGCCTGATCGCCGCGATGGTCACAATTTTCAAGAAGGAATGGTCGGGGATCACGGCCCCGGTTTATGCGGTGCTGGAAGGGCTCGCGCTCGGCGGTTTCTCGGCGATCATGGAAATGCGCTTTCCCGGTATTGCAATCCAGGCCGTTGCGCTGACGTTCGGAACCTGTATCTGTATGCTGCTGGCGTATCGCAGCGGGTTGATCCGGGCGACGGACAAGCTGAAGATGGGCGTTGTGGCCGCGACGGGCGGGATCGCGCTGGTTTACATTGCCAGCATGGTTCTTGGGTTTTTTAACGTGCAGATCCCGGGGATCTTCGGGAGCGGTCCGATCGGAATCGTTTTCAGCCTGGTCGTTGTGGTGATCGCGGCGCTGAATCTGATTCTGGATTTCGCGGTGATCGAAGACGGTGCCCGGATGGGCGCGCCGAAGTACATGGAATGGTTCGCGGCCTTCGGCCTGATGGTAACGCTGGTTTGGTTGTACCTTGAGATGGTTCGGCTGCTGTCGAAGCTTCGGGACGACCGCCGGTAAGATTTAACCACAGTCTCCGCCGGAGGGCAGCCGACATCAGAGCTTCAGGGCCCGCGCCCCGTGGCCGCCGCGTGCACAGGAACAGCAGCGCTTTGTCTGTCTTTCCGTTCCCGTGTTCTTCTACGAACGCGAGCACTGGCTGAAGAGCCTTAGCGGGCTTTTTCAGCATCAAACTGATACGGTTCGCTCAGTGTGAACTCGAGCAGAGTGCCACGAGCGATATGAACGCTGCGATGGCCCTCCCCCCTGGCTGAATCCTCGACAGACTCCATCTCAGCCAAGTGCTTAGACCCGCGGCTCAGCAGGAAGGAGCGGTTCGCGACGCTTAGCTGGTATAGAGCAAGTTTGAGATACGACCTGCGCTCTTTCTTCCCCGCCTCCAGAATGACTACTGTCCCACTACTAAGGGCAGGAACGGCGACCTTGCCCTCCGGACCTTTCACGTCTCCTACCACCGTGACGTGAGAGAGGGTGCCAACCCTGGCGTTACCAGAGTCAATGACGTCAGACGTCTCCACAAGGATGGCTGCACCACGACCCAACAACGTGCCCGTGGGCGGAGCGGGCGTGGGTGAGGGCGTGGCAGCAGACACGGTCGCTGACGCGTGGATCGCGGTCTCCGGGTTCCCTTGCTGCGCTCTGCCGCATCCGGCCAGCAAAAGAGGAACCAAAGTTCCATAGCGACGGACGGTGTGACTCACCCTCATCTGTATAGTTTACCGCCGTGTCGGCTGAAGCTGGTGAAAAAGATCACGAGCCCAGCTTTACACGACGACGTGCAGCCAGCACCTCGCTATTGGGGTACCCTGGAGGCGCAGGATAGTACTAGACCCGTTGGCGGGAAGGGAAACCAACTATTAGCTTGGCGCGATGCCCTGGCGTGTTAGTATCTTTTATGACGGTATCACTGGGTAGATCTCACAACGACTCACGTATGCCGATAGGAGCGCTGATTTAATGAAGATATCTACACTTCGGAGATCGATCGGAGTCGCTGCATTTGGGCTTCTTCTCACGGGTTCGAACGCTTTCGCAACAACGATAACCCAGACGTTCACCGTGCCCGGAGCCGGCTTCAACACGACCGTCTGGAGTAACACCTACGTCATTGACAAGTTCGATTCGACCCTAGGTGCTCTGAACGGCGTTACGGTCTCTCTGACGAATTCGGTCAGTGGAGTCGTAACTGTGACGAATAATTCCCATGACTCGGGGCAATTCAACGCCTCGATCCAAGCTGAGTCATGGTTCAGTTTGGATTCGGCGTTGCTGTCTCAGAACGGCAACAACTTCGATCCCGAGCTAACTTCGATCTCGCTCTTGGCTGACGACGTCAACGCGAAGACGAGTCCGGGATTCACGATCGCCGACGGTTTCGGCGGTACGGGCTCCAGAACCCTTACGAGAACGTCGCCCGTGTACGTGGCTCAAAACGCGCTCACGATTGAGGATCAATTCGGGAGCAACGTTTTCTCCGGTCTTTCCTACTTCACAACCATTGGCATCGGCACCTTTAACGTCTACGAGCTCGTCGCTGGCAAGACGGGCTACCTCGGACCCGGACCCGCGTCATCGTCCGGCACGCCAACTTCCAATACAATCCTATCGGTGGTGTACAGCTACACTGCTGCTCCTCCGCCGTCCGACACCCCGGAACCGGCGTCGTTTATTCTTCTTGGAACAGCTTTGGTTGGTTTGGGCATCTGCCGTGCCCGTCGCAAGGCATAACCTAGTCCACGTTTAGTTCGTAGTGCGGATGGGGCCCTCTGGTTCCATCCGCACTTTTTTGTTGGGCACTGTTGCTGCTCCCCGCCACAACAAAGCCCTGCGCTTTAGTGTTCAGCTACTAGTTGCTCCTTGACAAGGGCCCATGAGCAGAGCGCATGCGCAAGTAGCGACTGAAAGTCGATTTGGCGTCCACGAACGCTATTTGGAGTCTCGCCAGTTCGCTCCCGCGCCTGTCTCTACCACCAAAGGAACATCCAGCTTCACCACCGACTCCATCTGCTCGCGCACCACCCGCCGCAGTTCATCTACTTCCTCAGCAGGCGCTTCCAGAACTAATTCATCATGCACCTGCAACAGCATCCGGCTCTGCCAGCCGCGAATGGCCTTGTCGATCCGAATCATCGCGACTTTGATAAGGTCGGCTGCCGTACCCTGGATCGGTGAATTGACCGCTGTGCGTTCCGCGAAACCTCTCGCCGCAGCGTTCTTGCTGTTCATGTCCGGAATAGGCCGTTCCCTTCCGAAGAGCGTCTTAGCCACACCGGTCTTGCGAGTCGTCGCGATGGTCGCTTCGATAAAGGTCTTCACTCCGGCGTAGCGTTCGAAATAGCTTTTGATGTACGTATCGGCTTCCTTCCGGCTGATACCGAGGTTCGCCGCGAGCCCGAAGGAGCTGATCCCGTATACAATGCCGAAGTTGACGGCCTTGGCGCTGTTCCGCGCCTCTTTGGTCACCAGCATCGGGGGGACACCGAGGACCTCGGCCGCAGTCCGCGTGTGAATGTCTTCTCCGCTCCGAAAGGCGTCGATGAGAACAGGGTCGCCCGACATATGCGCCAGGATGCGCAGTTCGATCTGGGAGTAATCAGCGACCACCAGCTGCCAACCTTCCTGCGGCACGAAGGCGGCGCGGATTTCCCGGCCGAGCGCGGTACGGATCGGAATGTTCTGGAGGTTCGGATTCGCGGAGGAGAGCCGGCCAGTGGCCGCCCCACACTGGTTGAAGGTGGTGTGAAGCCGACCGGTCGCCGGATCGAGCATGAGCGGCAATGCGTCCACGTACGTACCCTTCAGCTTGGTGAGCTGCCGGTATTCAAGAACCTTGCCGGCGATCGGATGCTCGGAGGCGAGCGTCTCCAGGACGTCGGCGGCGGTGGAGACGACCTTACCCTTGCCGTAACGCGTTGGGGTAGCAATGCCCATCTCTTCAAACAGGATCTTACCGAGTTGTTGCGGAGATGCGATGTTGAATTCGCGCCCCGCAAGCTCGTGAATGCGGGTGGTTAAACTGCGGATCTCGGTGTCCATCAGCTCAGAAAGACGGGAGAGTTCGACCGGGTCGACTCGAATGCCAGTCGCTTCCATGCCGGCGAGGACGTTCGCCAGCGGCAGTTCCATGTCGGCGAAAAGAGGTTCGAGGCTGCGGGCTGCTATCTGCGGGCGCAGACGCTCGGTCAACTCGTGAACGTAGAGAGCGCGCTCATCGGCCCGAGGTCCGGGGCGGAGGTCGAGGCGACGCTCTACCATGGCTTCGAATGAGCAACCGCCGGGGTCCGCGTCGAGCAGGAACGCGTAGAGCCCGGGATCGTCGCGAAAGCCTCGCGCATTGATTCCGCGCCGCGCCATTTCGACGGTAAGCGACTTGACGTCCACGGCGGACTTCCTCTGCGAGTCGTCCTCGAGCCACGCGGTGAGTTCTGCAAGCCGGCTTTCGGGCAGACTTCGACCCTGACCCGCACGGCAGGACAGCCCGATCTCCTGCGTCGCCGGGGACCACACCACGGCCGTGACGGCGCCTTCCGGGATCGCGTTCAGGAAACCGTCGACATCGCCCGCATTGAGCAAAGGACCCAAATCCTTTGGCCGCTCGTCTTCACCCGGTCCGAGCTCTTTGAGGTGAGTGAAGAACTCGAGTTCTTTGAAGAGGGGTTTCAGGAGTTCGAGGTCGGGCTCGCGCACGCGGAGTGCTTCGAGTTCGAAGGGTACGGGAACCTGGCAGTCGATGGTCGCGAGATGCTTGCTGAGGATGACGCGTTCCCGATTGTTTTCAAGGCTCTCGCGGTACATCTTCCGCGCAATTTCAGGTGTGCGATCCAGAGCTGCCTCTACGGACCCGAACTGCTCGATCAGATCTTTGGCACCTTTCTCCCCGATGCCGGGAGCGCCCGGGATATTGTCGATGGCGTCGCCTTTGAGCGCAAGAAGGTCCGCGACCTGACCTGGCTCAACGCCCATGAACTCTTTCACTTTGGCCGGATCGTACCAGGTGTCGTCTTTGGCGGGGTTGAGCATGGAGACATGCTGGTTGACGAGCTGGAGCATGTCCTTATCGCTGGAAACGATCACAGTATCGTTGCCGACCTCAGTGGCCAGTCGGCTAAGTGTACCGATGACATCGTCGGCTTCAAAGCCCGCGTGGTGAATGATCGGAATTCGGTAGGCTTCGAGGATGCGGCGGATGTAGGGGATTTGCTGGATGAGTTCCGGGGGCGTTTCGGTGCGATTGGCTTTGTACTCAGCGAAGGCTTCTTCGCGGAGGGTCTTCCCTTCCCCTTCGAAGATGGCGGCCATGTACGAGGGTGCCATGGTGCGCGACAGCTTGCGGATCATGTTGGTGAAGATGAAAACAGCTTCGGTGGGAAGCCCGGTGGTGGTGCGCATGGGCGGAGCGCCGGTGCGGGCTCGGGCATGGTGGGCACGGAAGATGAAGCCGTAGGTATCGATCAGGAAGATGCGGGGGGCGGGCACTGGGCCTAATGATAACCAACGAGGGTATGGCGATGCAGTATATTGGATGAAGCTGACGTGTTCCTTTGAGCGGGAGTAATTCAGCGGTAGAATGCCAGCTTCCCAAGCTGGACGTCGCGGGTTCGAACCCCGTCTCCCGCTCCATTTTTCAATAACTTAGGAAGACTCACTGATTCCTCGTTATTCCGTTTATTCCGTTAAGCCGACTTCGTT
>JAOAPO010000292.1 GCA_025462945.1 Bryobacterales bacterium
ACAACACCAGGCTGATCCCGTGATGCCGGTGTTCGCCTGTGCGAACAGCCAACACCAGAAAATCCGCGATACCGCCATTCGTGATCCACAGCTTCTGGCCTCGGATCACCCAATCGCCGCGGTCGAGGGTTGCGCGCGTTTGCATCGCCGCCACATCGGAACCACAGTTCGGTTCACTGATCGCGAGTGCCGTCACTTTGTCGCCGGACACCGCAGGGCGCAGAAACTCTTCTTTTTGCTCTGTGGTGCCATATTTTTCGATCACCTGGACAGTCAGGTCCATTTGCACCATCAGGCCCAGATTCAAACTGGGAAAGTCGGTGTACTTCAGCGCGTCATAGGCCGCGGCGCTGGCCCACCAATCCATTCCGGAACCGCCCCACTCAGGGTCGACCCGGATTCCAAAGAGCCCCAGTTCCCCTGCTTTCGCGAACAACTCCTTCGGGTGAGCATGCGCCTGTTCCCATTCGAACGCATGCGGGGCAATCTCCTTTCGGCAGAAGGCGCCGATACTTTTCCGAAACAATTCGTGCTCTTCTGTGAAGTACGGGTACCCGGCAGCCTCCATCGGTACTACCTCCTAAACTTTGTGCGAGGGCCACTGGGGAGCCCGCTTTTCCCGGAACGCCCGCACGCCTTCCGCGAAATCGGCGTCCCCTTCTGCTTGCGCCCGCTTACGCACCGCATGCTGCAGGATCTCCGCGATTCCGAATTCTGCAATCTCGCGAACGTAGCGTAAGCCATTCGCCACCGCCTGCCCGCTGCCGTTGGCAAGCGCCATCGCGATCTCCACCGTCCTGGCCTGCAACTCGTGAGGCGGCACGACATGTTCCACCAGACCGAGCCGCAGCGCGGTTTCCGCATCGACGATTCTCGCAGAGATAGCGAGTTCCATTGCCGCCCTGCGGCCAACCGCCGCGACCACGGCCGGGTAAATCGTGTAAGGCCACAGGCCAATGCGTGTTTCTGTCAGTCCGAAGCGAGCAGTGGAGCCGGCCACGACCACATGTGCGTTCAGGGCGATACCCAGTCCTCCGGCAATGGCCGCTCCCTGCACCGCCGCCACCATGGGCTTGGTCAGTCTCGCGCCGAGCGAGAAGAGTTCCGCATGCAACGCGCCGAGATTACCGGCGAGGTCTTCATTCAAATCCATTCCCGCGCAGAACACGGGCCCTTCGCCTTCCAGCAGGATCGCACCGATGGAATGGTCCTCGTTGGCGCGGTCAGTCTCCTCGATCAACGCTCTGCACAACTCTCGGCTCAACGCGTTGCGCACCTCTGGCCGGTTCATTCGCAAACGCGCGAGCCGCCCTTCACGGCCGCTCAGCAGGCACGTCGAGTTCACATTCAACCTCCATACCCATCAGTTCCGCTGCCAGCGTCTTACCTTGTGCATCGATCCGCAGCGACACGGTGCCTCCACCACCCAGCGCGCCGCGCAGCACGAAATTCACAGCCATCAGATTGGGCGCTTCGTACCGTTCCACTGGTCCCTTGATCTGGCTCGCGAAGTAGTCCGCGACGAATCTGGCAGTGAGGTTCTCGGCCAAAAACTGGTATGCCGCCGCGTCCCAGGCGATCACCGCAATGTTTGCCGAATCGCCTTTGTCTCCCGAACGTGCGTGCGCCAGCCGCGATAGTGGCATCTTCATTCGATCACCTCCACAAAGGGCTTCACCAGTTCCCGCGGCAGCAGCGCGTTCCAGTTAGCCACCACCTCACGTACCCTGGGCCTTCCCTCTCCATAGCCCGTCGCGCCCGGCGGGCCGCTCAACACCAAAGGAATCATCTCCTGAGTGAATCGCTCTACTGCGCCACGCTCCTGCCCTCGCACACCGATTCGCAGTTGCACCTCGGCGACCTCCGCCATTGCGGGTGCATTAGCCCCATGGCAGGCACTCACCCCGAGATACTCCGTGTGAATCTCCTCGAACGCGAGCCCAACGCGGGCCAGACGCCTGCGCACAATTTCGTCCGCGGCCCGAGCCTTCTCCAGCGCGTGCGGCGCGCTGTACACGATCGTGCCGGTTGCCTTCCATCCGGCCGCGTAGTTAATGGAAACCTTCAGTTGCTCAGGACGCTCTCTGCCCCGCGCACCCGTGATGCGCACGCGATCGGCGCCGCAGTCTTCCACGCGCAGGCTTGTGAAGTCGGCAATGCAATCCGGCGTCATGTAGGCGCGCGGATCACCCACCTCGTAGAGAAGTTGCTCCTTCACGCCGTGCGCGGTCACGCGGCCTCCCGTGCCCTTGTGCTTGGTGATCACAAACTGTCCATCGGGTTCTATTTCCGCAATCGGATACCCGATTTCGTCCATGCCCGCGATGTCCTGCCAGCGGCCTCCATAATTGCCGCCCGTGGCCTGTGCGCCGCATTCGATGATATGTCCCGCCGCCACACCAGCGGCGAGTCGGCGGACGTCGTTGAGGCCCCATCCCAAGCTATAGATAGCCGGTCCCATTGCCAGAGCCGCGTCAGCGCATCGGCCCGTCACCACTACCTGTGCTCCGTTCGCCAATGCTGCCGCAATGGGGAACGCTCCCACGTAAACATTGGCGCTTAGAACCTTGTCGCGCACTTCGCTGAGCTGCTGGCCGGTATCCATGTTGGTCAGGCTGCAACCCTGCGCCTGGAATTCGTCGAGTTTGTCAAGGATGTCGTCGCCAGAAACGGCCACTACCTTGAGGTTTGGGGCGAGCCGCTTTACCTCCCGTGCGCATCCCCCCGGGTTCAGCCCACCAGCGTTCGCCACCAACGCGACGCCGCGTTCCATCAGCTCGGCAGCAAGGCTCTGCACGAGCGGTGGAAAGTCGTGGGCATATCCGGCGCCCGGCCGCTTCATACGCTGCTTCTGCAGCACCGCCATGGTGACCTCAGCCAGGTAGTCCAACGTCAGGTAGTCGATGGGGCCGTTCCTCAAGAGCCTGAAGGGCGCCTCCACCCAGTCCCCCCAAAAGCCCTGGCCGTTAGCAACCCGTATCACGACGCGCTCCGTGCGGAAGCTTCCAGCAGGAAGCCTAATATCTCCCGGGTTTCCGCCGGATTGATGACTGCGTCCACATGTCCCCGCGCCGCACCGTGAACAGAGTCAAGCCATTGCTCGTAGTCGGCGCGAGTCTTCCGAATCCGTTCGTTCAGGTTCTCCGGCAGTTCCTGACCCAGAGCGCGGTACTTCTCAATCTCCGTGCCAAACGAGGCGTATACCGCAGCTTCCCCCTCCATCACGCCAATGCGGGCGGTGGGCCAGCTCAGAGTAAAACTCGGATCGAAGCCCTGTCCGCCCATCGCATAGTAACCAGCCCCGCTCGCATGCCCCAAAGTCAGGGTGATTTTCGGAACCTCCGCGCAGGCCATCGCTTGCACCATTTCAGCTCCGGCACGAATGATGCCTTCGCGTTCGGACTGTGTGCCCACCATAAAACCCGTGACATCCTGCAAATAGATGATCGGCCAGCCATTGCGGTTTGCGTAGTCCACGAAGTAGGCTGCCTTCCGACTTGATTCCGCGTAGATGATTCCGCCGATTCTCGGTCCCGCCGCCGTCTTGACAAATCCCCGGCGGTTGGCCACGATGGCGACCGGCCGGCCCATGAGTCTGGCCTGAGCACAGAGAAGTTCAGTTGCATACTCGCGCTGAAACTCAATCAGTTCATCGCTGTCGAACAGAGCCGTAATCAGCTTTTCCGTGTCGTAGGGCAGCCTTGGGTCGTCGGGCATCAACTCATAAAGGGTCTCTGCCGAGAGAGCCGCCGGCTTCCCGGTCGCAATTGGACGCGGTTCCGGCTGCGCGGCGATCAGGCGCCGGATCTGCTTTAGGCAATCATGATCGTCGCTCGCGCGATAATGCGCCACTCCGCTGGTCTGCGTATGCATGGCAGCCCCGCCAAGGCTATCTGCGTCCACCACCTCGCCGGTCGCTCCCTTCACCAGGTGTGAGCCGCCCAAACCCATGAACCCGGAGCCCTCCACCATCACGATGACGTCGCTCAGCGCCGGCAGGTAGGCGCCCCCGGCAATGCTTGGTCCCATCACGGCGGCGATCTGCGGAATGTGCAGTTTGCCCCTCATCAGAGAGCAGTAGTAAAAAATCCGGCTCGCCCCATATTGACCGGGGAAGATGCCGTCCTGCAGAGGAAGATTCACTCCCGCCGAGTCCACCAGATAGACGATCGGAATGCGGTTCCGCATGGCGATCTCCTGAGCTCGCAGGATTTTGGCGATTGTCTCCGGCCACCACGCCCCGGCTTTCACTGTGGCGTCATTGGCGACGACCACGCAAGGTCGCCGCTCGATGCGAGTGAGCCCGGTCACGACACCCGCCGCGGGCGCCTGCCCGTCATACCGGTCATAAGCCACCAAAAGGCCGGTTTCGAAGAAAGGAGCCTCAGGGTCTTGCAGCTCAGCAATGCGCTCCCGTGCCGTGAGCTTACGCGCAGCATGTTGCTTCTCTGCCCTCTCGATGCCCCCCCCTTGGCGGACCTGGGTCTCAAGCCTTCGCAGCCGCTGCAAGAGCTCGAGCATGTGCGCTCCCCTCGACATGCTCAAATTCTACGGTGTTATGGAGTGCATAGCAATTCGAGCACTTACAGTTCGCCTTGTGCACGCTGGAACCTTAATCTCCGCTATCAACAGCCTTGATGGCCCGGGCTCACAGCGCCACTCGCGACCTACAACTCTCCGGGTACGCGGGTGGGACGGCCGTCGCGCCGTTGGCGCAGCGTTTGTTCAGCCAACCGCGGCAAAAAAGCCGAGTGCGCGATTGCCCTGCCCGCCGCATTGCAGGATCGCTGACCTCACGCAGACACTGCGGTCCGCCTGGCTCTTGTGTCGCGCTCTCAGGGAGGCCCTCTCCCGTGCTCGCAGCCGTAGTGGCCGCAGCAGTTTGCAAAGTGTCGTGGCGCTCGCAATCGAGAGACTACTCGCAATCGAAGACACTGTAAGGAAGGGAAGAATAAGGTTGAATCCATGTACGATCTCAAAAGTGCTCTCTGTAACATTGACGCCCTCTCGTTCAGGTACGTCTGGCCGATGTTCGTTTCTCTGGCGGTGCTGAGCGTGACACTGCTCGGCAGCGGGACGATAAGCGAAACACCACAAGCTGTCATTGCGGGCATCGACCAGGCGCAAGAGGTACGAGAGCAGAAACTCTCCGGATATGCAGCCAGGGAACACTACACGGTTCGCAACAGCCATTTCAGGCAAAGCGCCGAGATTGACGCGAAGGTCATTTTTCAAAAAGGGATGGGAAAAACCTATACGATACTGTCACGCAGCGGGCCGGGCCTTCTTCAGGAACGGGTAATCAACCGGATTCTGAAAGAGGATGCGAGCTTAAGTCGCAGCGTCGAAAGGTCGCATAACCTTCTCACTTCGGCCAACTATTCGATGGAGCTGGACGGTGTCGAATCGCTCCATGGAATGCAGTGCTACGTTGTCAACATTCAGCCTCGTGCGCACAACTTTGCACTCATCGAGGGTAAAGCGTGGTTCGATGTCAAAGGTTTCTCGCTTCTGCGCATTGAAGGCAAGCCTGCGTCGAGTCCATCCTTCTGGACAGGTAAACCCGCCATTGAACGCGAATACATGGTCGTGGACGGATTTACCTTTCCGCGACACAGCCGGGCTACGACCCAGGGGTTTTTTACGGGTAAGTCAGAGTTGGACATCGAGTACAGCCAATACGAGGTTTTCAGATAGCAACTCCGGGAGTTCCGGTGTCGGGAGCCCTCCACCCATGTGCTGGTTCAGCGACGCCCGTTCGATACCGGGCGTCCAGAATGCACGCCGAGCGCGTGTCCAATGGTGCCCGGTTGCCAACGCTTATCAGTGCCGGCCCACTGGCTCTGACCTCCCGAAGTGGTTCAGTGATTCGCTCCGACACTTCACGGTAAACCAGGAGTTCGAGCAGGGACGAGTGACGATCCAGCCGGCGCCATCCATGACCTTCTCGGGCCCAACATTTTGTCAGCGGTGAACCTTAGCATCCCGGGAGATCAAGCGCACTCGGTATCGGCCGGGTTGTTCGAGTTGATGAAGGGCGCGCCCGAGGGCCGGCGTCTGTAGCCACGACAGCCCGGACGGCCATGTATCCGGTCTCTGAAGCCGTAGAAAGATAGAGAAATAACGGCAGGCCGCAACTCAGGGTGAATCGTGACAGATGTGCAGCCCGGTTGCGGGCCGCAATTCGAGGAACGCTTCAACCGGAGACAACAGCAGGGCACTCAGGCCGACAGAGTCGAACGAGCGTCAGCTATCGCCAAGTCTCTCGCGGATTTCCGAGGCGACAATCTTCTGCAAACCCAGTCGCACACAAAGAACCAGGTCTTCAATTCCGCAGCTTGTGGCAGGCGATCACCTCAAAAGCGTTTGAGGTGCCCGCCATGGCAGATACCCGGAGGAGGATCTCGAAAGATTGTGGAGCACCATGCGCGTCAATGCCGTGGCGCGCGAGGTCTTTCGACATCAGTTCCAGATTCGTGATCAACTTGCCTGCCGCTTCGGTGGCTTCCGCGTTCGAACCAGCAACCAGCAAGGCGCGTCCTTTCTGACCTGGGTTGAGAACGAAGGCGATCACCGCGTAAGCGTGTCCCGTATCCCACCCTTGTGCGGTAGGGACATATCGCTGAGCCTCGCCAGGCTTCGGATTGATGTTGCGGATCACCTCCTGCTTCAGCGCCCTGTCGTACTCGAATCGGAAATCCAGTTCGTCGTCGAACAGCATAAACCAGGGGTTCGAGCGGGGGCTGCCCAGAATCAGGAAGTTATCCTCGCTCTTAAAGTCGATGAGCTGAAGACTTCGCGCCATGGTGGCCGTTTTTCGAAGCCAACTCGGCGACACTGAGCGCCAGCGCCGCATCGATCGATGCCACGTTAACGCCCCGCATCGAAAGAATTTCCTTCTGCACCGCGGGTTCGGTTGGGACGGAGTCTGGCACGTAGCGGTGATTCGCATACTCGGAAAGCGATATATGAAAGTCAAAGAGCCCCTGGGCTCGGGACACATCGGGATCGCAATAGACGATGTGCGTCTGGAGGTCCGATAGGAACATCGATGACCAAGGCTGTATCAGCTGCGTTTCGCGCGCCCTTAGACTCGGCTGATAGAAGAGCCAGGCGATTAAAGCAGTGCAGGCAACTCCCGCTGCGAAAGCGGCAAGCAGATACGTCGACACCCGTACGGCGCCGGGGCGTCCGTTCGCGACGAGAGCTGGCGGGGGGAACTGGAGCGGTGACTCATGTTTCGCCCGATGCTGGAATTCCGGGATGTACGAACCAGCCGGGAGATCCAGGCTTACCTCGGCCTTTGTACCGGCCTCCGCGTAGAACTGATGCAAACGGCGGCGAACGTCGCTCGCGGTTACGCGGACTATGCCGTCCTCGCTCGTGTTGTACGAAGCTGGCCGGCCGAACAGCCCAACGCCAAGCGCGCGTTCCTTGAGTTCGTCGAAGTGACCAGTCAGCGCCATCTCGACAATATGCTGCAGGAACTCCTGGCTCCGGCGGCTTCCTTTGAAAGCGGGGCTCCCGATAATCTCGCTCAGGTGTCGCCGATAAGCGGACGCCTCCGGCCCCGCCTGAGCCGCTCTTGAGATCGCGGCTGCCTGCTCCAATTCGCTGGTTCTTCCCGGAATGGTTCAGCCTCGCCGCAAACATATCACAGCGTAGCGACCGAAACAACGGACTCGGCGGAAAACAGCAAGAGTTTTCAACGCGTTAAGGAAAGATAGTAACGTTTCTATCCTTGTCACGGTGCGGGGAACCGGATATATTCAGTCTGCCTGCTAAGGGGACTCAAAAGCTATGTCAATGAAATCGAAGGCCCTGCTGTCTCTGGTCAGCCTCACCCTCACTGCCACGGCCGCGTTGGCGCAAAGCACACTCGGCACCATCACCGGACTCGTTTCTGATTCATCGGGGGCGGTCATCCCCAATGCGGTGGTGGTCGCCACGAACACTGCAACGGGCACACGCGCCCAAACAGTTTCGTCCGGTGGCGGCAATTACGTAATCCCGAACCTGCAAGTCGGTCCGTATGAAGTCACCGTCGCGGTAACCGGGTTTAAGGGCTTCTCCCGATCCGGCATCAATCTGTCCACCAATGACAATATCCGCGTCGACGTGGTGCTCGAGGTGGGTGCGGCCTCCGAGCAGGTCTCCGTAACCGGGGAGGCACCGCCCTTAAAGACAGAGTCGACCGAAGTATCCACCACCATGGAACGCAAGCTGGTCAACGATGTGCCGCTGGCCGTCGCTGGAATTGGCGGCGGAATGCGGAATGCGTTCAGCGTCATGATGATGATGCCTCAAGTCAAGAGCGGCAACGGCGAATCCGCCTGGGACGATCTGCAAATAGGCGGTGGGCAGCAACACGACTGGAACGTCAGTGTGGATGGGCTTTCGGTGGAGATGGGCTGGCGCAACCATGTGGGCTATATGAACCGGCTGACGCCGTCGGTGGACTCCGTGGAAGAGTTCCGAATTGAGACCTCCGCCTTCAAAGCCGAGAACAGCCGGGCCAGCGGCGGCAATATCAGTGTAACCACTAAGTCCGGAACCAATCAGGTCCATGGAAGCGGGTTCGACTACTTTCAGAGCGATATTCTGAACGCCAACTCCTGGCTGAATAACAAGGTTGGTCGCCCCCGCTCTAAGTTTCACCGGAATGATTTCGGTGCCACTATCGGTGGGCCGGTGGCGATCCCGAGAGTCTACAACGGCAGGAACAAGTCCTACTTCTTCTTTTCATATGAAGGGTACCGTTTTCCTCAGACATCCGACGCCTCGCAACAGACCATTCCGCTGCCGGAAATGATTCAGGGTAACTTCCAGAACTGGAAGCTGGCGAACGGGAACACGATCCCGATCTACGATCCCAGCACAACCCGCAGCGATGGAAAGGGCGGTTTCATTCGCGATCCGTTCCCGACGAACATCATTCCTGCGAACCGGCTGAGCACACTGGCCCGCAACATTGGTAAGTTCTTTCCTGCTCCAAACGCCCCGGGGCTGGTTCGGAACTACGTTTCTCCAGGGTCGGAACCGAAAAAGAGAATCGAGGATGCGTACACGGTCAAGCTGGACCACAGTTTCGGTTCCAGAAATAGGCTGTCATTCACGTGGACTAAAAATGGGGAGCATTTCAACAACGCTTACGATTCGGATCCATCGAACCCCCTGAACTGGAGCAGCCTGCCCTATCCCCTCTCCGGCCGTAAATACTTCAACGGCGATCAATACTATGGCAACGTATTCCGGCTCAACGATATTCACACGTTCAGCCCCACGCTGGTAAACAGTCTTACGATCGGTGCGCATCGTCTGACGCATCCGGAACACGACATCACGGTGGAGCCGTACGGGCAAAACTGGGGTGACAAGCTGGGCGGCGCCGTGAAGAACAACCCCGGTTACAACACCGGCTTCCCCCAGTTAAGTTTTTCGAATGACAACTATTATGGGTGGGACAGTTCGAAACTCTGGGACGAGTACCACACCGTGTACGGACTGGATGACAACCTCACCTGGGTGCGAGGCAACCACAGCCTGAAGTTCGGATACGCCTACCAGTTGATGTTCCTGAACACGAACAACCGCAATACTTCTGCCGGCAGCTTCACCTTTAACCGGCTGAGTACGTCTGCCCCCGCCGACAACAGCGGCAACTCCGGCAATGCCTTCGCCAGTTTCATGCTCGGCGAAGTCTACTCCGGCGGCTTCACCGTGCCGAACACGGAAATGCTGCGGTTCCCCTATCATGCAGCCTTCGTGCAGGATGACTGGAAGGTGAACCGCAAGCTGACGGTGAACTTCGGACTGCGCTGGGAAATAAACCAGGGTGTCTATGAAAAGCACGACCGTCTCTCCTACTTCGATCCGACTCTGCCAAATCCTGCGGCCAACGGAATTCCTGGCGCGCTTCGATTCCTGGGTAACGGCGCGGGCCGCGAGGGCCGTCGAGCCCTCTACAACAACGCCATGGGATGGGGTCCCCGGCTTGGCCTGGCTTATCAAATCACGGAAAAGACGGTGGTTCGTGCCGGAGCCGGAATCTTCTACGGAACAAACAAAGCACCTGGCCTGAATGGCGCCAACAACGGGTTTACTAACTCGCCCAGCTGGTCCTCTCAGAACCAGGGTATCAATTCCGCCTTCCAGTGGGATCAGGGTTTCCCCGCCTGGGAAGCGCCCCCCTTCATCAATCCCGGCTTCAACGCCGGTTTCAGCGTTCCGTGGTTTGGCGCTGGCGAGACCGGTAAACTCCCAACCACCGATAGCTGGAACCTGGCCGTTTCGCGGGCGCTGCCGAACAACTTTGTCCTTGATGCCACCTACACCGGCAGCAAGGGCACGCATCTCGCTTCCGATCGAGTCAATATCATGCAGATCGACCCGAAGTACGCCAGCCTTGGGTCTTTGCTGAACAAGCCAATCGACGACCCCGCCGTAACCGCGCTCGGCTTCGCGGCGCCTTTCCCTGCCTTCAAGTCATTGCTCGGCGGCAACGCAACGCTGGGCCAGGCTCTGCGCGTCTTCCCGCAGTATCAGGGCGTGACAACGGGCGGCATGATGAACCACAGCGGCAATTCCACCTATCACGCTCTGATCCTGAAGGCCACCAAACGCTTCTCCGGGGGACTGAGTCTGCTGGCCTCCTATACGTGGTCCAAGCTGCTGACGGATGCGGATTCGTCCGAGCCCTGGATCGCCGGTGTGGTTGGCTCTGCCACGGGCGCTGGGTCCGCGCAGAATCAGTACAACCGTGCCAACGAAAAGTCGTACGGTGTTCTCGACCTGCCGCAAATGTTCAAGCTGACGGGAAGCTACGATATGCCCTTCGGTCAGGGGAAGAAGTACCTGACCACCGGCTTCCTGAGCCGTGTTGTTGGCAACTGGAATCTGAGCTCGTTCATGTTCTACCAGAGCGGCTACCCAATGGGTATCGTTGACGGGCGGTATGTCAACAATCTGCGGGGCGGCACGCCGCGGCCGAACGTCACCACGAATGACTGGCGCGCACCCACAGCGGGCGAGCGTTTCGATCCTTCTGTGGACAACTTCTACAACGCGTCGGTGTTTCAGGGCCGCACGAACCCCGCCCTCGATCCCTTTGGAAATGCACCTCGGCTCAATGGAGCGACGCGTTCTTTCCGAACGTTCCGCACCAACATCGCCGTTGCAAAGGGCATTCCGGTTTGGGAACGGGTCAAGGTGGACCTGCGGTTCGAAGTCTTCGATTTGTTCAACCAGAAGACCTGGTCGAACCCGGTGTCGGACCTTGCTAATACCCAGTTCGGGGTCATTACCAATGCAAGCGGCGCCCGGAGTGCTCAACTTGGCTTGAAGATTCTTTTCTAGAATGGAATCGGCACCCTATCGATGCGAATTGCACTAGCTGTTTTCGTTCTCGGCGTTCACTTAGCCGGAGTATTGGCTTGGTCACAGACAGGCGACTCGGCTAACAAAGCTATTTTCGACCGGCAGATCGCCCCTGTTCTGCGGGCGAATTGCGCAGCTTGCCACGCGGGAGCAAACGCATCCGGCGGACTCACGCTGACAACCCTCGAAACTGCCCTGTCTGGCGGTAAGCACGGCGCCGCGCTCATACCCGGCGATGCAAAGCAATCGCTTCTCATCGGGTATGTGCGCGGCGAGCGCACGCCGCGGATGCCGATGGGCGGGACGCTGAGCGAGGAGAATGTCGCATTGCTTGTGAAAGCAATCGACGCCATGCAGGCACCAGCGAACGCAACGACGAAGAAGGATCCACACCTTGAGTGGCTGCTGCGGAAGCCAGTCTCGCCTCCCGTTCCTGTTGTCGCGAACGCGAACTGGGTCAGAAATCCGGTCGACGCGTTCGTCCTGTCGCGGCTGGAGGCGAAGGGATTAGCGCCTGCTCCGCCGGCCTCCAGGCGGGCCCTGCTGCGGCGTGTTTATTTCGATCTGATCGGTTTGCCTCCCGCGCCTCAGGACGTGGCGGCATTTGAAGCCGATTCCTCTCCTGATGCATACGAGAAGGTTCTCGATAAGCTGCTCGCCGATCCACGATATGGCGAGCGATGGGCCCGGCACTGGCTGGACCTCGCCCG
>JAOAPO010000294.1 GCA_025462945.1 Bryobacterales bacterium
CGCTTACGAAAAACCAGCACCGAGGCCACCGCCATCACTGTGAAGCAGGTCAGGCTGAAGCCGATGTAAATGATGAGCTGCGGGAACGGGGTCAGTGTCATCACAATGGCGCAGGCACCCTGCATCAGGATCGCGTTGACGGGCGTCCGCCAGCGGGGATCTACGATTCCCGCGGCACTGAAGAACGCCCTGTTGTGGGCCATGGCGTAGTAAACGCGCGGACCGATCGTAACCATGGCGTTGACTGTGGACATGAGCGAAACCGCCATGAGTAACGCAAAGACGCCACCAACCTGGGGCCCGAAGAGATTCGCCGCCGCCATGGACCCTACTGCTACTACGTTCTTCATTTTTTCGAGAGGCGTGGCGTAGATGAACACCAGATTCAGGCCGAGGTAAGCGAGGGCGACAATAGACGTGCCGAGTCCGAGGGCGGCGGGCAGCGTGCGGTCTGGTTGCCGCACTTCCTCGCCAACATAGGTGGCGGCATTCCATCCGCTGTAACCCACCATCACCCAAAGCAGGCTGATCCCAAACGCGATCGGCAAAGGGTTCGCCGATGTCCGCACGGCGGTTTCTGAGAAGTGTGACCAGTCCCCGGTGCCGAAGAGGAAACCACCCAGGACTAACCCTGCGATGACCAGCAGCTTGGTTCCGGTTAGCGCGTTTTGCACGCGGGCCACTCTCTTCACACCGAAGAAGTTGATAACGGTAAAGGCCGCGATGAGCCCGCTCGCCACCAGTTGAGCCCATCCGAAGCGCAGCGAGAACGCACCAGACCCCAGTGTTACCGCTTCATTCGCCTGTTTCAGGGCCGGATTGAAGTAACCTGCATAATCAGAAAACGCCAGGGCCGCCGCGGCTATCGGTGCTGAAAAGCCGGCGAAGAACGAGACCCAGCCGCTCATGAAACCCCACGCCGGACCGAACGCCCTGGTCAGGTAAACGTATTCTCCGCCTGAGCTGGGGAAATTGACGCTGAGTTCGGAGTAGCAGAGCGCGCCGCACAATGCGATTAAAGCGCCGATCGCCCACACTGCGAGCACCAGCTTGGCGCTGCCCAGATCGCCCACCATAAACCCCGTGGTGGTGAAGATGCCGGTCCCGATCATGTTGGAAACGACTAGTGCCGTGGCGCTTACCAGCCCGAGCTGCCGAAGCAGTGGTGTAGAGCGGGATCTGGATTCAGGCATCATGCGGGGGAATATCGCTTTTCTGTCATGCTACCGAATGCGCCCGGATGCCGCTGATTCAGAGACTTAGTCTTAGGGGAGTGTCGCTTCTACGGGCGCGGAACGCGCGCTTTCGTTGTTCGCCGAATCCACTGCCGTGATCTGGTACGAGTGCTTCGCGCCGCCAGTTACATCGCGGTCGCTGAAACTGGGCGACTGGACGGAATCGGCCAGCAGGACGTTGTCGCGATAGACGCGGTAGAACGCCGTGTCCGCATCTTTGCTGCCGTCCCAGACGAGCTCGATCGATTTGGTAGCCGGCACAGCCGCCACACCGGTGACGACGGCGGGCGGAAACCGGTCAGCGGGCTTAATCGAAATAACTGCGGAGTCTTCACTTTCGGCGTACTTCGCGCCGGTCTTCTCGCCGGCCTGCACCAGGTATTCGTATGTCTTGCCGTACTCAATGCCCGTATCCAGATAAGAGGTCTTGTCGCTGGTACCGGCGAGGGTCCATTCTTTGTCGTTCTGAAGGCGACGGAAGATTCGGAACTCAGCGGCGGGACGCGGCACCGTCCACTCTAAAACGACTCCGCCCGGTGCGTCTTTCGCCGCCGGACTCTGGGGGGTCGGCAGTTCCGGCAGCACATTCACGATGTCGATAGCCCAGCCGACATCCTGGCCCTTGGGACCATGGAGGCGAACGCCGACCGCAACCGTCCGCCCGACGTACTTCAATGCGGGGATGGTTGCATCGACCCTGCCGCTGTCGACCTTGATGGCTTCGGGCGGAATCCGGTCTGACGCCTGCTCCCAGTCCTGCTGGACGAAGCGATCGCCGATGGGACCAGCGCGCAGCTCGATGTCCGGCGGCGCTTTGAGCGGCAGATCTTCGGTGGTTTTGACGGGCAGCGTAAAGGACGCCGAAATCTGAGCGCCACGCTCCACGACGGCCAGGTCGTTTACGCGCGCAGGACGGTTCAAAGCGGGTGGCAGCGGGTCACCGGGGGATCCGCAGCCAGCGAGAACTCCCGCGGCGAGCAGTGGCAGCCAGGCGCGCATCAAAGGATGTAGCGGCTCAGATCCTGATCTTTTACGATCTCGGCCAGTTGCTTCCGAACATACGCTGCATCCACCTTGACGGTCTTCTTCTTCAGGTCAGGACCTTCGAAGGAGATCTCTTCCAGCAGCTTCTCCATGATGGTGTGCAGCCGCCGGGCACCGATGTTTTCCGATGTCTCATTCACCTGAGCGGCGAACTTCGAGACTTCAAGCAGCGCATCGTCAGTGAGGATGAGCTTGATGCCCTCGGTTTCCATGAGCGCCACATACTGCTTCGCCAGCGCGTTCTTGGGTTCCTTCAGGATGCGAACGAAATCGTCCACCGACAGAGACTTCAGTTCCACACGAATTGGGAAGCGACCCTGCAGTTCGGGGATCAGATCGCTCGGCTTCGAGACATGGAATGCGCCCGCGGCAATGAAGAGAATGTGATCGGTCCGCACAAAGCCGTAGCGCGTGTTGACGGTGGTGCCTTCCACGATGGGAAGAATGTCACGCTGCACGCCTTCACGGCTTACATCCGGACCATGGCCGCCTTCGCGACCGGCAATCTTGTCCACTTCGTCGAGGAAGATGATGCCGTTCGACTCGACGCGCTCCAGGGCGATTCGCGTCACCAGATCCATATCGATGAGCTTTTGCTCTTCTTCCTGAATCAGGTACTCGAGCGCGTCTTCCACGCGCATGTTGCGCTTTTTCGAGCGCGAACCGAACATCGCAGGAATCAGTTCCTTGATGTTGATCCCCATATCCTCGAAGTTGGAACCCGCGATTTCCACCTGGGGGCCGCGATCTTTTACTTCCAACTCAACCATGCGCTCGTCCAGCTTGCCGGCCCGCAGGCGTTCCCGCAGCTTTTCGCGCGACTTGCTCGTGTCGTCCGGATTTTCGGGATCGGGAGGCAGCAGCAGATCGAGCAACCGGTTCTCCGCAGCCGATTCCGCGCGGTCGCCGATTTCGTCCAGCTTTTCTTCGCGGACCATGTCGATCGAGATGTCCACCAGATCACGGATCATGGATTCGACATCCCGGCCAACGTAGCCCACTTCCGTGAACTTGCTGGCTTCCACTTTCATGAACGGGGAGTTCGCCAGCTTCGCCAGCCGCCGTGCGATCTCGGTTTTCCCGACACCGGTCGGGCCGATCATGAGGATGTTTTTGGGCATCACGTCCTCGGCCATTTCCGGGGTCAGTTTCTGACGACGGAGCCGGTTCCGGAGTGCAATGGCCACAGCACGCTTCGCATCCGGCTGACCGATGACGTACTTATCTAGTTCTCGAACGATTTCCCGCGGCGTCAGTTCATCAAGCACGGGACTCTCTTCCACTGACTGGCTGGGCAGATAAATCACCATGTCAGCTCAGTTCCTCGTAGTTGATGTTGAGATTGGTGTAAATGCAGGTGTTGCCGGCGATCTTCATCGACTCTTCGGCGATCTGTCTTGCCGACATCTTCGTGTGCCGCAGCAGGGCGGTGGCCGCCGACAAAGCGAATGGCCCACCGGAGCCGATAGAAGCGACGTTTTCGTCCGGCTCGATCACATCGCCATTGCCGCTGACGATATAGGTGTTTTTCGAATCCGCCACCAGCAGCAGAGCTTCGAGGTGCCGCAGGATCTTATCCGTGCGCCACTCCTTCGCGAGTTCGACGACAGCTCTCGGCAGATTGCCGTTGAACTGTTCGAGCTTCGCTTCGAAGCGCAGGGTGAGAGAGAGGGCATCCGCCGTCGAGCCTGCAAAGCCCGCGAGGATGCGGTCGTTGTAAAGCCGCCGCAATTTCTTTGCCGTCGACTTGAGAACTTCGCTGCCCAGCGTTACCTGGCCATCAGCGGCCATGACTACTTTTCCATCGCGGCGTACGCAGAGCACCGTTGTGGAACGAATTCGTTGCTTCATTGTGGGGTGAAATTCAAGTGTATCGCAGCCGCGCGGAGGGGTTTTCCTGCCAGTTCTCCAAAGCGTCACTCGGCACGTTCAGCGACCGTGTACACTGCAATCGATGGGGGCAGGGAAGGCCGGTTGCAATCGGTCTCCGGCAACTTCAAATCAGTCGTATATTGAAGGCAGAACGAGAACGAGATATGGCATACCTTGACGATGACGCGACGGAATGGAAACTGAGTCCTCCAAAACGTAACCCCGATGATCTTGGCTTCGACGACCTTAATGAGGACGTCGTGGAAGATGACGAGGACGAAGACGACGCCCTCGAAGTAGAAGACGAAGAGGAAGACGACGACGAGGACGACGACGATGATGACGAGGATGAGGAAGACGACGACCTCGCCCTTGACGACGATGATGAAGACGAGGACCTCGACGATGAAGAGGACGAGGAACTCGAAGACGAAGAAGAAGCCGACGAAGAGTAGTCCGTTGACCCCGTTATTGTCCTGCCAGTAAAGCTTTCACGAAGCGGTAGTTGAACTCTACCGCTTCGTTGAAAGAGGCAGCCCGAATCCTCTCGTCTCTCCCATGTGCCCGCACGTCGTCGTGATCGATGGCGATCATCCCGATCCCATAGCTTGGAATTCCCGCCGCAGCAGTATATTTGCTGTCTGAAGCTCCCGTAGCCATATCCACCACCACCGGCGCGCCCGGCCAGAATGAATCCCCCGTCCGGCGAATGGCGTTCATGACGTCTTTGCGCGGAGTTACCGGAGTGATGGCCTTCTCTTCCGGCGCCTTCTCCACTACGGAAGCTGTCTTCCCGTCGATATAGCTTATAGACACCTGCGGATCACCTGCTTTGCGGATCAACTCCGCCTGCACTTCGGCTGCTGAATGCCCTGGCAGTATCCTGCAGTTCACCACAGCGATCGCACGCTGTGGCAGCGCGTTGTTCGCGTGGCCCGCATCGAGACGTGTGGCCACACAGGTGGTGTGCGTAAGGCCATTGAAGCGCGGGTCCGCCGAGAACGCGGCGAGCGCTGCCTGTGCTGGCGCGGGCTTCAGGACAGCCTCGATCTGCGCTTTCCGCGCCGCTGTTTCGCTTCCGGCAACAGACTCGAAGAACGCCCGCGTCACTGGGTTGAGTTCGAACGGGAACGGCGCGTTTTCGAGCTTCTCGAGGCCATGAGCCAGTCTGTAGATGGCGTTTTCGGGCGTGGGGCGCGAACTGTGGCCGCCGGGATTGGTGACCATGAACTGAAAGTCGGCGTAGAGCTTTTCAGCGGCTGTCACTTCGATGGAAGTCGCCTTGCCTTTTTCGGTACTCACGCCGCCCATATCGGCGTTGAGTGCAATCTCCGCGTCCAGAAGCGTGCGGTGATTCTTCAGCAGCCAGTCCGCGCCGTTCGCCGTGCCGCCCTCTTCATCAGACGTTAAGGCCAAAATCATATCGCGAGGTGGCACATAGCCCTCCTGCTTCAGTCGGATAAAGGTCGCCATCAGCACCGCATCCAGACCTTTCACGTCCTGAGTCCCACGCCCGTAGAGATAGCCATCTTTCTCCACAAGCTCGAAAGGGTTGGTCGTCCAGTCTTCTCGCCTCGCTTCCACCACATCCAGATGGCTGAAGAACAGAAACGGCCTCAGTTGGCTGTCTTTGGCTCGAAGCCTTGCCACCAGATTCCCCTTGGTTGGTCGGCCCGGAGGCACCAGCACCTGGACGTCGGCCTGTGGATACCCGGCAGCCAGAAGTCTTTTCGCCATCGCCTCGGCCGCAGTGGTGTTGTTGCCCCCTGAATCGGTGGTGTTGATCGCGATCAGTTCTGTGAGGATCTCGCGAGCCACCTGGGCTGACGCCGACGTTACAAATAAATACAGGCCAAGAACCAGAATCCGCAGCATCCTGACAGCTTAGCGCCTTGACCCGCCATAGCCGCATATAATAAGCTCCAAACCACAGTGCCTGGATTCGAACTAACTCGCCGTAAGTCGCTGCACGCCCTCGCTGGCTTCCTGGCGGGCTCACCTCTGCTGCAGTCTCAACTTGATCCGGTGCGCGACCATTCGCGCATTCCCGGCCTGAAAGAGCTTCTGACCTCGTATGAGTTCGAGGCCGTCATGTATGCGAAACAGACGCGCCCTGTCTATAACTACCGCGCCTACGGTGAAGAAAGCGAGTTCACCCTGCGGCGTAACCGGCAGGCTTTCGACTGGGTCAAGCTGGTCACAAGCCAGACCTCGACCGGGAACGTGACAACATCAACTGAAGTTTTCGGAACGAAGATGGCGTTCCCGATCATGGTGTCGCCCACTGCACTGCATGGCGATCTTGATCGTGATGGAGAGCAGTCCACGCATAAGGGGGCGGAAGCCGCCTCGAATACGCCCATGATTTTGAGCAACAACTCGAGCCTCGCGTTCGATAAAGTTGCAGCCGCTGCGAAAAGCCCCATGTGGGTCCAGTTGTATCCGAAGCTGGCGATGGAAGCCAACCAGTCTTACCTCGAAGCGGCACAGGCGGCTGGCGCGAAGGCGGTCGTTGTCACCATCGACCAACAGGCATCCGTCTATGAACGCTCACTGCACGACCGAAACCTGAATGCGGGCGGAGGTCGCGGGGGGCGGTTTGGCGGGCCGGCCCCGGTCGTCGCAGGGACCAACCCGTATCGCGTTTCCGGCAACCGGCTCTGGTACGAATGGAAGTTCTTTTCCGAGATTCGCCCCTTCGTGAAAGTTCCGATCATCGCAAAGGGCATTCTCACGCCGGAAGACGCGAAGCTTTGTCTTGAAAACGGCGTCGACGGCATATATGTTTCCAACCACGGTGGCCGATCGCTTGATTATGGGCCGTCTACGCTGGAGGTGCTGCCCGAAATCGTTGAGGCTGTGGGCGGGAAAGTGCCGGTACTCTTCGACAGCGGCCTTCGCCGCGGTTCCGACATCCTCAAGGCACTGGCGCTTGGTGCGAATGCTGTCTGCCTCGGTCGCGTGCCGTTGTGGGGACTCGGCTCTTTCGGTGCCGCCGGCGTGACCCGCGTTCTTGAAATCATGCAGGCTGAACTGGTGGAAGCCATGAAGCAGTCGGGCTGCACCAGCCTCGAATCTATTAACCGAAAGATCGTGCTCGCGAATTTCCCGTAAAAAAAAATACACATGCAAAATGCTGGAGAACTCGCCGGGCGGATCGCCCCCGTCGCGGAACTGCTCAACACTTACGAAATCGGGGCAATGGCCCAACGCAAGGTCGACGCCGCAACCTGGGCGCTGCTCGCCCCTGCTGACCGGAAAGCCTTCGACCGCATCACGTTCCGACCTCGGCTGATGGTCAACACCACGGGTCTGAATCTGACGCTGGAGCTTTTTGGCGAGAAGCATTTCGCGCCGATCATCGTGGGGCCCGTGTCGAGGCAGAAGCGCTTCCATGCTGAAGGCGAACTGGAGATGGCGAAGGGGGCTGCCGCCGCGAAAGCTGCGATGGTCATTGCCGCTGATTCCAGCTTCCCGCTGGACCAGATCATCTCGCTCGCGAAAGCCGGAGCCTGGTTTCAGGTGAGTACCGAGGGCGAGATGGCGAAAGCCACGCAGGCAATTTCAGCTGGCTGCAAGGCAATCTGCATCACAGGTACAGGCTGGAGAGCTCTCGCGGCTTTTGCGAAAACGGTTCAGGTGCCAGTGATCGCAAAGGGCATCATGACCCCTGCGGACGCCGAGGCTGCAATCGGCGCTGGTGCCAAAGGGCTGATTGTCTCCAGCTACAACACAACCAGTAAGCTCGACCCGATTGAGGTTCTGCCGACCATCGTGGACGCGGTCAAAGGACGTGTCCCCGTGCTCGTCGACGGAGGCTTTCGCCGTGGCAGTGACATTTTAAAGGGGCTCGCCCTGGGAGCCAGGGCCATTCTCGTCGCGCGCGCACCAGCCTGCGGGTTGGCCGCATACGGTGCCCCTGGAGTCCAGCGCGCCCTGGAGATCCTGCAGACGGACCTGGGCCGCGACATGGCAATGTGCGGTAAGGTCGATCTGACGGCAATTGGCCGCGATACGGTCAAGATCCACCGGTTCTAAGTTCTCCGCCGCAGTATCCGGTCCACCGCGACGGCTTCAGCTTTCGCCATTGGTACGATAAACATGGCCTGCGTCCTGCCTCGACCTCTGTCGGTCTCCTGTTTCACCCACAAACACCACACAAGAAGTTCCGGCTCTGCGGGGATTTCCTGGCTCCCTGCAGGGACAAGAGGATGCAATGAAAGACATCAAGCGAAAGCTCATAATTGCAGGCATGACGGCGGCATCCGTCGGTCTGCTGTTCCAGACGACTGTCACCACCAGTCCGGCGCAATCGAATGACGCCGCCCTGGTTGCAAAGGCCAAAGGTATTCACGACCGGGTCATCAAGCTCGACACTCACAACGATATTGACGCCTCGAACTTCACGGCGGACTGCAACTACAAAATGCGCCTCACCACGCAGGTGAACCTGCCGAAGATGGTGGAAGGCGATATGGATGTCTCGTTCATGATCGCCTACGTTGGCCAGGGCCCGCTCACGCCGGAAGGCTACGACAGTGCGTACAACCAGGCCGTGGCGAAGTTCGATGCCGTTCATCGGCTGACCGAGAAGATCGCGCCCGACAACTTCGGTCTGGCACTCACTCCCGCTGACGTGATCGCCATGCACAGGAAGAATCTGCGGATCGCCGTTATCGGAATCGAGAATGGTTATCCCATCGGGACCGACATCAGGCGTGTAAAGGAGTTCTACGACCGAGGGGGTCGCTACATGTCGCTCGCGCACAACGGCAACAGCCAACTCGCGGACTCCAACACGGGCGAAACGCAGGGCTACGACTACAACAACGGGCTGTCGCCGCTCGGACGGGAAGTCATCGCCGAGATGAACCGTCTGGGCATGATGGTCGATTTGTCCCATCCGTCGAAGGGCGCCAACATGGAGGCGATCCGGCTATCGAAAGCGCCGGTCATTGCGTCCCATTCAGGCGTTCGCGCCGTGGCGAACGTCAGCCGCAATATGGATGACGAGCTGTTGCTCGCGCTCAAGAAGAACGGCGGCGTGATTCAGACCGTCGGCTTCGGTTCGTACGTGAAGACGGATTCGAAGGAACGCATCGAAGCTCTCACAAAGCTGCGTCAGGAGTTTGGAATCGGCGCGCAGGCAGGCGGTCGTGGCCGTGGTCTGGGCGGTGCTCCCGAAAATCCCGCTCCGCGAGCCTGTCCCGTGGAAACTCCCGGTGCCCCCGCAGCCCAGCCTCGCGGCGGCGGACGTGGACGGGGAGGTTTCGGTCTGGAAGCCCTCACTGCCGAGCGACGCGCCGAATACGACAAGCGCATGGCTGAACTGGACGCGAAGCTGCCTCCGGCTTCCCGCGCGAACGTCAAAGACTTCGTCGATCACATCGACTACGCTGTAAAGCTGATTGGAATTGATCACGTCGGCATCTCGTCGGACTTCGACGGCGGCGGTGGAATCGACGGCTGGAACAGCGCGGCGGAAGCGTTCAATGTCACGCTGGAACTGGTGCGGCGGGGCTATACGGAAGAGCAGATCGGAAAGATGTGGAGCGGCAATCTCTTGCGGGTTTGGGGAGAGGTGGAGAAAGTCGCGAAGAATCTGCAGAGAAAGAAGGCTTGAGAAACACCAGCCCGTTTGCCATCGGGGCGAACGGGCTGGCATCAACTCACGTTGTTAGTGGACCGATTGATGGTGCGCCAGAACCAACCGGCGGCACTCGGCAAGAAGTTGAGTACTTTCAACCTCCTCGCGGAGTGCTTTCATCTCTGTCTCATGCGCCGCGTCCAGGCTTTCGGTCGGGAACTGGCGATTCAGCAGAGTCGCGAGCTTTCGGCGGGATTGATCATAGGCATCCAGAGAGGTTGAACACTCGGGGCATGCGCGTGGAGAGATAAATGGTCGAGGCATTTGTTTCCTTGTTTTGTAAGATCGGACCGGATTGGGTCAATCATACACAGGGACAACGTTAAATGGAAGAGCTAAAGCATACTGCCAGAAATAAATGTCACAAGCAGGTAACCTAAAGCTTTCTTAAAAAACGTTTTCCATTCAATCACTTAGCTTTCTTGTCTGGCTGGGGATTCTGGCGCAGAGGTATGAATTGGTAATTCCGATCTGAACGAACAATTGGTGCCCGGGGCGGGACTTGAACCCGCACTCCCGTTGCCGGAAAACGGATTTTAAGTCCGTTGCGTCTGCCAGTTTCGCCACCCGGGCACATTTGAACCTGGAGGACCGCCACGCAGGCGCTCCAAAGCTCATCGCTCATTCTACAGCGTCCCTGCCCGCGTTCTCCCGGCGCTTCTCCTGTCCTGGCATAATATGAAGACCAATGGCCACTATCCCTGACGCTCTCGAAGTTTTTGCCCGCGGCCCAGCCGCATTGAAAGCCGCCATCGCTGACGTCACTCCCGCGGAACTCGACTTCCAGCCAGCACCCGGCAAGTGGACCATCCGGCAGCTTGTCCGTCACGTCGCCGATACCGAGATCGTCGCCGGCATGCGTCTCCGCCATATCGCGGCTGAAGACCGGCCCACGCTCATCCCCTTCGATCAGGACAAGTGGGCCGATAACCTCAGCTATTCCGTTGCCGACCCGAACGAAGCCCTTGTGACGTTCCGTGCTCTTCGCGACGATACGGCGCGCCTGCTCGGCCGGCTGCCGGAAGCGGCGTTTGACCGCATCGGCGTCCATCCGGAGCGCGGTGACCGCACTTTGCTGTCATTCGTTGAGCTTTTCGGCAACCACGTCATCAAGCATGTGGAGCACATCCGCGCGATTCGTGAAGCCTTCGCAAAACAGGCGCAATAAACATGGCTGACTGGAAGACGAACGGGATACGGATCATTCGCGCCGGCGAACTCGATACGAACACGCCGCAGACCCCCGGGATGTGCCGCGCGGCAGCCATCACGCATGCGACCGCCGGCGCCAATAAGCTCTGGGCCGGGACTGTCGTCGTAGAACCCGCCGCCCGAACAGCCGCCCACCACCACGGTGAACTGGAAACGGTGCTGTACGTCGTTCGCGGCCACGCCCGGATGCGATGGGGCGATCATCTTGAGTTCACTGACGAAGCTGGCCCCGGCGACTTCATCTTCGTTCCACCCTACGTTCCCCACCAGGAAATGAACGCTCGTCCCGACGAACCCGTCGAGTGCGTGGTGGTCCGCAGCGGTCAGGACCCCATCGTTGTCAATCTCGATATCGCCGAGGCGTCCGCTAACCCGATACCCTTCCATCCACCGGCCCATACCCATTGATCACTTACCTGATACTCCTCCTGGCCGCGCTGCTCGGAGGTGCTTCGAATGCTCTGGCCGGCGGCGGCACCTTCATGGTTTTCCCTGCCCTGTTGCTCGGCGGCATCGCTCCTGTTGCGGCCAACGCCACCGCTTCACTTGTCCTGATGCCCGGCGGTTTCGCGTCAGCCTGGGTCTACCGCGGCACCATCCGGCAAACGGATTCGCGCACGCTGTGGGTACTGCTGGGGCTAAGCGGTATCGGTGCCACGCTCGGCAGTCTTCTGCTGGTCTACACATCGAACGCAACGTTTTCCATCCTCGTACCGTGGCTCCTCCTCGCCGCCACGACTGTCTTCACCATGGCCCCGTGGCTCCGCAAGGTCGCCGCCGGCGCTTCGGGACACAGATCGCTTGCCGGCCTCATGGTTGGCCAGTTCGCAATCTCCGTTTATGGTGGTTATTTCGGGGCCGGGATGGGTGTCCTGATGATCGCGCTTTATCTGGTCGCCACGAGGCTCGACGTTCATCAGGCGAGCGGCCTGCGTATGATGTGCGCGGGTCTGGTCAACCTGCTCACCGTCGCGATTTTCGCGTGGCGCGGCGCTCTCGATTATCGGTTCGGAATTCCCATGATGGTGGTCGGGATCATCGGCGGCTACATCGGAGCGCTGCTGGTGAAACGCATGGATGCAAACGTCGCCCGTCGCGCCATCCTGATCTATGCGTGGGTTCTTACCGCCTTCTTCTTCATCCGCACTTTTCTTAAGTTATGACTTGACGCAGGCTCGGCGTCGGTACTGGTCCGTCCGCGACACCGGCCTCTTTGACTCTGTTTGACCTATCGCCGCATGGTGTAACCTGAGGCTTCGAAGGATGGCGAGGTGCCGACCTGTGGTTGCGGAATCCGCCTCGCGCCTTGCCGCACGCCTGCACGTCACCCGGACCGGACTTCTGGTGGCTCGCAAACAACAAAGCAACGAAAGGTTAACTGATGGTACTCACCAAAGAAGAATTAATCTCTGCAATCAAAGACGAAGTCCGCCTGCTGCAGCACCTCGTCTCGAAGGTCGAGCCTGGAATGCTGGAATACCGGCCCGTTCCTCAGACCCGGAGCCTGATGGAGGTTCTGCGGTACCTCACGCTGTTCCCCGGGCTGCACCTGCGCGGCACCCTGGTTCCCGTGTTCGACATGCAGGGATGGGTCAACGACTTCAATGCCGCAGCTGCCGCCGCGAATGCCCGCGATCTCGACCAGATCAAAGAGGCAATCGGCGAGCAGGCTGCCATGGCGGAAGGCCTTCTCGCAAATTACCCGGAAAGCGAATTTCGTTCGGACCTGGAAATGTTCGGAGCGAAGGCGACCAGAGGTGTGTGGGTGGTTCGGATGGTGCTGAACCACTACGCAGCCTACCGCATGCAGCTTTTCGTTTACCTGAAAGCCGCTGGCCGTCCGGAACTCAACACGATGAATCTGTGGGTAGGCGTCGACGGCCCCATGCAGCCGCCGCCGGTCTGAACGCCTACGCCGTAATGCGAACCAGCGCGGCCGCCAGCTTTTGATCGCGACCGTCCACCAGCAACTCAGACAGGGTGTGTTTGTCCAGTTCGGCGATGAATGCCTCCAGCGCCGCCCCCAGATAGGCCTTCAATCCGCAAACAGCGGCGATAGGGCACGTATTGGTCTCCCGGTCGAAGCACTCGACCAGCTTCATATTCGGCTCGGCGTCCCGCACCACCTGACCGAGCCGAATATCGGCCGGATCACGCGACAACGTCATCCCGCCAAACCGACCCTGCGTCACCTTGAGATAACCCTGCTTACCCAGCGTCTGCACAACCCGCACCAGATGGTTCTGCGAGATCCCGTATGCAGAGCTGATCTGAGTCGTCGTTACGGTCTTGCCTGCGTTCGACCCCACATAGATCAGCACCCGCAAGGCGTAATCGGCATGGAGGCTGAGCTGCATATTGACCAGGGCATTGACAGGCTGTGCGGACGGTCAGGCGGATGGCAGGAAAGCGTCGGAGTAGATGTCGCGCATCGGCATTCCCGCCAGGAACAGCTTCTTTTTCAAAGATCTCACGATGCCCGGATCGCCGCAAACAAAGCCGCGCCAGCCCGCGAGCGAAGAGAACTTCTCCGCGACGACCGCGTCGATGGAGCCGGTAACGACACCCGATTCACCCTCACCGTTCAAAACAACCGGCGTATACGAAAGTTTCGGGTAAGCTGCTGCAAGAGCGGCCAGTTCGGCGCGAAGATATAAGCCGGCCGGGCGAAGGGCTCCGTGCACCAAATGAATATCCCCCGAGTGCCCGCTGCGCAAAGCCTCGCGGACGATTCCGTAAAGCGGCGCCAGCCCAGTGCCGGTACCCACCAGCAACATCGCCTGCTCAGACCGCCCCGGAACATAAAAGCATTCACCGGACGGACCCTGCAACTGCACCTGTGCGCCTAAAGGACTGCCCTTGCTCAACCATCCACTCATACGGCCGTTTGGAATCAGCCGCACATGCAGTTCGATGGAAGACTCGTCCGGCAGGCTGGCTATCGAATAGCTGCGCGCCAAACCCTTCTGGCTGATGACGGTCAGGTACTGACCCGCCTGAAATTCGAACGGGGCTTCGCAACGAAGACCGACGCGCAGTACATCAGCGCTGAGGTAATCGACCGACGTGACGCGTGCGGGTACTCTGGCATCGCTGCCCACTTCACACGCCGTAAGATCGCCGTTCGGAACGCAAACGCAGGGCAGAAAGTACCCCTGCGCCTTCCACGAATCTTTCAGCCCGGGCTGCGAGCTGGAGGGCAGTTCGCCCTCCAATACTCGCATCATGCACGAACCGCAACTGCCCGATTTACAGGCATGCGCGGCTGCCACGCCGTTGCGCAGCAGTCCATCCAGCACGCTTTCGCCCGGCTGCAGCTCGTATTTCTGCCCGCCGTGATGAATTGTCGCCACTTACTTGCCCAGAACGTCGGGGCGGGTGGACTCTGCGATTGCGGCCACCTGGCCGATGAGGTCATCCGCCACGCCCATTTCCTTCAAGGTTGCGCCGAGCAACTCCACAACCGCGTCGAAATGGGAATCGTTCAGACCCATTGCTACCAGACGTGCATGACCCGCGCGCATGTCTTTGCCGGAGTAGCTGTGCGGTCCGCCGAATGCCATCGTCAGAAACGCTTTCTGTTTGCCGCGCTGGCGATCCATATCGACGTCTTCGAAGAAGTGCGAGATACGGTCGTCGGTCAGCACTTTCCGGTAGAACTTGTCTACGGCTGCCTCGACGGCTGCTTCGCCGCCTAACTGTTCGAAAAGCGTGGGGGTGATGGTGGAAGTCATAATATGCATTCAGGATGCATGTTTAAGCCGGGGGCTGTCAAGGGAAATGTGAGAAAAATTCAGCCGGCAGCGATCATTCGCTCCGCGGCACCAAGCCCGGACAGGAACGCGCCTTCCACTCTTGGTCCTCCGAACGCGTCGCCGGCGACTACCAGATGCGCAGGCACTTCAGCATCCAGGAACATCGGCCGTTCGGCTGGAATCGGCCGGCTGAACTTCCATCGATGCAGCTGCGAGGCGGTGACCAGTGCGCCTATGAACGGCTCCGCGGCGTCAAGTAACAGCTGCGTGACGTGCTTCTTGTCGGCGTCGAAGTATTCGCGCGAAAAGGCAGCTTCCGCGTGGATCGTCAGAGCGGCGCCCTCCGCTGACGAGACACCCTTCTGCGTGTTGTCCGCAATCCACTCGACCGGCCCACCCTCAGGCCGGACGTAACCGGGCGATGGTACGTGACTTGGTCCGTCCAGCGTCAACAGCAGCGAGAAGCAGGGGTCGTAAACAACGTTTTGCAGTTGCCCCAGAAACTCGTCGGAGAGGATGTCAGCACACCCGGTCAGCAAATCCGCGGCCTGAGGTGCCGGCGCAGTGATCAACAGT
>JAOAPO010000308.1 GCA_025462945.1 Bryobacterales bacterium
AAAATTGAGGGCGGCAGCTCGGCTACGCCCGCACCATCGCGGAATACACGGAGGTCTCCGATCAGGACGACATCGGCGGCCTGCATTGCGGCTGCGTTCGAGATGAGCTTCGCGGCGACCTCGGGCCCGATCCCCGTGGGATCACCGGCCAGCAGCGCGATGCGTGGCTTCTTTACGCCCAAAGGTTGGCCTTCAGCTGCCCGTCATCATCGAAAAGCATCGAGAACGCGGGGCCGGTAATCTCGACCGCCGGATTCTTACTGAGTTCACCGGCGAGGTTCTCTGAAACCGCCATCGTACCGAGTTCCATTGTGTTGCGGATCCAGACTACCGTGACCTCTTTGCGGCTGGGCTTACCGACCGTGTTGGTGAGCAGGTCAAAACACTCGCGGTCCGTCGGGAAGTGGAGAGGGGTGCGGACCATGGCGAGGGAGCCTGCCGTCTCGGCGTTCACGCGCCCGGCGTGCGGGTCGACTTTGGCCACCATACGGCTGTGAACGATGTCCGCCGCACCGATCCCGACGGCGTTGCCGTAACTGAGGGACGAGAGGTCACGGACGAAGATACGCTGGACGCGGGGCGTGTCGGGCCAGGGGTTGTAGGCAGCCATGGCGTTGCGGTTGACGACCTTCAGGTCCATGCCGGTGCCGCTGATGTTCTTGCCGATCTCATCAACGATGAGGATATCGATTTCCGGCACAGGCAGCCGGGGCATCCAGGATTTGACGGTCTCCAGCAGGAGCTCTTCGCGCTCGATGAGACCGTGGGCGGGCAGAGCGGCCACCTTCGCCGTGTTGTGGTGGGCGTCTTCCAGAATGGCGAGGCCGCCGAGGATTCTGCCCGTCGCGAGAATGTGTGAAGCCACAGAACGGATGACGGCTTCCATGGCGTGCTTACGGCCGTGCATGTGAGCGGATTTCGCGGAGTCGAGCTTGCCAAGACCGATCGCAATCATCTTGCAGACGCCACTCTCGATGGCACCGGCGAAGCTGGTATGCCACTTCACACGGCTGGCAAGGAATATGGCATCGGCCGACAGAGCGTCGTTACCGGCGAAGGTTTCGACGCCAAGCTCGGTGCGACCGAGCGAAGTGGTGTCGAAGCGGCTAACCACGGGGCATCCCATCGTGGCCTCGGAGATGCCGTAGTGGGCGAGAACGCTGGCCTGCCCTTCCGCGGTGCCGGCACCGTGACTCCCCATGGCCGGGAAGACGGAGGGCTTCATACCTGCCGCGCTGAAGTAGTCAACGATGGCACGGATGATGGTGGCGATGTTTGAGATGCCGCGGCTGCCTGCGCCGATGGCTACGGAAGCACCTGGCTTGAGTTTCGAGGCGAGGCCGCTGGCGACGAGTTCAGCCTGCACAGCGGCGGCGACGTCCGGCAGCGGGCGTTCGGGAAAGAGTTGTCGAACCGGTAAAAGCAGCACGAGAGCTAGCGATCGCGTTCAGTTACGAGGTCTGTCAGCGTAAAGAGCGCCCTTTGATAAGGACTTTCCGGAAATTCCGCGACGATCTGGCGTGCGCGGTCTGTGAAGTTCTGAGCACGTTCACGCGTGCGCTGGACGCCGCCGTGACGCTCCACCATGGCATAGATGTCGGCAAAGGAAGCTGTCGAATAGTCCCGGTCGCGCAGGACGGCTTCCACCAGACCGCGCTCTTCAGCGGAGGCTTTTTCGAGAGCGTAGACCAGAGGCAGGGTGACCTTGCCTTCTTTCAGGTCGCCGCCCACGGGCTTGCCGAGAGTGTCTTCCTGCGAGACGAAGTCCAAAAGGTCGTCAATGAGCTGGAAGGCCATGCCAAGATTCCAGGCGAATTCGCCCAGCTTGTCTTCGGCGGCACTGGCTGAACCGGCGGCGACGGCGCCGAGCCGGGCGCATGCGGTGAAGAGGCAGGCTGTCTTACGGTCCACCAGCTCCATGCAGTCGGCTTCTGAGATGTCGATGCGGCCGATGCGGTCAAGCTGGATCAGTTCGCCTTCCACCATCATTTGCGTCAGGCCGATCAGCAGGTCGAGGACATGGAAGTTCCGCTCGCGGAGTGCGACGTGGAAGGCCTGCATGTAGAGCCAGTCGCCCGCCAGAACGCAGGTGTGATTCCCCCACTGCACGTTGGCTGAAGGCCGTCCACGGCGGGTTTGGGCGACGTCGATGACGTCGTCATGCACCAGGGTCGCGGCGTGGATCATCTCGACGACGGCACCGAGCTGGATGGCGGTCTGTCCGCCGCCACCGGAAAAGCGTGCGCAGAGCAGAAGGAGAGCGGGGCGCAGGCGTTTGCCGCCGCTTTGCTGCAGGTACTTGCCGATGGTGGTAACGGTCTCGACGGAGGCTACGGCCTCGATGTCTATTGCTTTTTCAACGCTGCGCAGGTCTTCACGCACGAGATCAAAGATCTCGGCTGCGGTCAAAGTCTGCCCGGCACGATCAGTTTCCATCGGAAATCTCAGTGTAACGCTGGCTACTTATTGATGCCTGTGTCGCGCAAAGGCGCTCAAAATTTGCAGTCGTCACAGCGGCGATGTGCTCGGGTGTGACTCCACGTACTTCGGCCAGCTTGCGGACGGTCTCCACCATATAGGAAGGCTCGTTGCGTTTGCCTCGCCAGGGGATGGGCGCGAGGTACGGGGCGTCGGTTTCGACCAGGAGGCGGTCGTCGGGAACGAGTTTGGCGGCAGCGCGTACATCTTCGGCCGTCCGGAAGGTGAGGACGCCGCCGAAGCCGAGATGGAAGCCCAGGTCGAGGGCTTCCTGTGCCTGATCGGGAGTGCCGGTGAAGCAGTGCATGATTCCCTGCCCTGACCAGTGCTCACGAAGGACCGCCATCGTATCCGTCCAGGCTTCGCGTGTGTGGATGACGATGGGAAGCTTCAGGTCACTGGCGATACGGAGTTGCTCGACAAAGACCTCGCGCTGGACCTCGCGGGGGGAGAAGTCGTAGTGATAATCGAGACCGATCTCCCCGAACGCTACCACTTTAGGATGACGTCCAAGCGAACGGAGGTCTTCGTAGCTCTGCGGCGTCACTTTGGAGGCTTCGTGCGGGTGGACGCCTACGGTCGCGAGCATCTGGGGGTACTTCTCGGCCAGGCGGATCGCGCAGTCGAGACCGGGAGGTCCGTCACCTGTGCCGATTCCCAGGAGCCGCCTGACGCCGGCATCGAAGGCCCGCTCGAGGACGGCATCGATATCGTCAGCGAACTTCGGGCCGTCGAGGTGGCAGTGGGAGTCGACGAGAGGCATCTACTTGAGGCGCGCCCCGACCGGGACATCTTCGAGGAAGGCTGCCAGCACGGGCGAGCCGCCTTCCAGCGAGGCGGCGACGATCATGCCGTTGGATTCAATGCCGCGCAGCTTGCGAGGGTTCAGGTTGGCAACGATGGCGACCTTTCGGTTCACCAGCTTCTCCGGCGTGTAGGCAAGGGCGATACCGGCGACGATGGTCCGGGGTTCAGGTTCGCCGATGTCGACCTTGAGGTGGAGCAGCTTGTCGGAGCCTTTGACCTTCTCGGCGGAGAGGACCAGACCGACGCGGAGATCGACTTTGGCGAAGTCGTCGAAGTCGATTTTCGGTGATGGCGGATCCACGACAGGTTCCGGGACGGGTGCGACTTCCGGCTGGATGGTCTTGCCGAGCAGCTTCGCCTGGCGCGCGGTTTCTTCGATCTCAAGAGCCTGCATCCGTTCGATCGCGGGTTTGGCCTCGATACGGGGGTAGACGGGTGCGATGATGCCGATGGGCTGGCCTGCCGCCAGCTGGCCCCATTTCAGGGCGTTGATGTTGAGCCTGGGCAGAGCTTCCTGCATGCCCAATTGCTGCCAGATGTTGAGGGTGGATTCGGGCAGGATGGGATGGAGGAGTGCGACCGCGATGCGGAGCGTTTCCGCCGAGGCGTACAGTGCGTCATCGAGTTGCTGCTGCGCGTCGGGGTTCTTCGCCAGCTTCCAGGGCGCCTGTTCCACGATGAATTTGTCGACGGCCGAGAGCAGACCCCACACGGCTTCGAGACCTTTCGAGAACTCGAAGGCGTCGAATGATTTCAGCGCCTGTTCGATAGCGGGACCGGCAACTTCGGAGAGCGAGGAACTGCCGGATGCGGCGGGGATGATGCCATCGCGGTACTGCTTGATCATGGTGAGCGTCCGGCTGGCGAGATTGCCGAGGCCGTTGGCGAGTTCCGAGTTGTAGCGGGAGACGAGCGCGTCGTAGCTGAAGGCGCCGTCTTGTCCGAACACCACTTCGCGGAAGAGGAAGTAGCGGAGGGCTTCGAGGCCGACGACTTCGCGGATCGGGTCCGTGCGGACGATGTTGCCGCGCGATTTGCTCATCTTGTCGTTCTCGAAGAGGAGCCAGCCGTGCGCGAAGATCTTCTTCGGCAGCGGAAGTTCAGCGGCCATCAGAAAGGCAGGCCAGAAGACGGCGTGGAAGCGCAGAATTTCTTTGCCAACGAGGTGGAGGTCAGCGGGCCAGATACCTTCGAGATCGCGAACGGCGCTGATGTAGTTGGCGAGCGCATCGAACCAGACGTAAACGACGTGATCGCCTTCGAGCGGGATGCCCCACTTGATGGTGGTCCGTGAGATAGAGAGGTCCTGCAGACCGCCGCGGACGAAGCTGATGACTTCGTTGCGGCGGGACTCGGGCTGGATGAAGTCGGGGTTGGCTTCGTAATGGGCGAGGAGGCGGTCTGCGAAGGCGGAGAGCTTGAAGAAGTAGTTCTCTTCGGTGACGGTTTCGGTGGGGCGTCCGCAGGTGGGGCAGGGGTCGCCGGGCTTGGCGTCGTTGACGTAAAACTCGTCCGAGACGCAGTATTGGCCGGTGTAGCTGCCTTTGTAGACGAAGCCGGTATCTTTACAGCGCTCGAAGAGCCAGCGAACAGTTTCGTGATGGCGGGGCTCAGTCGTGCGAATGAAGTGGTCGTACTGAATGCCGAGCCGGTCCCACAGCGCTTTGTATTCGTTGGAGATGATCGCTGTAAAGGCCTCGGGCGTGAGGCCCATGGCCAGTGCGGAGCGCTCGACCTTTTGGCCGTGTTCGTCAGTGCCGGTGGTCAGGATGGCGTCGTAGCCCTGCATGATGCGCAGCCGTTTAATGGTGTCGGCGGCGAGCGTCGTGTAGGTATGGCCGATGTGGGGCGCCGCATTTACGTAATAAATCGGCGTGGTCAGGTAATATTTCATCTGGATTTTAGATATTCGTGTGCGGCTTCGGCTAATACCGTTCGCAGAGGTACGCCGGCTTCCACGGCGATTCGTCGTGCATCTTCGTACTCGGGCGCGAAACCGTCCGAGCCTGATTTGACTCGAACGACGCCGTATTTTGTGGTGACGTCTGTGAAGGCGCGGGCTTGTACCCGACGCTCGGCTGCGTAGAAGCGGAGGCCCAGGGTGGAGGTCTCCCGGAAGATCGTGGCGGCGAGGTCCTCACGCGTGCCGGGAGCGGCGATGACCTGGAGGATGACGCCGGGGCGGCCCTTCTTCATCTGAACCGGGATGATGACGACGTCGAGAGCGCCGGCTTCGAGGAGTTTTTCGGCGGCCCAGGCGACGACCTGCGGGGAAGAGTCGTCGATATTCGCTTCGATCACTTCGACGGTGGTGGCCTCGGTGGCGAGCGAGGAGTCGCCCAGCAGGACGCGGACGACGTTGGAGTGTTCGGGGAAGTCGCGATCGCCTGCCCCGTAGCCGGAGGCGCGGATGGTCATTGGCGGCATGGCGCCAAAGCCCTGCGCGAGAGCTTTGACGAAGGCTGCGCCGGTGGGGGTGGTGAGTTCGAGGGCGGGACCGCGCGAGTAGACGGGGCAGCCTTCCAGCAGGCGGGCGGTGGCGGGAGCCGGTACGGGCAGAATACCGTGTTCGGTGTTCACAGTGCCGGAGCCGACGTTGATGGGCGAGCAGTAGAGTTTGTCGATGCCGAGAAGATCGAGAGCGAGGCAGGCGCCGATGATGTCGCAGATCGAATCGACGGCACCGACCTCGTGAAAGTGCACGTGTTCGATGCTCATACCGTGGGCTGCGGACTCGGCTTCAGCGAGGGCCTGGAAGACCTGCTCGGAGGCGGATTTGGTGGTGGCCGGGAGGTTGGCGGCGTTGATGATGGCGAGGATATCGCCGAGATGCCGGTGCTTGTGTTGTTCGCCGCCCGAGACGCGGAATTTTGTGGCGGCGATGCCTCGTCGCCTAACCGTGTCCCAGGAGATGGAGCCACCTGTTGCCAGTTCGGTGAGTGCGCTGGAGATGGCGTTGCGGTCGGCGCCGGCGTCAGCAAACGCACCAACCAGCATGTCTCCGGCGAGACCGGAGAACGCATCGATATAACAGACAGGCACGGTAGTCTTATTCTACGGGATGGCGTCGAATGACGGGTCTCGAAATCGTCTTGCTGGTCCCGCTCCCTCACGGTCACGGCTCAGTAAAATCAGCAGCTTACCGTTCAAGTGGTCATTGGCGGCCGGCGTTTATGCCAGTCGGTGCGGGCCTGGAACTCGCGCCCGATTGACAGCAAGAGGTTCTCAC
>JAOAPO010000432.1 GCA_025462945.1 Bryobacterales bacterium
AAGGAAATGCGACCACTCGCGTACGCCCGCAGTTAGCGCCTACATGCATTCGCGGAGGCAAAAGATCAGCCCGCCGTGACCGCAAGCCGAGCGGTTCACATGCGTTGCAGGGGACGCGAATCATAGCGGTACGAATCGTCACGTGGCGGTCTGGATGTCCCTTCTGGCCAGAGCCACGGGCCGATCAATCCGCGTCTTGATCACAAGTCAGGCAACTGGACGGGGTTGTCTCAAAACAGCTAAGCTGTGGGTCAGTTCGAGCGTATGGCCCGTCGGCGACAGGACGGCTGGACACCCATGCTGCTTGTTCGAGCGCCTTTCCCCGTGGCAGGGGCAAGTAAGGCCCCGCCAAGGCACACTTCGGGCGTTCCTCTCGCAATACTTCGGGTTTCGCGCCGTGCTACGCCGTGTCTTTGAGCAACTGCAGCCAGTTGCCGGGAACCGCAGGGGCATTCTTGCCACAGCAGCGCTTGTACTTCTCACCCGAACCGCAAGTGCAGGGGGCGTTCCGAGGAGTCAATTGGGTTCGTTCTGTAAAATTCGCTTCGTCGCCTTTGTGGCTGGCGATCTCGGCTTGATCTTCGTCCGTGATCTGCGCATCGAGCATCCGCTCTAACTGGTCCAGCAGTGCGGCGTCCGATGCGGCTGGCTTGCTGGCGGCCTGCGCGACGGGTGCGGTCGGGGTGGGCTTCGACGGCTGACCGGTGAACTTGAGAACTTCGCGGATGCTCACGAGGCCCTGCATTTTGTAGCCGAGCTTTTGGCCGATGTGGCGATCCGTCTGGATCTTCCGCAGTTCACCGAGGCCCCAGCGAACGCTCTTCGCCGCTGCACGGCGTTCCCGAGCCAGTGCCGCGCGAGCAGCATCGTCCGGGAGCGTGGCTTCGGTTATGGCGGCGTACTGCTGTTCGCGCCATGTGCCGCGCAGGACGGCAGCCGCGAAGCAGATTTCGAGGGCACCGTCGGGCCGAAGATCGGCCTCGAGTGAAGCTGTGAGTTGAGCGTAGCGGGCTCGATCCGGATCGGTCATGCCGTCGCGAGAGGTGTATTCGGCGAGTGTGAACATGGGTTCTCCTGAGAGGGGTCTCTCGATCAGGAGTTTGGCATCAAGCGAAGATAACACGCCGCGCTGCAGACCGTGAGGATGTCTGGAAGCCCCATAGAATGAGCGGCCGAGGGATATTTTCGCTGCGCGTGATTGATAAAGGTTACTTCGCCGAAACGGCACAGACAAATGCGGGGACCGGTGCCACGGGGCGGTGCCGGTTCGGTGAGGTAACCGCGCGGTGAACGAAACCCCAGGCTGCGTTCGGTTATGGGATCTGGATCGCTGTCAGGCTGGAAACGGGGACACCGAAGGAAGCTGCCGAACGGGGTTTGTCGGGCTCCGGCGGGGAGCCCTGAACACTATTGGTGCCCTGCGGCCAGATTCGGGGACGCCCAGGCGCCCTCTTCGGCACCTTCTCGACCGTTCCAGTCTAAGCGATTCCCCCCACCACTGTTCTCAACACTGGCCACTCACTGTTGCGCGGGGTCGCGAATTACCGCGAAGCGGTTTAGTTCACCGGCGGTCGGTAGCTGAGACGGGCAGGCTCAAGATGCCCAATCACTTGGTTTGTGAGAGCATAAGCGCCCAGTTCCGGTGTACCCGCGATGCGGGAAAGCAGTGCCAAGGGTGGACCGGGGTATTCCGCCCGCCCTTGCACGCGTTTGCGGTGCTTATCACGCCTTTGCCGTGGAAGCGCCCTTGGGAGTTGCCGAAGTCTCAGACCCGGTTGCGGCCGACCCCGTGAATGAAGAGCCTCCCGAAGTGCCGGAAGAAGAAGCGTCGCCAGACTTCGCCTTTACCGGGATTTCTCTCCGGCTGTCTTGCTGGCGCGGGGCAGGCACGGTCACCTCGAGGACACCGTTGTCGAAGTTCGCCTGCACCTCGTCGGGGTTGATGCCTTGCGGCAGAGGAATGGTCCGGTAAAACTGCCCATAACGGCGTTCCGTCCGATGGACGTCACCCTTGTCCTCCTGCGTTTGCCACCGGCGTTCGCCCTGAATTACCAGTGCGTCGTCAGTAAGCTCGACTTTCACTTCCTCGGGCTTCAGCCCGGGCAGTTCGGCACATACCACATACTTGCCGTCGCGTTCCGCGACCTCTATTGCCGGTGACCACATGCTGCCGCCCGACTGCCCTCGTTCCGAGCCGAATGCTCCGCCAGCCTGCCCAAAAATGCGATCCATCTCTTCTGACATTCGCCTCATAAGTGCGAAGGGACTCGCGCTGAAAAACTCACGGGGCGAGATCATGAACGGGTCCTGCATCCGGCGTGACAAACCCGCCCGAGGGCTGCGGGAGAGTTGCGATTCCTGGGACGCCTGCTGAGCGCCCCGGTCCTGTTGAACATCTGTTCTTTGCTGCGTGTCAGCCATAATTCCGTATACCTCCTGCGCCAAAAAGTTGCAACTCGTGAGCCACCGTCAAAACCGACAAGGTCCACCGGCGTAGATGGTGACATGTGACAGCCTATTGGTTTGCACCCTGGAAGCCCGAGTGCTGGGTTCGTTGCATGGTCACATTAGGGCTTCTCCGGCGATTCAGTTCCGGGCTTCTATCTGCGATATTTCTTCTCTGTTCGCTAGTCCTCTGTTGCTTTCTCTTTTCCGGATGCCGGGCGCTCGAATCCCGGCTCCGGCCTGGGCAGAAGACGAGCAGTTCGGGAGACAGCGCCCCGGCGCGGCAGATCGCTCCGCAAGGCAACGTGGTCTCCTATGCGGACACGGTGGACCGGGTGGCACCCGCCGTGGTTACGGTACATGCCGGCAGACGCGTACGGGCGCCGCAGCAGTTCCAGTTCGATGGCGATCCGTTTAGATGGTTTTTTGGCGGGGGCCGCCCGCGAGGTATGGAACCCCGCGGGGAGGAGCGCCAGAGAGCACTGGGATCGGGAGTCATCGTCCGCGCCGATGGGTACGTCCTCACCAACGACCACGTGGTTGACGGTGCCGAAGACATCAGTGTCGACATGTCCAACCGCCAAACTTACAAAGCCAAACTGGTGGGCGCCGATAAGCCCAGCGACCTCGCTGTTCTGAAGATCGATGCGAAAGACCTGCCGCTGCTCTCACCGGGAAATTCGGATGAGGTGAGGGTAGGTGATGTCTGCATCGCAATCGGCAATCCTCTCGGCATTGGTGAAACCGTGACTGCGGGGATCGTGAGTGCCAAGGGCCGGCAAACGGGTTTGAGCGACGGAAACTTCGAAGACTTCCTGCAAACCGACGCTCCGATCAACCAGGGAAATTCGGGGGGGGCACTGATCAACACCCGAGGCGAGCTCATCGGGATCAACTCGCAGATTCTTTCGCCCAGTGGCGTGGGGAATATCGGAATTGGATTTGCCATCCCGTCGAACATGGCCAAAACGGTGATGAACCAACTGATCGAACACGGCAAGGTGTCGAGGGGACAGTTGGGCGTCACAGTGCAGCACATTACCTCGGATCTCGCGGCGGGTCTGGGGATGCAGCAGCCGGAGGGAGTACTCGTTAGCGGAGTTACTGGAGGTGGTGCTGGGGAGCGGGCTGGAATACAGACAGGCGATGTGATCCTGGAGATTGACGGCAAGGCGGTGAATGACGTAAATACCCTTCGGAATACGATTGCGGCGGCGGGTGCAGGCAGTGAACTAACGCTGACTACCGTCCGCAACGGCAATCGCCAGAAGGTAAAAGTCAAGCTGGGTGCCTTCAATGGCGAGGCGACGGGCCCAAGCCCGGACACACGCGGCGGGAATGGCACGGTACCAGGCGGCCGCCTGGGGCTGCGACTCACCCCGGTCACACCCGAGATCGCAAGCCAGCTCGGCGCAGGACGAGGCACTCAGGGGCTGGTGGTTGCTTCTGTGGATCCAGCGGGACCAGCGGCGAGCGCGGGCATTCGGGAAGGCGACATCATTCAGCAGGTGAACAGGCAGCCGGTTCGGAGCGCAGCCGACGTCCAGGCAGCTTTGAACAAGGCCGGGGACCGGCCTTCTCTGCTGCAGGTCTTGCGGCAGGGGCAGAGCATCTTCGTTGCGGTTCGGTGAGGTTCACGCGCGCTGCGCGGCTGCGATGGCGAAAGCGAGTGCGGCGAGCGCGACGGCCGGATCATCTTTGCTGAAGTCTGTGGCCTTGCCCCGCGGCGATCCGGAAGAGCGCTCATTACGACAGTCGGTGCGTGGGTGACCTGCGCGACCTGCTCACTTATCTCGTCTTTGAACTCCGTCTCAACCTGCTCCAGCAGGATCAGCAGCAGGAACGCGGCGAGAATGTATGGGGCAGTCAGTGGAGTTTCAGGTGCCGACGAACGCCGGCGAGCAGCCGGCAAGGTTCAGGAACCTCCGTGGAAGACGCTCGTTACTGAGCGATGTCTCGCAACAGCAGTCGCTATCGTCCTGGTGCGACGCTAAAAACGTTCGCCCCCGGGACTTTGATCTCTCCGAACGTCCGCTCTTCCTCATTGAATCCTCCACGCCACATCTCATGCGTTCCAGCCGCGGTGACGATGCTTGAAAGGACATGCCTGCTGCGAATCCCCAGCCGATTCTAAGTAGTCCTCATGAGTCGCCCCCTTCAACGGTGGAGGCGTGTTGTGCCGTGCAATCTCCTGCTTGACTTTCTTACGACATCAGCTATTGCACTGTAGGCGGGCGCACCGACGTGTCGGGCCGAGATCGAAACAGTGTCCAGCGTACACAATCTATTCGTTTGAGCGACATAGTCACGGAGACCGACCCTGCGGGCCAGACCGGCAACCCAGCGGTTCGTGTTGAAGATACATCGATTCGCGGACGAGTTCGCTCGATTGCTAACCTGCTCTTCGGAAAACCTCTTTCTTCGGACGAAGAGAGTCATCAGCGAGTCGGTTGGGCTACCGGAATACCCATCTTTGGCCTCGATGCGCTCGGATCGGCCGCGTACGGCCCAGAGGCAACTCTAACCGTTCTTGTCCCGCTTGGCGCCCTCGCCCCCGAAACGGCGCTGCCAATTACCGTCACGATCGCGGCGCTGCTGATAGTTGTCTATCTGTCGTACCGACAGACCATCCAGGCGTACCCATCCGGCGGCGGTTCCTATACTGTTGCTCGGCAGAACCTCGGAGCTTCGGCGGGCTTGCTGGCGGGCGCCGCCCTCATGCTGGATTACCTGATGAACGTGGCCGTCGGGATTGCGACGGGCGTGGGCGCTCTGGTATCGGCTCTCCCACAGCTGCAGCCGCACACTCTGGCGATCTGCCTCAGTGTGCTGGCAATTCTTACCATCGTCAACGTCCGGGGTGCTCGCGAAACGGGAGTTGCGTTCATGGTTCCGACCTACGCCTTCGTCGCTTGCATGCTGATCACGATCGGCGTGGGGCTTTTGAAGTCGCTGGGGGCCGGCGGTCATCCAGCGCCGGTAGTGAACCCTCCGCAGCTGACGAACGCAACGAGTGCGGCTACGTTCTGGATTTTATTGCGCGCTTTTGCCGGAGGCTGCACCGCGATGACGGGCGTGGAAGCGGTCAGTAATGGTGTCCGGGCATTCCGGGAGCCGGCGACGAAGACGGCCCAGAGAACGCTGACGATCATCATCGGCATCCTGCTCGTGCTCCTCGCCGGAATCGAATACGTGTCGCGTGTGTACCACATCGGCGCGACCGAGCCGGGACGTTCCGGGTACCAGAGTGTTCTGTCGCAGCTAATCGCAGCAGTAGCCGGAAAGGGCGTCTTCTACTACGTCGCGATGGGGTCTATTCTAGTAGCTCTTTCGCTCTCTGCGAATACCTCTTTTGCCGATTTTCCCCGACTCTGCAGGGCAATGGCGCAGCATGGCTTCCTGCCGTATGAATTTGCCACCCGCGGCAGGCGTCTGGTCTATAGCTACGGTGTATATGTCCTCGCGTTCCTGTCTGCAATCCTGCTGGTGATGTTCGGCGGCATCACCGACCGCCTGATACCGCTTTTCGCGATCGGGGCCTTTCTGTCGTTTACGATGCCCCAGGCTGGAATGGTCGTCCACTGGATGAGGAAAAAGGACATCCCCGGCAGAACGCGCATGATGTTGCTTAACGGTGTTGGCGCAGCGGCTACCGGCGCGACCCTCATCATCATCGCCGCCGCGAAGTTCCTTGAAGGCGCGTGGATGGTTCTCGTGGTTATTCCTTTGCTGATCAGCCTTATAGTCGCTATCCGGCATCACTACCACCGGGTTGCTCTTGAGATCTCCAGTCCAGCTCCGATTGATGCAAGCGATCTGCGCACACCGATCGTGATCGTGCCTATCGACGAGTGGAACAACGTGACCAAGAAAGCGTTGCGTTTCGCTCTAACCTTGTCCAACGATGTTCGCGCTCTGCACGTCAGCTCGGACGAGGAATCCGGCATCCTCGAGACGCAATGGGGCGAGTGGGCAGCAGAGCCGGCCGAACGCGTGGGCAAGCGGGCTCCGCGAC
>JAOAPO010000494.1 GCA_025462945.1 Bryobacterales bacterium
GGTCATCAGGATGGGGCGGAAGCGGAGAAGACAGGCCTGATAAATGGCGTCACGGGGACTGAGTCCCTCGTTACGCTCAGCTGCCAGCGCGAAGTCGATCATCAGAATGGCGTTCTTCTTCACGATCCCGATCAACAGGATAATCGCAATCATCGCGATGATCGACAGCTCCGTGCGGAAGAGAACGAGGCCGATGAGAGCTCCGACGCCGGCGGAGGGCAAGGTCGAGAGAATCGTCAGCGGGTGAATGAGGCTTTCGTACAGGATGCCGAGAACCACGTAGACGGCGATCAGCGCTGTAAGAATCAGCGTTGGCTGGCTCTTCAGCGAATTCTGGTATGCCTGAGCCGTTCCGGCGAACTGGCCGGTGATTGCAGCGGGCATGCCCATCTCGATCTCGGCTCGGTGGATAGCTTCTGTGGCGTCGCTGAGAGCGATGCCTTCCGCGAGATTGAACGAAATGGTGGTCGCCGGGAACTGGCCCTGGTGCGGCAGCGAAAGCGGCGTCGTGCCCTCCGCGAAGGTCGCGAAGGTAGAGAGCGGGATACTGACACCGCGTGGCGTCTGCACGTAAATGCGATCGAGGACCTCAGGGCTGGCCCACCACTCCTGCTGCAGTGCGAGAACCACGTGGTACTGGTTGATCGCCTTGTACATGGTGGAGACCTGGCGCTGGCCGAAGTTACTGTACAGCGCGCTGTCCACAGCCTGAGCAGTGAGGCCGAGGCGAGAAGCCGTGTCGCGATCGATGGTGACGTTCGACGATAAGCCGGAACTCTGCTGATCCGAACTGACGTCCGCGATTTCGGGCAACTGCATGAGCCGGCGCGTCACTTTGGGCGCCCACTCCTGGAGCATCGAAAGCTCCTGCGTCTGCATCGTGTACTGATACTGGGCGTCCGACTGACGTCCGCCGATACGGATATCCTGAGCCGCCTGAAGGAAGAGCTGAGCGCCAGGCATACCGGCAGTCTTGCGCCGGATACGCGCAATGACTTCGTCCACTGTCGCTTTTCGCTGCTCGATGGGCTTCAACTGCAGGAACATCATCGCGCTGTTGCCGCCACCGCCGCGACCGCCGCCGCCACCGATCGAAACGTCGATAGTGTCAACGGCCGGATCACTGCGGACCTGCTGTTCGAAGTAGCGCGTTTTTTCAGAAAGGGCGGCGAAGGAAATATGCTGCTGACCGCGCACGTTGCCCTGAAGACGACCCGTATCCTGCTGCGGGAAGAAACCTTTCGGGATCTTGACGTAAAGGTAGACGTTGACGCCGATCGTCATGGCCATCAGCACCATGGTGAGCGCCGGATGCTTCAGGACAACGTGAAGGGCCGACGCATAGGTGGAGATGATCCATTGGTAGAACCGCTCAGTGATGTTGTAGAGCCTGCCGTGCTTCGTTTCGGTCTTCAGCATCCGCGCGCACATCATCGGGGTCGCCGTGAGCGAAACGACCATGGAAATCAGGATGGCGGTAGAGAGGACGACGGCGAATTCGCGGAACAGGCGTCCGACGATACCGCCCATCATCAGGATGGGGATGAAGACGGCAATCAGCGAGATGCTGATGGAGAGAACAGTGAAACCGATCTCCTGCGCGCCTTTGAGCGACGCCTGCATCGGCGAGTAGCCCAGTTCGATGTAGCGGGTAATGTTCTCGATGACGACGATGGCATCGTCCACCACGAAGCCGGTGGCAATGGTTAGTGCCATGACCGAAAGGTTGTCGAGGGTGTACCCGCAAAGATACATGACGGCGAAAGTGCCGATCAGTGAAATCGGTACAGAGATGGTAGGAATGAGGGTGGCGCGCCAGTTCCGGAGGAACACGAACACAACGACGATGACAAGGCTGATGGAAATCAGCATGTTGCGCTCGGCATCGGCGACGGAGGCGCGGATGGTGTTGGTGCGGTCGTTATCGACGCTAAGCCGGATGGTGGGCGGCAAGGCGGCCTGGAACTGCGGCAGAATGGCGCGAACACGGTCGACGGTCGCAATGATGTTCGCGTTCGGCTGGCGACTGATCATCAGCAGGACGGCTGGCTTTCCGTTCGCAAGACCCATGTTGCGGACGTCTTCGACCGAATCAATCACGTTGCCGAGTTCAGACAGGCGGATCGGCGAACCGTTGCGATAAAGGACGACGAGGTTGCGGTAGTCTTTCGCCTCCATCAGCTGATCGCTGGTGGACAGCGGATAGCGGAATTCGTCGCTCGAGATCTCACCTTTGGGAGCATTGGCGTTGGCGGAGCGCAGGAAGTTGGCGACCTGGTCCATGCCGACGTTATAGCGAGATACGGGCTGCGGGTTCATCTCCACGCGGACGGCGGGAAGAGAGCTGCCACCCACCTGCACCTGGCCGACGCCTTCGATCTGCGCGAGTTTCTGGGCGAAGACGGAGGAGGCGATGTCATACATTTGCGGCGTGGGAACCACGTCGGACTGCATGGAAAGAATCAGAATCGGCTGGTCGGAAGGGTTGACCTTGCGATAGCGGGGGTTCGTGGGCAGGTTGGCCGGGAGGTAAGCCTTGGCCGCTTGAACGGCTGCGGAAACGTCACGCGCTGCGGAGTTGATGTCGCGGCTGAGATCGAACTGGAGAATGACGCTGGCCGAGCCGAGAGAGCTGTTCGACGTCATCTCGGTGACGCCTGCAATGTGCGAGAGTTGCTTTTCGAGAGGCGTCGCAACCGACGCAGCCATCACTTCAGGGCTGCCACCCGGAAGGCTGGCACTGACGAAGATAGTGGGGTAATCGACCTGGGGCAGAGGTGAAACGGGCAGCAATGTAAAGGCAAGCGACCCGGCGATCGCAATCCCGATCATCAGAAGGGTGGTGGCTACCGGTCGCTTAATAAACGGCGATGAAACGCTCACAGGGCCTCCGGGATCACGGTCAGGTTTTCCTGCCGGTCAGCTTTCGGTGCCCGGTGCAGCAGGGCTTGCAGGCGAGCGAAGAACAGGTAGACCACGGGAGTGGTGAACAGGGTCAAAACCTGACTGACCACCAGCCCGCCGATGATGGTGATGCCGAGAGGTCTGCGAAGTTCCGAACCCACGCCTGTGCCGAAGGCGAGAGGTACGGCACCAAGAAGGGCTGCCATTGTCGTCATCATGATGGGACGGAAGCGGAGCAGACAGGCCTGGTAGATTGCCTCCTGCGGCTTCTTGCCCTCTGTGCGCTCGGCTTCCAGCGCGAAGTCGATCATCTTGATGGCGTTCTTCTGAACGATGCCGATCAGCAGGATGATGCCAATGAGAGCGATGATGTCCAGATCCTCTTTGAAGAGGATGCGGGCGAGCAGCGCTCCCATACCGGCTGAGGGCAGCGAGGAAAGAATCGTAATCGGGTGGATGTAGCTCTCATAGAGGACGCCCAACACGATGTACACGGTGACGATGGCCGCCAGGATCAGCAGGCCCTGATTGGCCAGAGAGTTCTGGAACGCCCGGGCGGTACCCTGGAAAGCCGTTTCGATGCTGCCCGGCATGCCGATCTCGGACGGAACCTTCTTGATCTCTTCCACGGCGGCTCCGAGCGAGGCGCCGGGAGCGAGGTTGAAGGAGATGGTTGCTGCGGGGAACTGACTCTGGTGATTGATCGTCAGTGCTGCCGGGACTTCGTGGACCGAGGTGAAGGCCTCGAGAGGAACCTGAGCAAGACGTGCCGCGCCGGTGAGTGCGGTATTCGTACCGGCGAGGGCGACCGTGGATGCCAGGTTCTGGGATGCCGAGCCGACACCCACATACAGGTGCTTCAGGGCTTCTTTGCTGCCCTGCCATTCCGGGCCCGCTTCGAGAACGACGTGATACTGATTTGATTGCGTAAAGATCGTGGAGACCTGACGCTGGCCGAAGGCGGAGTAAAGGGTATCGTCCACCATCTGGGGCGTGATGCCGAAACGTCCGGCAGTGTCGCGGTCGATCTCGACGTGCAGGCCAACGCCGCCGTTGAGAAGATCGCTGGAGACGTCGCGAAGCGCGGGAATCTGGCTCATGCGCTCGACCATCTTTGGAACCCATTCATCGAGTGTCTTCTTCTCAGGGGCGTCCAGAGCGTATTGATACTGAGTACGGCTGATGCGGTCTTCGACGGTGAGATCCTGAACGGGCTGCAGGAAGAGCTTGATCCCCTGCACCTGAGCCAGCTTCGGCTGCAGACGCCGGATGACTTCGACCGCGTTGATCTTGCGTTCTTCGAGCGGCTTCAGGGTGATCTGGATACGGCCGCTGTTGATGGTCGTGTTGAAGCCATCGACGCCGATGAAGGAGGTCAGATTTAGGACGGCCTCGTCTTCAAGAACGACCTTCGCCAGTGCCTGCTGCTTGATGGCCATCGCCGGGAACGAGATGGTTTCGGCGGCCGCGGAGATGCCCAGGATAACGCCGGTATCCTGCACCGGGAAGAAGCCTTTGGGAACGATGACGTAGAGGTAAGCCGTCACGCCGAGGGTGGCGATGGCGACCAGCAGCGTTACCGTCTGGAAACGCAGAACCACTCGAAGAATCGCGCCGTAGATTTCAATGCTCTTTACGAAGCCCCACTCGGAGGCGCGATAGAACCAGCCCTGCTCGGAGGAGACGTGGTGTCTCAGGATGCGCGCCGACATCATCGGGGTGAGCGTCAGTGAAACGAACGCGGAAATGATGATCGTGACCGCAAGCGTAACGGCAAACTCGCGGAACAGGCGCCCGACGATATCCGCCATGAACAGCAGCGGAATCAGCACGGCAATCAACGATACGGTGAGCGAAACGATGGTGAAGCCGATTTCCGCTGACCCTTTGAGAGCGGCCGCCATGGGAGTCTCGCCCATCTCGATGTAGCGCGAAATGTTCTCGATCATGACGATCGCATCATCGACAACGAAACCTGTCGAGATGGTCAGGGCCATGAGCGAAAGGTTATCGAGACTGTAGTCGAGAAGGTACATCACGGCAAAGGTGCCGATGAGTGACAGAGGTACCGCGACGCTGGGAATGATGGTCGCCGAGAAACTGCGCAGGAACAGGAAGATGACCATCACGACGAGTCCGATAGTCAGGACGAGAGTGAACTCCACGTCTTCCACTGATGCGCGGATGGTGGTCGTACGGTCAGTGATCACGCTGATTTTGACGGACTCGGGCAGCGACGCCTGAATCTGCGGGATCAGAGCCTGGATGTTGTCGACGACGCCGATGATATTGGTGCCGGGCTGACGCTGGATGTTAACGATGATCGCCGGGGTTGTGTTCACCCAGGCCGCCTGATGACGATTCTCGGCGCCGTCGATGATCACGGCAACATCCCGCAGCCGAACCGGCGCGCCGTTACGGTAAGCAATTACGATGGGCGCGTACTGTTCACCGGACTGGAGCTGGTCGTTATTGTTGATGGTCCACGCCTGCGTAGGGCCGTCGAAATTCCCTTTGGCCGCATTGACGTTCGCGCTGGCAAGGGCCTGCCGGAGTGTTTCGAGGCTGAGACCGTAGGAGGCGAGCGCAACAGGGTTGGCCTGAACGCGAACTGCCGGGCGCTGACCGCCGCTGATGGTCACGAGGCCCACGCCCCTGAGCTGCGAAATGCGCTGCGCCATGCGGGTTTCGGCGAGTTCCTGGACCTTCGTCAGAGGCACGACATCGGACGTAATAGCCAGCGTGAGGATTGGCGAATCGGCCGGATTCGTCTTCGAGTAAATAGGAGGGGTGGGAAGTTCGCGCGGGAGGAAGGTACCGGCACCGTTGATCGCGGCCTGCACTTCCTGCTCCGCAATGTCGATATCGAGATCGAGACCGAACTGCAGCGTGATGACAGAGCTGCCGAAAGAACTGATCGATGTCATCTGCGTCAGGCCGGGGACCTGACCGAACTGCTTTTCAAGAGGTGCAGTAACGGACGACGTCATTACCTCGGGGCTGGCCCCGGGATAGAACGTCTGGATCTGAATAGTGGGGTAGTCAACCTGCGGCAGCGCCGAAACCGGCAGCTGCATAAACGCGACAATTCCAACCAGCACCAACCCCACCATCATCAGTGAGGTTGCAACCGGACGCTCGATGAAAATGCGCGACGGGTTCACTTACCGGTCCCCGCCCTTTTTGCCCCGACCGCCACGACGGCCTTCGCCATTCGGAGCAGCAGCGGCACCGGACTCCATAGCTGCCTGCCCCGCCGGACCGCCGCCAGGAGCAGCGCCCGCTTCAGCGCCCCGACCCGCGCGACCGCCTCGGCCACGACCACCACCGCCGGCACCAGAGGCATCTTCGCCCGGCTTGCGTACACGGACCGGACTCCCATTCTGGAGGCGATCGATGCCGTCGACAACAACCGCGTCTTCCAGAGTCAGACCCTTCCTGATGACAGTGTTCTCTCCGTCAGCCTGGCCCGGATCTACCTGACGCATCTGTACCTTCGCGTCTGCATTTGAACCAGTCACGACGTAAACGAACGGACCCTGCTGGCCGCGCTGCACCGCGGCTGTCGGAACGACGATCTGGTCACGCAGCACATCGACCAGCAAACGGACATTGATGAACTGGTTCGGGAACAGGCTGTGATCGGTGTTTTCAAAAACGGCTTTCAGGCGGGAGGTACCCGTAGTGGTGTCGATCTGGTTGTCGACGGTGAGCAGGTATCCGCTGGCGAGCTTCTGCGAGTTGTCGCGATTGAAGGCATCTACTGTGAGGCGGGCACCTGTACGGATACGAGCCATCACCTGGGGCAGCGCGTCTTCCGGGATCGTGAAGAAGGCAGAAATCGGCTGCAACTGTGTGAGGACGAGAAGTCCGCTGGCATCGGCCGCCCGGACGATGTTACCCGGATCGACCAAACGAATACCGACGGTGCCCGAGATTGGCGCCGTGACATTGGCGTAGGTCAACTGCAGACGGGCATTATTCACGTTGGCTTCGTCGGTCTTGATGTTGCCTTCCAGTTGGGCCACGGTGGCGCGCTGAGTATCGAGAACCTGCCGCGGCACCGCGTCCTGCTCAAGAAGGGTCGTGTAGCGGGTCAAATCCAGCTTGGCATTCGTAAGCAGCGCGTTATCGCGAGCCAGCGCACCTTGCGCCTGCTGGAGTTGAACTTCGAAGGGACGAGGATCGATCTCGGCAAGAAGCTGACCTTCCTTAACCGTCTCGCCTTCTTTGAAATGAATCTTCATCAGCTGGCCGTCGACACGGCTTTTCACGGTGACGATGTAGAACGCGATCACGTTGCCAAGGCCGTTCAGGTAGACCGGCACGTTCGCTTTTTTCGCCTTTGCGACCGAAACGGGAGTGGGACCGAAAGCGCCCCTGCCCCGACCGCCGGCGCGACCGCCGCCACCACCGCCAGGGGTCGCGACCAGGCCGGGCTGTCCGGCGCGCCAGACCGCGTACCCGGCAACTCCGCCGATGAGCAGCAGCACGACGACCCAGATCAGGCCGCGCTTCTTCGGCTTGTCGTGATGTGAGGGGCCTCCGATTACCGGTGCGGCGTGTTCTGTGGAAAGGTTAGTTGGAGTGTTCGTCGTCATTCAGCCCGCGTTTGCAAATACCTGATATATCTAATGGACTACAGTCCTGACCCCGAGGTAACGTGGGACAAAGGTCAGATCATAATCATAACCGCCACCGGCTCAAGCTCGACAGGGTCTTGCGCTGCGGCTGGGAGCGCGGTTGGATCTCACTTCGGAGTGCGTCCTTACGATTGTACTTCCAGGATCAATGGTTTGGCACGCCCCGACCCCGGCCCGCGCAGAGGCAGCGTCTGCAGCGCGCCTTGCTGGCTTGGCGTTTTCGGCCATTGTAAATACTGGTAAAAGGGTTCTCGAATGAACAAAAGAAGTCAGTGCGCCGCAAACCATGCCAGCGTCCGCGATTCGAACTCGACACCGAGGGTCGCCCAAAGGTTCGCGTGCTTCCCGCTCTCGACCAGCCACAGGGTCGCGACGGCGGGGTTGGCGGCGGCCAAACGGCGCGAGTTCTCCGGCGACGTCAGGTTGTCCTGCAGTCCATGGGCAAGAAGGACCGGAGTTCGCGTTTTCCGCACACCGTCCAGCGCGGACGCACGGCTCAGGGGGACGCCGTACCGGAGGTCGGACCAAAGCATTCCGGCGGCAACCACTGGCGTTGCGATCCAATGGAGTCCGGCCGGTGCCTGGCGAGCGATCCGTTCGTTGGCGATGGACGGGAAATCGACGAAGGCGCTTTCTGCAACCACCGCCCGGAAGCGCTGCTCCTGTTTGAGTGATTCCAGCATGACCGAGGCCCCCAGTGAAACTCCGAAACCGTACAGTCGCTGGACGCCCGGTTGCCGCTGGAGCCAGTCAAGCCACGCGCGGACGTCCGCTTCGTCCTGGATCCCGTAGCTGACTAGTCCGCCGGATTCACCGTGTCCGCGGATGTCTGGCGTCAGAACGGCGTAGCCGGCCTTCTCATAGACCACGCCGAGACCAACGACGTCGGCGCGATTACCACCCACGCCGTGCAGCATCAGCAAAGCCCCGCCATTTGAGGTTTCCGGTTCGTAGTACCAGCCTTTTAGCAGGGTTCCGTCGGCCGACCGCGTTTCTACCGACCGGCAGTGGACTCGCGCAACACAGGGACACACAGAGGCGACCGGCAGGCGAGCTGGCTGAAGTGCGTCGGTCGCGGCAACGGCCCCTGCGACGATGATCGCCGTGCAACCCGCAACCAAAGACAGCGCCGTGATTCGGAGGCTGCGGGACACGTGCGACATCTACCCTGTGAGGATAACTTGAACTCCAGGATAATCTGGGGCAGCATGCGGGTAGCCATCATCGCGGACGATTTGACGGGTGCGTGCGACGCCGCAGTGCATTTCCAGTGTGTGGGGCTGGCGACGGAGGTCAGGCTGGGGCAGGCGATTCCGGAGTCTGCCGTTGTGGCGTTCAGTACCGACAGCCGAGATCTGCCCGGGGAAGAGATTCGGCGACGGATTCGGGCGGTCGCGAACGTGGTGCGGCCGGAGGTCGCCTTCAAGAAGATCGATTCCGTTCTGCGTGGTCGGCCCGGGTTCGAAATTTCGGTGGCTTTGGATGCCTTCGGGTGTGAGCTCGCGGTGATTACTCCGGCCTACCCGGAGCTCGGGCGGGTGGTATGCGGCGGCCTGCTGCAACTGCCGGAACCTCTGGATGTGGCGGCGAAGTTGGCCGCAGATGGCCTGGACCTCGGCAAGTGCCTGATTCTCGACGCCGCGACCAACGAGGATCTGGATGCGATCGTTCGACGGGACCACGCCGCAAAGGTGCTTTGGTGCGGTTCCGGCGGTCTGGCACTGGCTTTGGCACGGCAGATGGGCATTTCGTCCAGGGCAGCTCCGAACCCTCCTCGGGGTCCCGTTACGTTTTGTATCGGGTCGACGCATCCTGTGACGCTTGCCCAGTTGGAATCCTTGGCTGCTCGTTGCGGCGGCAATCGATTGGTCGAGATTGATCGCAACAGGACTACCGCGGCGGAGATTCGGGAGTTGCTGGCTGGACCCCGCCCAGCCGCCTTATTCATCTGCGGCGGGGACACCGCGACCATGGTCCTGTCCGCCCTGGGCACCGAATCGATCTCGCTTCAGGGCGAGGTTGTACGTGGAGTTCCGTGGGGAATACTGCGCCACGGGATAATGGACTCCGTGGCGGTGGTTACAAAATCCGGTGGCTTCGGCGCACCGGATACGTTGCTTCGCGTCGCCGCAATGTTCAATGAAACGTGAATCGCATGAGCCAACCACTACCTCGCATTGCCCTTACGATGGGCGACCCTTCCGGGATCGGTCCCGAAATCATCGCCAAAGCCGTTGCTGATCCGGAAATGCGGGAGCTTGCGCGATGGGTGGTGGTAGGGGACGCCGATGTCTTGGCGCGCGCCTCCGCCGTCACCGGTTGCGAGATCCCGGCCGAGCAGATCCACGCAGCCACGTCGGGGTTCGAGGGGTTCGAGTTCGGCAAGCTGGAGGGGCGTTACGGGAGCGCTGCCGTGGAGTACGTTCGAGTGGGCACGGAGATGTGCCGTGCCGGCGAAGCGCAGGCGATGGTGACGGCTCCTCTTAATAAGGAGGCGGTGACCTTATCCGGTCGGCCTTTTACCGGGCACACGGAATACATCGCCGGGCTCTGCCAGGCCACGGAATCGCGTATGTTGCTGGCATGCGAGAAGCTTTGCACGGTGCATGTCACCACGCATATGGCGCTTAGAAAAGCGTGCGAAGCCACGAAAGAGCGCATTGTGCGAACGATTCAGTTGGGCGACGAAGCGATGAAGCTGATGGGCTTCACCAACCCCCGGATCGCGGTGTGCGGCCTGAATCCACACGCGGGCGAGCACGGCCTGTTCGGAACTGAGGACGGGGCGAACATCCTGCCGGCAGTGGAGGAAGCGAAGGCGCTGGGGATCAACTGTTCGGGTCCGCATGCGGGAGATACCGTCTTCCTGCAGGGTTACCGAGGCGCTTACGACCTGATTGTTGCGATGTATCACGATCAGGGTCACATTCCGATGAAGCTGATCGACTTCGAGGGAACCGTCAATATCTCGATCGGCATACCGATCATCCGGACTTCGGTGGATCACGGGACCGCTTTCGATATCGCGGGTAAGAATCAGGCGGACCCGCGCAGCATGAAGCAGGCGATGAAGATGGCGGTCCGGATGGCACGGACCAAGATGAGTCTCGCAGCGGTCTGACCTCGCGATAACCTGTTCATAGCTATGAAGCTAAGCGAACTTGCAGACGCGTTGGGTTGCCGGGCTGAAGGCGACGGGCAGATCGACATCACGGGTGTGATGGGGATGGAGAAGGCCGAGGCTGGCCATCTCACGTTCCTGGCCAACATGAAGTATGCCCCCCGGCTGAAGAACACCGCGGCCAGCGCGGTGATTGCGGCGCGGCCGGTGGACGGCCTGCCTACACTGATTTCGACCAATCCTTATCTGGATTTTGCTCGCGCACTGGAGTTTTTCTATCAACCGCCCCGCCCTGCTGCGGGAATCCACCCTTCCGCTGCGATCGCCGCGACGGCAAAGATTGGCGCGGGCGTATCGATCGGCGCGTTCGTCTCGGTGGGCGAGCGGGCCGAGATTGGTGACGCGGCGATTCTGCACCCGCATTCGGTGGTCTACGAAGGCGCTGTCATCGGGAGTCGCGCGATTCTGCACTCGCACTCCGTAGTCCGGGAATTCTGCTGTGTCGGTGCCCGGGTCATCCTGCAAAACGGGGTGGTGGTGGGCGGAGATGGGTTCGGTTTTGCAAAACGCGCTGACGGGTCGCACCATAAGATCGTGCAGTCGGGCGTGACTGTCATTGAGGATGATGTCGAAATCCAGTCGCTGACTTCCGTGGACCGGGCGACGGTGGGCGAGACGCGCGTGAAGCGGGGCGCGAAGATCGACAGTCTGGTGCAGATTGGGCATGCCTGCGTGGTGGGCGAGGACAACATCATTTGCGCCCAGACGGGTCTGGCGGGCAGTTCGATTCTGGAGCGCAACGTGCTTCTGGCTGGACAAGTGGGGATCTCAGGGCATTTGACCATTCATGAAGGCGCAACAGTGTATGCGCAGAGCGGTATCGGGGGAGACGTGGCGCCCAATTCGCGCGTTTCGGGATCACCGGCCTTTGAGGCGGGTGACTGGCTCCGCGCAATTACCACTTTTCAGAAGCTGCCGGAAATGATGCGTAGCATTCGGGAGCTGAAGAAACGAGTGGAAGAGCTGGAGTCCGCCAAGTGAGCGCGCCCAATGACGTGGAGAAGAGACCGCCTCTCGCGTACCTGAACGAGGAGTTTCTCAAGCGAGCCGATGCCCGACCCCTGCGGATACTTTCTGAGTATCTGGAACCGTTGGCCCACTTCCGTAAGGAACGGATTTCGGACACGATCGTTTTCTTCGGTTCAGCCAGGATACGAGAGGAAGGTCCGCTGAGCCGCTATTATCACGATGCCCGCAAGCTGGCAGGTATGGTCACTGAGTGGTCCCATGCCCTGCCCTCTTCGGCGGAGCGGTTTGTGATCTGCTCTGGCGGCGGACCGGGCATTATGGAAGCGGCGAATCGCGGGGCTACAGAGGCCGGGGGGAAAACCATCGGGCTGAATATCGGCCTGCCTTTCGAGCAGTTTCCGAACCCGTGGATCACGCCGGAGCTGAACTTCGAGTTCCATTACTTCTTCATGCGGAAGTACTGGTTTGCGTACCTGGCGAAAGCGCTGGTGGTGTTCCCTGGCGGTTTCGGTACGATGGATGAGCTGTTCGAGATCCTGACGCTTGTGCAGACGCTGAAACTCAAGAAGAAGATTGCGATTGTGCTCTACGGCAGCGAATTCTGGAGGGAAACAATCAACTTCGATGCGCTGGTTCGTCATGGCACGATTTCGGCGGGGGACCTGGAGCTGTTTGAGTTCGCCGACACCCCGGAGGTCGCGTTCAGGATGCTGACGAATAAACTGCAGGCGAGCAGCAAGCTGCCGGCACCGGAAGCCCCGGAAATAGCGAGTAGCGCCAAGCCGACGAGCACACATACGGGGTCGAAATGACGGCCCGGCTGATTGCGGGCCTCTGTCTGCTTGTCTCGGGTGCGTATGCACAGGGTGACACGGAAATCTACTACGTGGGGCTGCTACGGCCCGCGGCTGAGCGGAAGCTGTTGTCGCGCGAGGACGGCGAACGACTCCAGGCAGCGCACATGGCGCATATCCGCAAGATGGCAGAAGACGGGTATCTCGTGGCGGCAGGGCCGTTCGAAGACACGCCGATTACGATCAGCGGAATTTTCATCCTCAAGGCTGCATCGCTCGAAGAAGCTCGGCGGATTGCGCGGCAGGATCCGACCATTGTGGAAAAGCGGAATACGATTGATGTGCACCCGTGGCGAGGACCGGCCGGGATCGGCGAGGAGTACCGGCGGCTGCATCAGGCTGATCCGAAGACTCCGGAGGGCATGGGGTTGCACCCGATTGTCTTCATTCGGCCTGGGCCGAAGTGGAATAGTCAAGGACCGGGAAACGCTTCCGATCTCGTGAACGGCATGACCACCAGTTCGCAGATACTCGGTCGGGCAATCAATGGGATGAGGCGGACCGGGAAGCTGGTTGCGGGAGGTCCGGTTGAGGGTGAGGATGACCTTAAGGGCATCCTGATTTTTGACCGAATTTCGCTGAAAGTGGCAATGCAGGCGGTCAGCGAGCAACTTGAGCTGCAGAATGGCATGATGAAGGCCGAGTACCACGAATTCTACTCGGCTGCGCACGTGTTCCCGTGGTGAGTTGGCAAAATCGAAATGATGGTATATTGTGTTACTGAGAGGGCCAGTGGGAGGCACCACAAGCCCTCTTCGGAAGAAGACTACAGTTCAAGTTCGAACTTAATCTTCGTCCGTCGTTTCCGCCGTAAAAGCAGAAGAACGATCAGTAAAGTAAGAAAGATCATCTAGACCCTCCTTTCTACTCCGGTAGATTTGCGGACCCCGCCCTACACGGCGGGGTTTTGCATTTTCGGAGTCCGAAGCTCCTGATGCAAACCGCCTCTCCTCAAATCGCGGAGTAGAACAATCAGAATAGCCATTGCAGGGAGAAATGAAAATACCTCTCTCCCGAGGTGGTAGTACATCTCCCAGCACCGGCTCTTCGTCTGATATCCTTGTTCTTTCAGGAGCTTAAAGCACCCTCGACGGGGTGCGCCTAAGCTCAAACCTCCGGAGCCACTTCTCAACATGTCAGGCCACTCTAAATGGGCGACGATCAAGCACAAAAAAGCCGCAACAGACGCTAAGCGCGGCAAGGTCTTCACCCGACTCATCAAGGAAATTCAGATCGCAGCTCGCTCCGGCGGCGGCGACCCGGACGGTAACCCCCGTCTGCGTACGGCGATCACTGCCGCAAAAGCGGTGTCCATGCCGGCGGACAACATCAAGAAGGCCGTTATGCGCGGCACTGGCGAACTGGAAGGCGGCCAGATCGACGAAATCATGTTCGAAGGCTACGGTCCCGGTGGCGCGGCAGTCCTCGTGATGACGGCTACCGACAATCGCAACCGTACGGTGAGCGAGATTCGCCACGCGTTTGGCAAGCAGGGCGGCAACCTGGGTGAACAGGGCAGCGTGGCCTGGATGTTCGAGCGGCGCAGCCAGATTGTCATCGACAAAGAGCACGCGGAAGAAGACGCGCTGATGACTCTCGCGCTGGAAGCGGGCGCTGAAGACCTGAAAGACTCCGGTGACACGTGGGAAATCCTCTCCGATCCGTCGAATCACGATGCGGTGCTCGAAGCCATCAAGAAAGCCGGAATCGAAGTTGTCTCCGCGGAAGCAGTCGCGATGGTGCCTAAAAACCTGATGCAGGTGGAAGGGAAACATGCGGCAGCGATGATGCGGCTCACGGACTTCCTGGAAGAACACGAGGACGTGCAGAACGTCTACTCGAACTTCGATATCTCCGAGGAAGAGCTCGCGAAACTCGCCTGATCAGAGCACTGGAGGTCGCCCCAATGCGGGTGCTTGGAATCGATTGCGGCACGGAGCGGACCGGGTACGGGGTCATCGACAGCGATGGCCGCGATCACCGACTCGTAACGGCTGGCTGCATTCGGTCCTCCGCGAAAGATCCTCTGGAGAAGCGGCTGCTGAATATCGCCTGTGAACTCCGACTGATCCTCACGGAGCACCGCCCGACTTTTGCCGCCGTCGAAGAGGTATTCTTCGCTGCCAATGCCCGGAGTGCTCTGAAGTTGGCGCATGTTCGGGGCATCGCCCTGCTGTTGATAGCGGAGGCCTCAGTGACGTTTTCGGAGTACTCGGCCACCGAGGTCAAGTTGAGCGTCGTCGGGTATGGGCGGGCTGAAAAGGTTCAGGTCCAGCAGATGGTGGCTTCGATTTTGCGTTTGCCGGAAATCATCAAATCGGAAGATGCCAGTGACGCTCTCGCCATTGCAATCTGTCATGCGAACAGCCAGATTATGAAGGATCTTACGACGAGAATCCCAGCCGGGCGGGCTGTGCAGGGGGCGCTTTGAGAGCCCTCGCGCTGTTCCTGATTGCCGGTCTGCCGCTGCTGGCCGAGGGTCCGCGGATCGTCTACACGAAGACGTTTCCGGGTAGTTCGCCCGCCTACATCCAGATCAGCCTGGAGCGGTCGGGCGATTCGATCTACAAGGAAGACCCGAAGGATGAAAATCCTGTGGCCTTCAAACTCAATGACGCTGATACGAAGGCGATTTTTGACCTCGCCGATCGCCTGGATCATTTCGGGAAGCGTTTGGAATCAGGTCTGAAGGTTGCGTTCATGGGCGCGAAGACTTTCCGGTACGAAGGGGATGGTGCTCCCAAAGAAGCAAACTTCAACTACTCCGAGGACCTGGAAGCCAAGACGCTGGTCGACTGGTTCGAAAGGATCGCGGAATCGGAGCGCGCGTACATCGATCTGGAGCGCGCGGTTCGCTTCGACAAGCTCGGCGTGAATGACTCCATTCTGCGGATCGAAATGTCGCGGAACCAGAAGCGACTGGTGGCGGAAGAGCAGTTCCTGCCCTTTCTCGATCGCGTTGTGAAGAGCGAGGCCTTCATGCACATGGCGCGGACAAGGGCTGCTGCGCTCGCGGAGAGTATTCGGGCGCCGAAATGAGGTGGCTGGTTCTGATTGCCGCGGGCTCGGTTCTTCTGGCGCAACAGCCGGCGGCCCCCCCGGCCACTGGAGCTACGGAAGAGAGTGACCTGAACCGGGCCGTGTCAGAGTCGGGCGGCAGCCAGATCGACTTCATCAAGGCTCTGGAGCGGCACCTGGCTAAGTATCCGGATTCAAAGCAACGGGCGGCCATCGATAAGGCCATCGCGAAGGCGGCGATGGAGCAGAATGACAACGAGCGAACGCTGATCTACGGTGAGCGCGTGCTGGCTGCCGAACCAGCCAGTTCGGATCTTCCGCTGCTCGACCGGGTGATTCGGCTACTTCTCGATTCCGATAAGCCAGAACCCGCGACGAAAGCGATCGCCCTCACCAAACGCTACCAGCGCGAAGTGGAAGCGATGCGTTCGGGCGCGGCGAAGAGCCACATGTCCGAAGGCCAGTGGGGTGAGGAAGTCAGCAAGGCACTGGCGCGGACGCTCGTGCTGGAGGCTCGCGCCACCGGCAACCTGGGACACGTGGACGATGCCGTCGCTCTCGCCTCCAAGGCGTGGAATGTATACCCTGGCTCTGAAGCCGCCCGGGAGAGGGCCCGCTGGCTGGTGAAGCAGGGCAAAGATGCGGAAGCCTTGCAGTGTTACGCGGATGCTTTCACCATCGCGGACACGCGAACGACGTCAATGGAACGCATCGCGGACCGGACTCACATGGGCGAACTGCGGCGGAAGCTCAATGACTCCGAGGCTGGACTCGGAGATGTGATCTTAGCTGCCTTCGATCGGAATACGTCGCTCAAACTGGCGCGCGCAGAGGCCATTCGTAAGAAAGACCCCAATGCGGGGGCCACTGAGCTGGTGGAATTTGTTCTGCCGCGAACGGATGGTAGCGAATCGCTGGCTGTCGCGTCTCTTAAAGGTAAGACCGTAGTCATGGACTTCTGGGCCACGTGGTGCGCTCCATGCAGAATCCAACATCCGATGATTGAAAACGTAAAGAAGAAGTTCGAGAAGAACCCGGATGTAGTATTCCTCTCGGTTGACTCCGATGAGGACCACTCGCTCGTGCCCGCGTTCCTGAACGAGATGAAGTGGGAGGGACCCAGCTACTTCGATGCCGGACTGAGCAATCTGCTCAACATTGCGTCCATCCCCACTGTTCTGATCCTCGGACCGGACGGCAAGGTCTCCTCCCGCATGGTCGGCTTCATCCCCGAGCGGTTTGAAGCGATGCTGGGCGATCGAATCACGGAAGCAGTGTCTGCTGGAGCGGCCAGCAACTAAGCCGATGCACCGCCGCTACGCCACCTTCGCAGCACTTTTCTGCCTTGTCGCCCTCGGCACAGCCCTGGCGTGGCAGAAGCCATTTCGGCAGTACGCCGGTCTGGAGTACGAAGACTTCCCGCTGCCGCCTGACTATCAGGAGAAGACGGAGTGGGTCTTTGCGCGACTCATGTACCCCGCCAATGAGACTTACGGGTTCCGCGGTTCCGATGACTGGAAGCAGGGCGCCTCCAACTGGACGATCGATTATCCTCGTTCCGACCGTCATTTGACGATGGCCGTGCGCCGACTAACCAGACTGCATGTCCGGTCCGTCGAGCAGGTTGTGGATCTTGACGATGTGGATGACGTGTTCAACTATCCCTGGCTCTACGCTGTGGAACTGGGGTACTGGAATCTGAGTCCTTCGCAGATTGTAAAATTCCGCGAGTACCTGCTGCGCGGCGGCTTCTTCATGTGCGACGACTTCCACGGGACGCAGGAGTGGGCTGGCTTCATGCGCATCCTTAGCCAGGTTTTCCCAGATCGCAAAGTGGTCGACATCCCCGAAGAGGACCCAATCTTCCATGTGCTTTATGACCTGAAAGACCGCTACCAGGTGCCCGGCGCGCAGTTTCTCTACTCAGGACGCAAGGCCGAGAAGGACGGAACGCAGGCCCACTGGCGCGGTGTTTACGACGACAACGGCCGGTTGATGATGGCCATCTGTCACAACATGGATCTGGGCGACTCCTGGGAGTGGGCCGACGTCCCGCAGTACCCTGAAGCTTTCTCGTCACTCGGCATTAAGATCGCAACGAACTACATCATCTACTCGATGACTCACTAAATGAGCCCTGAAACTACTACACTTCCCTCCGACTCCCCTTACCTGATTGACGCTTCCGGCTACACCGGCGAGGCGGAGCAGGTCTTCACGCCCATTGATGCCTACGAGGTCTCGTCGGTGATGCGCGAGGCGAACGCACTGAATCAGCCGATCACGGTTTCCGGTGCCGGTACAGGCGTGACGGGTGGACGCGTGCCACATGGCGGGTGGATTCTGTCTGTCGAGAAGCTCACCTTTACCGATGTAGGGTCGGGATTTGCCACCTGCGGCGCCGGCGTTCTGCTGCGCGACCTGCAGACCGCGGCGACGCCGTCCAGGCAGTACTACGCGCCCGATCCGACCGAGTGGGGCGCTTCTTTAGGCGGGACCATCTCGACCAATGCCAGCGGGTCACGAAGCTTCATGTATGGCGACACACGCCGCCACGTGCGGGCGCTGCAGGTTATTTTGGCTTCTGGCGAAAAGCTAAGGCTGCGCCGTGGGGACAAGCCTCCCTTCGACCTGCCGGTCATTTCGGCACCGAAGTCCACCAAAAACACTGCCGGATATTTCCTGCGGCCGGATATGGACTACCTCGACCTGTTCATCGGCTCGGAAGGGACATTGGGCATCATTGTGGAAGCCGAAGTGACGCTGATGCGGATGCCGCGCGAGCTCTTCACGGGCGTGGTCTTCTTCAGTTCCGACGAACTCGCGCTCGACGCTGTGGAGGAATGGCGCGGCGTGCGCGGTCTGCGCATGCTGGAGTACCTCGATGCCGCCTCACTTGATCTGCTGCGTCCGCGCGTCAAAGAGATCCCGAAAGATGCCAGAGCCGCGATTCTGATTGAGCAGGAAGTAAACGACGGCGAGGACGCGGAAAACGCCTGGCTGACGCGCCTCGAAAAGGGCAAGGCGCTGGAATCGTCATGGTTTGCAACGTCGGCAGCCGACCGGGAGAAGTTCCGGAAGTTCCGCCATGCCGTGCCGGAAGCGGTGAATGATTTGGTGCGACGTAAGGGCCTGACCAAAATGGGCTCCGATTTCGCGGTGCCGATCAAGCGCAACGCCGACATGCTGCGGGTCTATCGTGAGGCGCTCGACAAGGAATTTCCGGGCCAATACGTGATCTTCGGGCACATCGGCGACGCGCACCTGCATGCCAACATTCTGCCTGCGACACCGGAAGAGTGGGTCCGGGCGAAGGCTCTGATGGTGGAGTTCGCGAAGCAGGCGGTCGCGATGGGCGGAACGGTTTCAGCCGAGCACGGCCTAGGCAAACGCAAGAAGGATCTGCTGGCGCTTCAGTTCAGCCAGGCAGAGATCGACATGATGTTGGCCGTGAAGAAGCGTCTCGACCCGAAGAACCTGCTGGGCCGCGGCACGCTATTCAGCTGACGCGACTACATGCTGCTGACCTATGGCCAGGCGCTCCCCGAATTGCATCGGTCCAGCTCCCTCACGGTCCCATCTCAGTAACTCGTTGCGTTCCTTTAAGAGCTGTGACCGTGAGGGAGCGGGACCAGTGAAAACTTTGGGACGCGGCATTTGGATCGCGCCTTGCTATTCAGCTGACGCGGTATCCAGAAACCAGATCATCTCCTGCGACGAAAGCATGGCGGGGCGCGCTGAATAGTCAATGGGTCCGTGAAGGACGTCGCGGAGAGCATCACGCTTGTCAGCACCGGTGACCAGGTTCAGAGTGAGCCTGGCACGTTCCAGAACTCCCGGTAGAAGCGTCACCCGGTACTGCCCGAACTTCTTCACCCACACCGCGGCCGCGATACCTGAGCGGTCTTCAATCAACGGTTCGCCCGGGAACAGACTCGCCGTGTGGGAATCGGGTCCCATGCCACGCTGGATGACATCGAAAACAGGCGTGTCGCCCAGCACCGCGCGGATCTCATCCGCATAAGCTGCGGCGGCTTCGGCAGGTGGCAGTTCGGTCCGCACCCGGTGGATCTGGGCTGGCGCGAGCTGCAAAAAATCCAGCAGGGATTCGCGCATCATCCGGTAGTTGCTTTGCGAATCGGTGATGGGCACACAGCGCTCGTCCACCCAGAAGAGCTCAATGTCCTGCCAGTCGAAGGGCTGGCGCGCCATCCACTCGAACATGATGCGGGGCGTGCTGCCGCCAGACACAGCGAGGGTGGCACGCCGCCTGGCCTTCCGGGCAGCTTCCAGCGAGCTTAGAATTTCGCCACCGCAGGCTTCTGCGGCGGCACGGGCATCGGGCGAGACAACAATTTGGACGCTCACGCTGTGATCCGATTCAAAACGCGTTCGAAGATTTCGTCGTGCACAACAATTTTCAGTTCAGCATTGAGCAACTCGTCTGCCGAGCCCACTGCCAGCGGCGCGTGCTGTTTCAGTTGCCCGATCTCAATTTCAGCGCACTCCGGCGTCAGGCAAATGGTAATCTCATCGTCCACGCGGACGACTGCCGGCACACCGGTTCCCTGCCCTCCGCTGCCCTTCAGCCTGACGACCGTATCCGGAAGCCCACTGGCGAGCCACGCTTCCAGATACCGTGTTTCGGCTCCGGCTTCGCGGCCCTCGTACTCAATGATGATGTTTTTAGGAACGCGGTCGCCGATCACCTGGGCGATCAGTGCACGCAGTTCAGTGATGCGGGTCCACGCGAGGTCGCCGGCAATGTGACCGGATTCGAGGAGCGCACCGAGTTCTCCGAAGCCCGGTGCGCCGGGCAGCGACGAATCGACGATGATCTTATCCCCCAACCGGAGGATCTTACGGAGCGCACCCGCCCGCACAATGCGCGCGGAGCGAAGCAGGATCAGGCGCGGCAGATCCGGCACCGCCAGTGGGCCCACCACGGCAGCGACATCCTGCAGGTGGTTCATGGTGGCGCTGATTTCCACCTGCTCACAGCAAATCTGCTGGCGATGGCCGAAGGGTTTCCAGCACTGCGCGAAAACACGGGATTCGAGGAAGTCTTCGCCCTCGCGGAGCCTGACTACGATGGACCGGCTGGGGTGTTCGCGCATGAGCAGTGCCAGCGTTTCGCCCAGTGCCATAGCATCTTCCTCGTCGTCGACAAAGCTCACGAGGGTCATGGCGCAGGCGCGCAGGAGCCCGTCGCCATCGGCATCGGCTTCCGGCCTCGCGGTGTCTTTCCAGAGTTCAGCCAGTTGCTGCAGAATTCTGTCGGGTTTGATGACTTCGCACGACATTTACGGACGCCTCCATTCATGGCCCCAGCGGGCCAGCATCTCATCTGAAGCAGCCGGCCCCCAGCTGCCTGCCGCGTAGTTCGGGAAATCAAATTTCTGCGTGGACCAGTAGTCGAGAATCGGCTGCACCGCGGTCCAACTCGCTTCCACCATGTCCTGCCGGGTGTAAAGCGTGGCATCACCGGTGATGGCGTCGAGCAGCAGGGTTTCGTAGGCGGACGGGGAACGTTCGCCGAAGCTGGAGCCGTAGTTGAAGTCCATTGAGACCGGACGAATCTGCATCCCGGAGCCCGGGCGTTTCGAGGCGAAGCGCAGCGAGATTCCTTCCTCTGGCTGAATGCGGAGGATCAGAACGTTGGGTAAGGCTTCCGCGCCGGCGGTGGCTTTGCGGAACATCGCGAGAGGCGCGGTACGGAACTGAATGGCGATCTCGGTCACGCGCTTCGGGAGCGCTTTGCCCGTTCGGATATAAAACGGCACGCCGGACCAGCGCCAGTTATCTACCAGGAAGGTGACGGCTGCGTAAGTGTCGGTATGCGATTGCGGGTCGACACCGGTCTCCTGGCGAAAACCGGGAACCTGCTCGCTGCCCGAGCGGCCCGGACCGTACTGCCCTGCTACCGAATTTGCGGCAACCTGATCGGGCCGCATGATACGAATCGCACGGAGGAGCTTGGCGCGCTCGTCACGGACGGCGTCAGAGGTGAATGACGAAGCCGGTTCCATCGATACCGTCGCCATCACCTGGAGCAGATGGTTCTGGATCATGTCGCGCAGCGCGCCAGCTTCCTGATAGTAAGCGCCGCGGCCTTCCACACCGATGGACTCGGCCGCAGTGATCTGCACGTGGTCTACATAGGTGCGGTTCCAGAGCGGTTCGAAGATGCCGTTGCCGAAGCGGAACGCCATGATGTTCTGGACCGTCTCTTTGCCAAGGTAATGGTCGATACGGTAGATATCACTCTCGCGGAAGACGGCCTGCAGCCTCGTATTCAGTTCACCGGCACTCTTCAGATCGTGGCCGAAGGGCTTTTCGATGACGATTCTGCGCCATGCGTCGGAATTGCCTTCAGGTGGGGTATTCAGATCCACTGACCCGAGGCCCTCCGCAATTTGCGCGTACTGGCTGGGCTGCGTCGAGAGATAGAAGAGCACGTTGCCGCCGGTTTGACGTTCCGCAGCGACGCCTTCCAGATGCTTCGCCAACTCACCATAAGAGGAGGGCTGCCCCACGTCACCGGCGATGTAGGTCAGGCCCTTCGCGAACGACAGCCACAGGTTTTCGTCGAATGGCGAGTCTTCGAGGTACTTCTTAACCGAGTGTTTCATGCGGTCGCGGAAATCGTCGTCAGACATTGCGGTTCTGGAAACGCCGATCACGGCAAAGCCCGGAGCTAATCGGCCCTCGAACGCCAGCCGGTACAGTGCGGGCATCAGCTTGCGCTTCGTGAGATCGCCATTGGCGCCGTAAATGACGACAGCGCACGGCGGGGCTTTTCGGCTGAAGCGCAACGGGTCTTGCAGTCCTTCAAGGGGCATCAAGTCCACGTTAGCAAACGGAGCCGGCGTGGAATGCTCTACGTGTTTGGGGGGCGGGAGACTTCGATCTCGCGTGAGTCGTCATCGAGCGCGCGGAGACGGATTTCGATGCGATCGCGAGGCAGCAGCGAGGGGAACCGCTCAGCCCATTCGAGCAGTACCAGGTGGCCGGAGGCGAAGAGTTCATCGAGGCCAAGAGTTTCCACTTCGCGGACCTCATCGAGCCGATACAGATCGATGTGAAAGACAGGCTTTGCGGCAGCACCGTACTGGTGAATCAGGGTGAACGTGGGGCTTGAGACATCGTCGATTGCAGCCACGCCGCGCCCTTCCACAATGCCTTTGGTCAGGGTGGTCTTGCCTGCGCCCAGGTTCCCGATCAGGAGGACGACACCGGAGAGTTCGCCCGCCAGTTCGCGGCCCAAAGCGATGGTGTCGTCTTCAGTGAGCGTTCGGTAGTTTCGTGATTCCACGTATGCCTTCGGGAAAGTAGCGGAGCAGGTCAGTGGCGATAACGGGCTGTTCGCCGAGGTCGCTCGCGGCGAGTTCTCCGGCGCTGCCATGCAGGTAGACTGCGCCCGCGATGGCGTAATCCACGTCCGACGGGAACTGGCCAAGCAAGCCTGCCACCATGCCGGTGAGGATGTCACCGGTGCCCCCTGTAGCCATGGCGGGAGTGCCCGTCGGGTTCACCCAGACACGGCCATCAGGGAAACCGAGCAGCGTGCGTTCGCCTTTCAGGACAATGGTGGCCTGGCGCTCGGTGGACAGCTTCCGTGCGGCGGCAATACGATCCTGCTGGACGGTCGCAATCGTATCACCGGTGAGGCGGCTCATCTCGCCGGGATGCGGCGTGAGAACTCTGGGGTGTTCCAGCGGTGCATGCCAGTCGGACCCGGCGAGAGCATTGAGTGCGTCGGCGTCAACGACCAGCGGCCGGTCGAGTGCAGTGAACAGCCGGGCCACCAGTTCCGTGAGTCCCGCGGACTGGCCCAGGCCCGGGCCGACGGCGACCACGTTCCGCGCGCGGGACAGCTCGATGATTCGGTCGTATGCGGAGGCATCGATCAGGCCGTCATCCGTCTCTGGAAGTGCCTCCGTCATCAACTCAGGCGCGAAGGCGGCGATGGAGGCGAGCGCTGAAGCGGGGCAGGCGACAGTAACCAGACCGGCTCCGGATCGCAGTGCCGCCAGCGCACACATGGCCGCCGCGCCACTTTTGCCGCGTGAACCCGCAATGATCAGGACATGCCCGTAGCGTCCCTTGTTCCCGTCCCGAGGGCGGGGAGCGAAGAGGTGGCGGATGCTTTCGGGTGTCACAAGAGCAAGATCTATGGCCGGATCGTCCTCGAACAGAGCAGGGTTCGAACCGATCGGCGATATACGAAGATCGCCCATCAGATTCGCGGCCGGTGCGAGAGCATGGCAAAGCTTCGGTGCGGTGAAAGTGACCGTCGCATGGGCGTGAACGTACTCTCCGGGGACGGCGCCGCTACTGCCCGAAAGACCCGAGGGGATGTCGACGGAAACCACCCTCGCCGCCGGGAATTTGGCGTTGATGAGCCGAATGGCATCGAGCGCCGGACCGCCAGCGGGACCGTTCAAACCCGTGCCGAGAACCGCGTCAACCACGAGCGTTGCGAGCCCCATTTCCGCCGTGATGGCAGGGGAGAGCTGAAGCCCGGCCGCAGTGAGCATCCGGAGATTTGCCGCTGCGTCGCCCGTCAATTCGGCCGTCTCGCAAGCCAGCAGAATCCAGAGCTTTTCGGGCCTGAAGCGAACGTGCAGAATGCGCGCGACCGCCAGACCATCGCCCCCATTGCCGCCTTTGCCGCAGACCACGACGATCCGCTGCCGGGACACGGGCACGTACTTTTCCGCGATGTAATCCACCACCGCATGCGCAGCATTTTCCATCAGAATCAGCCCCGGAATGCCCGCCGCGATGGTGGCCTGATCGACTGCCTTCATCTGAGCCGGTGTCAGCACTTTGCAGGGTTTCACGCCAGGCCTCTGGCAATCAGAACCGTCATGTCATCGGGAAGTTCCGGTGCGCCGCTCCAGAGCCGAACACTCTCGCGAACCCTGGCAACCATCTCCGGCAACTCGCACTTTTGGTTCTTCAGGACGATGTCAGCGAGACGCTCGATGCCAAACTCCTCACCGTAGGAGTTTTCCGGCTCGGTGATGCCATCGGTGTAGGCGATGAGAAGATCACCGGCGGCAATACCGACCGTCCTCTCTTCGTATGAAACGGACGGAAACATGCCAATCACAGTGCCGGTGACCTCAAGCGGCGAGATATTGCCGGACGAGATCAGGAGGGGCGACAGATGCCCCGCGTTCGTGTAACGGAGAATGCGAGAGGTGTCGTCATACACGCCGAAGAAGAACGTCGCGTATTTCTCTGACGACGTATTTGCGTAGAGCTGACGGCTCAGTTGCTCCACAATGGTAGCGGTGGAGAAATGGCCGTCGACAGCGCCTTCACGGATCAGACCAGCTACCAGCTGCGTCCGCATGATGGACTGGATGGAGGCCATCAGCAGCGCGGCAGAGATGCCTTTGCCTGCCACGTCGCCGATCGCCAGAGCGAGGTTGCCGCTGGGCAGGCGCAGGTAGTCGTAGTAATCGCCGGAGACGGACCGGGCCGGTTCGCAGGTACCGAGCAGTTGGATGGTCTGCATCAGCGGAGCAGAGAGCGGGAACAGGCGCGACTGGACCTCGGTCGCGATCGAAACCTCTGACTGCAGGCGCTCTTTTTCTTTGGCAACTTCCACTAGCCCGCTCAGTTGCTGCGTCATCTTGTTGAATGAATCGCCGAGGTCCGCGAGTTGATCGGTACCCTTGACGGGAACGCGCGCTGTGAAGTCCCCCAGACCGATCCGAACGGTGCCCTGATACAGGTTGTGGACTGCGCCGGTGATGGTGCGTGTCATCGAGATCCCGATGACTACGGAGATCAGTTCCACGAAGGCAAGAAGCCCTACGACGCCGATGAACGCATAGAGCGTTTTTTCCGCAAACTCAAAATGCCCGCTGAACACCGTCGCCAGCACCGCGGAAGTGCGGGTCGTGACCTCGATTCCGATCTGACGACGGACGTTCGGCTGCGTCCATTCGGCCACTTCAATTTCATTCACCCACCAGAAAGGGCGGTCGAGAATCCCATATTGCGCAGGAACCGCGCCGGCGACGCTCGGGGTGAAATCGACATCGCGGTCCCCAAACCGGACGGCTTTGGATGTCCGGGATTGAACGCGGATACCTTTGTCCGGAGCCGGATCTTCCAGCGTACCGGCTACGCCTTCCGGGAAGTTATAGATGCTGATTTCACCGATTCCCGGGATCAGGTTGGATAGGGCGGGCCCACCCAGTGGCGCCAGCAGCAGCGCCTCGGTTTCGCCATTTCTCGCGAATCCCATCAGGTAGTACCTGCCATTGCGGCGGACGACTCCGGTGTAGTCCGTCCACTCTTTCGGCGGAGGTTCCAGTTTCGTGCCTTCGGGGAAGTTCAAGCCTCCCGCTCCGGTTACAACAATCTCGACCCCGGGAACTTTGTCGCGCAGCAGCGGCACCAGCCCGGCAGCTACAGCGGCGCGTTCAGAAGGCCGTGCGCGCGCCAGAAATCGCGCCGGATTCTCGAGCATGCCCGCCCGGCGCGTAAGTTCCGATGTAACGAGGTAGGTTGCCACCTGGCCGACCACAATCCATGCCCCCAGAAACGAGAGAACAAGGATCAACAGGATGGGCACCCCGCCGATGAAGACATACGTCACCATGAGCCGGTTGCGGAGGCGCCAGATGATCGTGGACTTCCGGAACAGAGCTTTCAGGCCGCTCACCAGGCCGTAGAAAATCAGACCGAATGCGAGCAGAACAGCCAGGCCGCCAATGCCCTTCCAGGCAAACAAAATTACATCGAGCGCAATCAGCGCAAGCAGGACGCGTTTTCGGGTGAACTTGCCAGGTGCCTTCGCGGGAGGCGGCTCAGGCAATCAGTGCCCCGAGCTTCTTCGTCGCGGTCGGAAAACGTCCGACGTTGGCGCCGAGAATGTCGTCGGCAACCGTGGAATACAGATCCCCGATGGTGCCCATGACTTTCGTGTGAGTACCGGTTACCAGTTTGCCCGCGTGGCCCGCAACGATCATCGCCATCCCAGACGCCTTGTGCGGGTTCGCTTCCGCATGCTCGTGCGTGTAGACGAGACAGGTGCGGTCCAGAACATTGCCCGCGCCTTCCGGCGTGGATTTGAGCTTCGCCAGCAGATAGGCAAACTCCTCCGCGTGCCATCTGGTGATGTCGCGCAGAATGCGCTGGCCGTTCGGACCGTCGCTCCCGGGAGCCTTGCCGTCGGCGTGAGTGTAATCGTGGTGGCGTGCGGCAGTGAGTCCAAGCCAGGGGAATCGGGCCAGGCCCTGACCACGGGTCAACATGTACGAAGCGACGCGGGTCTGGCGAGTCACCAAAGCGCTGGCCAGCAGATCGCTTTGCAGACGGGCAATCTTCGGCCAGTCTTTCATGTCGCCGTCGTATTGCGGCGGGTCGATGCGGCGATAGTTGGCCGGGAGTCCGGTGATGGCGCGTTCCATATCGCGAACGGCGGAAAGGTGCTCGTCAACGCGGTGTGCGTCGTCTTTCGATAAAGTCTTCCGAAGGTGAACAGAGTCTTCTCGTACTGTGTCGAGAATGCTGCGGCGGCGGTTCACCCAGCCCTCTTCATGCGTGCCGAAGAGTCGATCAAAAAGCCGGTTCGGCAGCATCTCCGACGGCAGCGGTCGGTCGAAACCAGCCCAGCTCATATTGCGCTGGATACTCTCGCCGAACGACTCCTGAGACACGCCGATCTGAAGCGAACGGAACCGCGACTCGCCGCCGATCTTGTTGGCCACGATCTGGTCGAAAGACGGTCCTCCGGCACCATGGCCGGTGAATGGGGTGCAGCTGACCACTCCGCTGATCGCCTTGTGGTGCCCGTTGCCCGGTCCGGGGTTGGTGGCTGTCGAGTTGTCCAGACCGGTCACCACATGGATGTCATTGCGGAACGGAGCGAGGGGTGCGAGGCAGGGGGTGAGGGCGAAATCGGGGCCGGTCTCAGCAGGAATCCAGTACCGCTCCGGGATGCCGTTGCCGTTGAACCAGAACACCAGCCGTGATTCGATTGGCTTTTCGGTGCTGGCAGTCGCCCCGTCCGCTGCCCACGCGGTGCCGTGAGAGTTCAGCATCCCCACCAGCGGAGGCAGGCCGATGCGGACCGCGGCACCCGCCATGGTGGCGCCGCTGAGGAACCGTCGGCGCGAAACTCGGACTCGTTCAGTTATTAGGTTCGGCATTGGCCACCATCATCGACATTATAAGGTTTTGGAAGCGAAATCCGGAGGTACGGAAATCCTCAAAGACGCGGCGGATGAGCGGGCGGTCGGCCACGGTCTCCATACGGCCCGAAACGTAGCGAAAGTATTGCAGGACGACGCACTGCTGGCAGACCTCGTTGCCGGCGAGAATCTTGCCCAATTCAACGGGCGAAGTGAAGTTGCCGTTGGGAATGCCTTCCACTTTCGCTGAGGTGTCGAGGTCAATCTGAATCTTCTTCGCGGAGGGCTTGCGCTTCTCCCCCTCACCTTCGATGAAGTTCAGTTCCAGCTTTTCGCGGCGCTGCCCGATGGCATCGAACTTTTCAAAACCGAACCCAATCGGGTCGATCAGTGAATGGCAGCGTGCGCAGGTCTCGTTCCGTGTGTGTTCGCCCAGACGGTCCCGGTTCGTCATCGGGCGCTCGGGAGTAGCTTCCGGCAGGTTCGTATTGACGCCGGGCGGCGGGTCGGGAACGTGCTGGCAGAGGAACTGTTCACGAACAAAGAGTCCGCGTGCCGTGGGCGCTGTCTCGTCGGGCTTCGAGGTGAGCGAGAGGAACAGAGCCTGGCCGAGCAGGCCGGAACGCTCGGATGTCGGCGGGAAAGCCACGCGGTCGTAGTCGTTAGGAGGCGCAGGGATGCCATAGATTTTCGCCAGCCCGCCATTCGGATAGCTGTACTCGCCGGTGAAAATCTCCATGAAGTTCCGGTTATTCCAGACGAGGTCGGAGATGAAGTGGCGAGCTTCCTGGGTCATGGCGAACAGGGTGTCTGCCGAAAACTCGCGGAAGCGGTTGCGATCTTTGGTGGCGGAGAGATTGCGGTCGAAGCGCAGCCATTGGGACACGAAATCATCGAGGGCTTCGTGGGCCTTCGGGTCTCGCAGCATCCGCTGGACCTGCTTTTGAACTCCTGCCGGCGCGTTTAGTTCGCCGTTCGCCGCGGCCGAGAAAAGCTCCGCATCGGGCATAGAGTCCCACAGCGCGTAAGACAGACGGCTGGCCGTTGCCCAGGATTTCAGACCGGGTTCGGGAGCCGCATCGAGCCGAAACAGGAACGCCGGCGACTGGAGCATCGCTTCCAGAACGATCCGCACGCCGTCAGAGAAGTTCGGCTGACGGGCGGCGAGTTTCGAGTATCGCGCGAATTCGACAGCATCGAGCGGTCTGCGGAAGGCGCGTTGACCGAACGTGCGAACGAATGTGTCGCGGCAGGCAACCGACGGCTTGCACGACACCAGATGTTGGGGCAGACCATTGCGAAACGCAGCCGCCGTCAGTCTGGCAGCAGCCCCGGCGTAGGCATCGAGCAGGATCGGCGAGAGGTTCTGCGATTCGTACTGGTTGCGGAAGCCGTTCACGAAATCTTCCTGCGGGAATTGAGTGGCCGGCATGCTCCGCTCATTCAGCAGGTCGCGAACGGTGTTGTTGTACTGGCTGTTCGTGAGGCGGCGCAGGGCCACGGACGGGCGTTTCGACAAACCCGCAGGCGCATCGGAGCTAAATTGTTTGGCTTTGGCGACCTCGGCGGGCGTGAGTGTGGAAAGTTGCGTTATCCATGCGCGAAGGTTGGCTTCCTCGGGGCTGTCCGGCTTGATCCGCTGCCCGCCAGCGTGGCGCACCCGATTCGTCGGCTTTTGTAAGAGCAGCGATTGCGCGGGGCTCGCCGGGTCAACCAGCGACACCAGCGACTGGCCGAAAGCGTTAATCCGATCCGGAGCGGCACCGGTCTCGGGAAAGCGAAGTCGAGTGGTCGAGGCGACACCTTCCTGCGTATGGCAGCCTCGGCAGCCGGCAGCTTCGAACACTGGATACAGGTCGCGCGCGAAGTCGGCGGCGCTGGCGGACAGGGCAAGCGCGCTCAGAATCAAGCTGGCCCGCAAGATCGCTCGGTCAGGCATCACTCGATCATAACGGGTTGAGATTATAGGAGCCATGGTCATTTTGAAGGTAGATATCAAGATCAAGCCTGAGTGCGTTGACGCATTCAAAGCCGCAACGATCGAAAACGCGCGAAACAGCGCCCTGGAAGCCGGCGTGGCGCGGTTCGACTTTGTTCAAGACAATGCGGATCCGAGCCACTTTGTCCTGTGGGAGGTGTATCGCGACGAGGCTGCCATGCCGTTGCACAAGGAGACGGCGCACTTCAATACCTGGGCAGCGACGGTGGCCGATATGTTCCAGGAGCCCCGCACCCGCGGCCTGTTCACCAACGTCTTCCCCGGCGACGAGAAGTGGTAGATTCCGTTGCGATTTGAATTCGCTACAGCGGGCCGGATTGTGTTCGGCCCTGGCGTGGTTGCTGAACTCCCGAAGATGGCGCTGGCTTATGGGCGGCGTGCGTTCGTTGTCACGGGGAAAGATCGCATCCGTCGTGCCGGGATTATCGCGGAACTGGAGGGCGCGGGGTTCCACTGCACCCTTTATGGCGTTGCAGGCGAGCCGACCGTTACCGTCGCCGTGGATGGCGGCGCCGCGGCCCGTCTGGCTGGCTCAAATGTGGTGATTGCGATCGGAGGCGGCAGCGTGATCGATGCAGGCAAGGCCATCGCCGCGTTCGCCACGAACGAGGGCGATCCGCTGGAATTTCTCGAAGTCATCGGGCGTGGACGTCCGCTGCGGGCGGCGCCATTGCCGTTTATTGCGGTTCCGACCACCGCAGGCACCGGCTCCGAGGTCACCCGCAATGCGGTGCTCGGGTCACCGGAGCACGGGGTGAAGGTCAGTCTCCGCAGCGCTTCGATGCTGCCGGCTATCGCCTTGATCGACCCGGTACTGACCCTCACCCTGCCTCCGGACCTGAGTGCTTCCACCGGGCTCGATACGCTGACCCAACTGATCGAGCCGTTTGTCTCCATCCGCGCCAATCCCTTGACCGATGCGATCTGCCGCGAAGGTATCCCGATCGCCGCCCGTTGTCTGCCGGCGGTGTGCCGAAACGGACGCGATGCGGAGTCGCGCGCCGGAATGTCGTACGCAAGCGTACTGGGAGGCATGGCGCTGGCGAATGCGGGTCTGGGCGTGGTTCATGGTTTCGCAGCGCCGATTGGCGGCATGTTCGATGCTCCGCATGGTGCGGTCTGTGCCGCGATCCTCCCCCACGGGGTTGCCGCAAACGTGGCGGCGCTGCGGGAGCGGGATCCCGAAAGTGAAGCGCTGGTCCGTTATGCCGAGGTCGCCCGAATCCTCACTGGCGATACTACGGCCGAGGCGGAAGCCTGCGCTGCATGGCTGAAGGCACTGGTGAAGGATCTCCAGGTACCCGGTCTGAGCAGGTACGGTATCTCACTGGCGGACTCTGACGCGGTTGTTAGCAAGGCATCGAAAGCCAGCAGCATGAAGGCGAATCCGCTCCCGTTGACAGACGACGAACTGGCCAGTGTCTTCGCGGCATCGCTAGAGTAGAACCTTGGGAAGAATTCGCGTACTGTCGGACAATGTCGCGAACAAGATCGCGGCAGGTGAAGTGGTTGAACGGCCCGCGTCGGTCGTCAAAGAACTGCTGGAAAACTCGATCGATGCGGGGTTGCAGTCTGTCCGCGTGGAGATCGAGAGCGGCGGACGTCGCCTGATTCGTATCGCCGACGACGGCTCCGGCATGCTTCGGGACGACGCTTTGCTGGCCTTCGAGCGCCATGCCACCAGCAAACTGCACGATGTGCACGACCTGCTCTCGATCGCAACGCTCGGCTTCCGGGGCGAAGCGCTGCCGTCCATCGCGTCTGTGTCGCGACTGCTGCTGGAGACGCGGTCTCCGGACGAAGAGACCGGGACCCGCGTGGAAATCGCGGGCGGCAAGATCGTGGTCTGCGACGAGATAGCGCGTGGGCCCGGCACCACGATTTCCGTCCGGGATCTGTTCTACAATGTGCCGGCGCGCAAGAAGTTCCTGCGCAGCGATCAAACCGAACTGGCGCACATCGCGTCCCTCGTCACGCATTACAGCCTGGCGCATCCGGACAAGACATTCGAGCTTTGGCATGGCGGGGCCAATCTGCTGCACGTGACGCCGGTGGATTCCCTGCGGGAACGCGTTTTTCAGGTCTTCGGCAGCCGAATTCTGGAAGAACTGATCGATTTGGGTGGCAAGTCCGCCAGTTTGCCGCCCCAGGAACCCGACGATCCCCCAACCACTTACACGCTCCGCGGTTTCATCTCGCGGCCGCAGGTGCAAAAGAACAACCGGAATTCGATCTTCATCTTTGTGAACGGACGGCTGATCCGCGACCGCCTCGTGCTGCATGCGATCTCCGGGGCGTATCACAACTTGATGCCGTCGGCCTGCTTCCCGTTTGCTTTGTTATTTTTGGAGTGCGATGCCGGCGAGGTGGACGTGAATGTCCATCCGTCGAAGACTGAAGTGCGCTTCCGGCACGGTTCGTGGCTTCACGACTTCGTGCGCGATTCCATCCGCGACCAGTTGATGCAGTCGCGACCCGCACCGGCCTTTAGCCTCAATCCGCAGCCCGCTCCAGGCCTTCCTTACTCCGATTTTTCGCAGATGATGCAGGAAACCGAGGGTTCGGGCGCTGGAGAACCGGCGACCATGCCGGAGTTCGTGATGCAGCCGCTCGTGCCTCCCGCCGGGAGGTTCGACTTCGGCGGCGTGGGAATTCCGGTCAATGAACCCGTGCCTGCGCGCCAGACGGAAGGTATTCGGCTGCGCGTGCCCGATACGCACTCCGGTTTCCCGCTGGATTCCATTCCCGCCGACTCCTCGATGCTGCGGATCGGCGAACTCCGCCCAATGGGGCAGCTGCACAACAGCTTCATCATTGCTGCTGGTCCGGACGGACTTTGGATCATCGACCAGCATGTGGCTCACGAGCGAATCCTGTTCGAACAGGTGCTCTCGCAGCAGGCTTCGGGCCGCGTCGAGGTGCAGCAGCTGCTGATCCCCGTGATCCTGCAGCTCACCCCGGGGCAGCAGCTTGAATACGCACGGATCGAAGAAGAACTGCGCAATTCCGGCTTCGATTCCGAACCCTTCGGCAACCGCACGCTTGCTGTGAAGGCGGCTCCGGCGGCAATCGGCATGGGCGATCTGGAACGGGTGATGCTCGAGATTCTGGAGGTTTCGGAAAACGAGCTGCGTGCCGGCTCCGTCGCGGACCTGCGCCGCGGCATTGCGGCCTCCATCGCATGCCGCGCCGCCATTAAGATCAACACGCCTCTCGACCGGCAGAAGATGGACTGGATGATTCGCACGCTCGCCGCTACCGAATATCCGATGGCCTGCCCGCACGGGCGTCCCGTTGCATTGCAGTACGGAATGCGCGAGATCCTGCGTGCGTTCCACCGCATATAAAGCCTCGTGCGGCCTTCATATATAATTCCACCGGATGAAATACATCGCCGTTTGCGCACCCCTGCTGATGCTTGTCAGTTGTTCTCCCAAGACCGAGGCACCCGCCGCAGCACCTGCTGCGAAGGGCGTCGGCTCCATTCTCCGGCTCGATCCAGCCATGGATGCGATCGTTCCGAAGGACGCCATCATCGAGAAGATCGGCGGCGGCTTCAGCTTCACGGAAGGACCGCTTTGGCGGCCGGCTGGTCAGCTGTGGTTCAGCGACGTGGTCGGCAATGTGGTCCGCTCCATTACACCCACGGGTGAGGTGAAAGTCCTGATCGAGAAGGCAGGGGGCGAGACGACTGCCCCGGCCGGATCGTTCGCCGGCCCGAACGGCATGATTGCCGACAAAGATGGCTTCGTTTTGTTGTGCCAGCACTCGAACCGGCAGATTGTCCGCCTGGATAAGGATCTGAAGCAGGCCGTATTTCTCGCTAAGTTTGAAGGCAAACGGTTCAACAGCCCCAACGATCTGGTCTACAAGTCCGACGGCGCGCTGTACTTCACCGATCCGCCGTATGGCCTCCTGAAGCAGGACGAAGATGCTCAGAAGGAACTCAAGTTTAACGGCGTTTTCCGTTACAAAGACGGGAAGCTGACCGTCCTTACCAAAGAGCTGAGTCGGCCGAACGGTATCGCGTTTTCGCCGGACGAGAAGGTTCTCTACGTCTCCAACTCTGATGAAAAGAAGAAGATCTGGATGCGCTACGACGTGAAGGCCGACGGCACTCTGGCAAACGGCAAAGTCTTCGCGGACGTCACCTCCGAGACCGTACCGGGCCTGCCCGACGGCATGAAAGTGGACTCGAAGGGTAACGTTTACGGCACCGGACCCGGCGGCGTCTGGGTGTTCTCGGCCGAGGGGAAGCATCTCGGCACGATCAAGCCTGGCGAAACTCCGGCTAATTGTGGTTGGGGCGATGACGGAAAGAGCCTGTACATCACGGCAGAAACCGGCGTTTATCGCATCAAGTTAGCTGTCGATGGTGAGAAGGCGCTGTACCAATAGGAGAATCATGAAACGTCGGTCTTATCTCAAAGCTATGTTGGCTGCCTCGGCAGCGCTGCCCGTTGTCGCGCAGAAGAAGGGCGCTGCGAACCCGATCGTGCTCTACGTCGACATGCAGGTTGCTCCCGGAAAGGAAAAGGATCTTGTCCGCCTGTTCCATGAGGACTTCCTGCCCACGGCAAAGAAGCACGAAGGCTTTATCGACCTAAAAATAGTGAAGCTGCGCCAGGAGGTCCAGGGCAAGGCGCCGGCGGGCATGAACTACCGATTTCAGCTGACGTGCTCTAGTGAGGAGTCTCGGCAGAAGTGGATCAAATCGGCAGACCATGCGCGCGTCTGGCCCCCGATTGAGGCAACGATGGTCGACACGAAGAACTACACAGTGCTGCTCTGTGACGCAATCTAGGTGAATTCATGAAGAAGACGACACTGTTGTTCACGACGATGGCCCTCGCTGGAGCTGCGATGATCGCGCTCGCGCAGGCGCCTGCTGCACCGGCCGCTGGAGCACCGGCTGCCGTTGCGCCCGGCGCTGGCAGGGGCCCTGGTGGTCGTGGCGGGCGTGGTCCGCAGCCGATGCCGCCCGGTCCGCCGCCCAACTCGCAGTACCGGCTTGGTCCGGACTCGATGCCGCAGGAAGGCGTACCGAAGGGAGAGATCCGCGGGCCGTACACTCTGCCGAGCAAGGTCTATCCCGGAACGCGGCATACTTACTGGGTTTACGTCCCGGCGCAGTACGATCCGGCAGTTCCCGCTGCGCTGATGGTCTACCAGGATGGACAGGCGTTCAAGGACGAAAACGGTGACCTCCGCGCGCAGAACGTGATGGACAACCTCATCTATCGTCGCGAAATCCCGATCATGATCGGCGTTTTCATCAACCCCGGGCGCACGCCGGAACAGCCTGAGCCAACACCCGCCGAATGGGGTGACCGCACCACGAATCGGCCCACCGAGTACAACACGCCAGACGACAAGTACGCACGGGTGATCACTGAAGAACTGATGCCGGCGCTCAACAAGGAATACAACATCTCGAAAGACCCTGAGATGCGCGGCATCGGCGGCTCCAGTTCCGGCGCGATCGCGGCTTTCTCAGTCGCCTGGGAACGTCCCAACGAGTTCCGCAAGGTGCTGAGCAACGTGGGCAGCTTCACCAATATCCGGGGCGGCTTTGTGTATCCGGAGCGGGTCAAAGAGAGCCCGAAAAAGCCCATTCGTGTGTTCTTCTGCGACGGTCGGAACGACAACCGCGCACTCTCGGCCGATGGGACTTACGACGAGAAGCGCGACTGGTTCTACCAAAACGTCCGTTTGAAGGACGCGATGGTCGCCAAGGGATACGACGTCAATTTCGCCTGGGGCATCAATCTGCACGGCCAGAAGTTCGGCGGCCACATCATGCCCGAAATGATGCGCTGGCTCTGGCGCGACGCCACACCCGTCACCACGGACCCCAAGGCACTGGACCAGCGCGGCTTCGTGGAACCGAAAGCGAAGAAGTAGCTAAATCAGATCGACAGCTACCGCTTCGTGTAGCTCAAAGGGCGGGACATCGACCTCGATGCTCCCGCCCTTTTCTGTGTAGCGGGGCCGGGTGCCGGCGACCAGCAGTTGGACTGACCGCACGCGCTTACCTTTCGGGATCGCGATGCGTGCGTGCTGGGGCGGCGAAGGCAGCAGTTCGCGAACCGGCCCCTTCATCATCATCGGGTTGTTCAGGTTGACGAAGTGCGCGGTCACGGAATCCTTCTGGCTCCAGAGCGAAACGTCGAGCATACCTTTGCCAGTGACCTGCAGCGGCTGCGGTTTGCGATGCGCCCACTCGACGGCATTACGCAGCAGCTTCGCGTGATCGGCAGCGAGAACCTCCCAGAACGTGCGGTCGAGATCGAACGGAAAGTAGACGACGCGGCCCTTCCCTGCGTCGCGCACGAACACGCCCGGCGTCTCGGTCTTCGGCTGCCGCATGTAGACCGACTCCATCGGCAGGTCGGGATAGGAAGGTACTAGTGTCAGCGGGTTTGCCGCGAGTGGCGAGGTGGATTTCACATGAATCCAGTTCACCCCGTTGATGACGCGGGTGGCGTCTTCGAGCCCCCTTGTAATGGGGTGCGGCTTGCCGATATCGAGATAGGAGTTGTGGAGTTGCGTGTCGATTTTGCCGTCGAACGAGGCACCGAAGAGAGCAGCCAAACCGAAGTCGGGGCGACGCACTCCCCACTCGTCGTAAAGCGATGTTTCGTAAGTTGCGACCAGGCCCCCGCCCCGTTCGACAAACGCCGTCAGCTGGCGGCACTGGCGGTCTGAGAGTGCGGCGATGTTGGGCAGGATCAGTGTGTCGTACCGCTCCAGGTGCTCCTCATCCAGCAGTTGATCATGCACCATATCGAAGGGGATCCGCGCTTCCACCAGCGCCTGGTAATAACCGAGGGCATGGTCTTCGACCTTCGCCTGGTCGCGATCGCCGCCGTAGAAAGTCGCTGTCTGCTGGGAGTAGACCATCGCCACCTGCGCCAGCGAGCCCTCGTTCCGCAGATACTTTTCGTTCCGGTGATGCCAGTTGTAGAAGGTTTCCACCGCCGGAAGCCAGCGCTTGTCGATGGGCTTCGCGTTAAACTTCGTAATCCACGGGCGCAGATTGTGGGCCACACCGTCGGCCATCCACAGGCGGATTTCGTCGTTCGTTTGAACGGAATCCTTCCAGCGGTACGCCTCCTCCACACCGACGCTGACGATTCCGCCGACGGCCTTGTTCCCCATCGTCGCGCCGTACTCTTTCCCGTTCTTGCCGTTGGCCCACGGCGGCATAACGCCATGGCGCGCCTGACGGTCTGCGAACAGGGTCGGCGCAAGCGTGCCGATGGTCTTCATGTCCAGGTCGCTGAGCGCTCCGCCACCGGCGTTCGCGAGGAAGGCCGCGTTCGGGTTGACCTTGCGAATCTCGGTATCCCACAGACGCCAGAGGTCGAAGAGACGCCCCTCCTTCCACAGGATGTACTGCCGGCGGGCGGGGTCCTGCGGGTTCGTAGTGCGGGGCAGATCCTTGCCGGAATATTCGTGGAAGAGGTATTTGCAGCTCTCGCAGTAGCACATGCCCGACCCAGCCCAGCGGTTACTGAACACGCCGTCCACCTTGTAATTCCGGACAATCTCGATGGTCACGTCCGTCATAAACCCGAAGTTGTATGGCCCAAGTGCGCACGTAACCCAAAGCTCCGGATCAGCCCAGTGCCGCCGCTTTTTGCCTTCGGCGTCCACCGCGATCCACTCCGGATGAGCGTCATATGCATCCTGATGGCAGGCGTGAGGGTCGGTACGCGCGATGACGTTCATGCCGAGCTTGCGGCAGCTGTCGACCATCTCGCCGAAGGGGTCGGCGTTCCCGAGAAACTTGCTTCGGTAATGGAACGGAACCTTGGTCGGATAGAACGCGACCACCCCGCCCGCCGAGAGACAAGCCGCATCGGCATGAATCCGCTTGAAGTAGTCCAGCCAAAACTTTGGGTCGTAATGGCCCGGATCGTCTTCCACGAACGCCAACTGGAACCAGCGCATCGGACGGGAGTACCAGTCTCCCGCGGGTGGGGTCTGACTGAATGCCTCGGGTGCTGCGGCGAGGGCCGCGAGCGCGGCGGACTGCTGGATAAACTCCCGGCGTGAACTCATTGTTTACAACTCTATCGCGCGTTGAAGTAGTACTACTTTTCTTTTCAGCAGGGGTATGGTGATCCTGCTCCGGACCCGCTACGATGCTTAGTTTCTACTCCGGTCTTGCAGAGGTGAAGTTTGCAGGAGCATCCGGACTCCAAATGCAAAACCCCGCCTCACGAGCGGGGTCTGCAAATCTACTGGAGTAGAAAGAGGTGACTGCTTATGTTGCTCTCGATGTTGTTCGTCGGTCTGTTAATACTCAGGCTGCGGCGGCTCAAAATCAAAATCGACTTCCGATTCTGATGCCTGACCGTAAGAGGGTCAGTGTTCACCGCACTGGCCCTCTCAACATCAAATTACCATACTAAAACTGAAAATACACGAACGGAATTGCAAGATCTGACGCCGTGAACAGCTCCAGTGCGAGCAAGGCCAGGACGGCTGCCGTTGTACGCACCCAGACCGGTCCGTTCGCCAGCCTGCCGAGAGCCTGACCGTACTCCTCCGCCAGTGCAACACCCAGCGCCGCAAGCGCAAGCCAAAGATTCGCCCCGGTGAGCAGGCTGGTCCCGGCAACGCCGGCGAACATCTCACGAAGCACAAACAGCGCCGCAGGCAGACCCTTGGCCCGGAAGAAAACCCAGCCGACATTCACGATCAGGAACGTGACCACCGTCAACGGGATCCGGGCAAGCCCGCGCTGCGCTCCCCTGCCCCAAACGACGCGCTCGACCGCCAGGACGGCCCCGTGAAAGCCCCCCCAGATCACGAAGTTCCAGCTTGCGCCGTGCCACAGACCGCCCAGCAGCATAGTCGCCATCAGGTTCGCCCAGGTCCGAATACTGCCGCGCCGGTTGCCACCCAGCGAAATGTAAATGTAGTCTCGGAGCCAACTCGACAGCGTGATGTGCCAGCGCCGCCAGAACTCCGTGACCGACGCCGCGAGATAAGGCCGCCGGAAGTTCTCCGGGAAGTGGTACCCGAACAACAGCGCCACACCGATCGCGATGTCCGTGTAGCCCGAAAAATCGAAGAAGATCTGCAGCCCAAACGCGATCGTCCCCGACCATGCCTGCAGCAGCCCCGGCATCGCCTGAGGGTTCGCGAAATACGCATCAGCCACCATGGCAAACCGGTCGGCGAAGACCATCTTCTTGACGAGGCCTGTCAGGATGAAGTAGACACCCTGATGCCATTCCTGAGCCGTCGGAGCACTCCAGTTGAAGTAGTCGTGGAAGAACTCCTTCGCCCGCACAATGGGCCCGGCTACCAACTGAGGAAAGAACGCCACGAAGAGCGAGTAGTCCACGTAGCTCTCGATCACGGCCTGTTCGCCCCGATAAACGTCGATGACATACGAGATGCTCTGGAACGTGTGGAAGCTGATCCCGAGCGGCAGAATGATATCCATCGGCACCACCGGCGCCCCAGGATGCGCCACATTCAGCCACGTTTCGCGGAAGAAGTTGGCGTACTTAAACCACCCCAGCAGCCCGATATTCGCCGCCAGACTCAGCATCAGCGCCATGCGACGCGCCGGTCCTGCACGGCTCACAATCCACTTTGCCGCGAAGAAATCGATGGTGATCAGCAACAGGATGAGCACCACGAACTTCGGGTTCCAGGCCATATAGAAATAGAGGCTGGCCGCAAGCAGCAGATACCGGCGCGCGGGCTTCGGCAGCGCGTAATGCAGCCCCAGCACAACCGCCAGGAAGATCGCGAACTGAAGAGTAGTGAACAGCATTACCGCGCGCCAGCCCCCGTAGTCAGGGCTCGCGCCAGCTTTTCAGAAAACAGCGGCCTGCCTGCATGATTCAGATGCAGACCATCGGCAAACAAGTCGGGCCGTTCCAGTTCATGAAAGGTCTCGGCGGGCAGCACCACCACGTTGGGACGCCGCCTCAACTCATTCATCACATAAGCCGGAACACCCGATTCCATGGGCGGCAGCGGACCGCGGGGCAACTCCAGAAACACCACCCGAGTCTTCGACCCCGCATAAAAATCAGCGATCTTGCCCAACCACTTCCGACGATAATCCCGCAGTATGCCAAGCTGCGGAACTGGATCGGGCAGCAGCGTCCCGCGAACGGTATCGCGTTGCCAATCCTTCAGGCCCGGCGGGTAGCTGATCTTGCGAGCGGCGTAATCGACCGTAAGACCTGCGACATCCTCCGGCTTGCCGCTATAGCCATCCAGATAGCCATGGCCTTTGTTCCGCCAGTCCTTCGCAGCGGAGAACCGGAGCGACGGCTTCTCCAGCAGTGCATGCAGGTCATCACGAAGCGGAATCCCTCGAAGAATGCACCCGGCCAGCACCCGACTGCGAAACTCGCTGTGGAACGAAAGCGCGAACTCAGGGCAATCGGAGAGCCGCAAACGCCCCACCACATAATTCAGATCGCCGATCCGGTTCGCCTGATCCTCACCATCCACATCCGCGTAGTGATCGATCCCAAACACGACCGTCGAAAACCGCTTGCGCTCAGGGTCCGCATCGCGAAGCAGGTAGTACCAGACGCGAGGCGTAGACCCGGCCACGCCCATATTGCGGAACTCAACGGTGTCGCCGGTTGCCGCCCGGGCCGCTCGCGCCGAGAAACCCTCGCCGATGCGCGAATCGCCGAACACAGCGGTCTCGGTTTTCTCAGGCTCGTGCCGCAGCCAGAAGATCTGTGATTCCAGCTGACCGGCGGACGAATTCGGCTCGAGGTAGCTCATGTACCAGCCGGAATGAAACACGAGGCCATCCACCGCGAAGAACAACAGTAAAGTGGCGAGAGACCAGATGACAGCGTCCCTGAGCGTCCACGCACGCGCTGCAGGGAACTGACGAACACGGCCGCGCTCACCGGCCACGCCGAAACCCTTACGTCGCACGCCAATCAGCGCCTGCAGATCATCGAGCTCCGCGGGCTCCATCGCCTCCACGGCGCGCCGCAGTTCGGGATCGACCGCCATGCCCCTGGTCAGATCTCCAGGATAACCGGCATGATGAGCGGGCGGCGCTGCGTCTCGCGGTTGATGAAGCGCTTGAGATCGGCGCGGATCTTTTCCTTGATCATGCCGGGATCTGTCTTCTCTTCCGAACTGGATGCTTCCAGCGTCTTCGAGATACAGTCCCGCGCCGAGGCCATGAAAGCCGGATCGTCTTCCAGCGCGAAGCCTCTGCTCACCAGTGATGGCGGAGCCTCGATCTTGCCCGTGTGCTTATTGATCGCCAGAATTGCCAGAACGATGCCGTCCTCGGCGATCACGCGGCGATCCTTGATCACCATGTCCCCGACGATTTCACCCACCGCGCCCGAGTCGATGCAAATGCGACCCACTGTTACCCGGCCAGCCCGCTTCGCGCCGTTCTTATCGAATTCCAGCACGTCGCCGGTCTCCATAATGAACGTCTCTTCCAGACCGATGCCGCGAAGGTGCGATGCCAGCCGAACGTGTTTGGCCAACTGCCTGTACTCGCCATGGACGGGCACAAAGTAGCGAGGCCGAACGAGGTTCAGAACCAGCCGCAACTCTTCCTGCGAGCCGTGTCCCGAGACGTGCAGCGGAGGATTCATGGTCCCGTACATCACGTCCGCGCCGCGCTTCGAGAGGTGATCGATCATCCGGAAAATGGTCTTCTCGTTGCCCGGAATAATCCGCGAACTGAGCACAACGGTATCGCCGCGCCCGATCGTCACATGCTTGTGGCTGTTCACCGCCGCACGAGACAGCGCTGACATGGGCTCGCCCTGTGTACCCGAGATCAAAATCGCGACCTTCGACGCTTTCGCCTCGTTCAAATCCTGGGGCCGAATCAGCACGCCATCCGGAATATTCAGCAGACCATGCCGGTGCGCGATCTCCGTCACCTGGATCATGCTGCGTCCCACGATCGCCACCTTCCGATTGAAGTCGCGCGACAGATCCAGAATCTGCTGCAGCCGGTGGATCGACGAACTAAAGCAGCTGACGACCAGCCGCCCTTCCGCCCGATTGAAGACGTCCTCAAGCCGGGGCCGGATGGCGCGTTCGGATTCCGAATACCCTGGGCGGTCCGCGTTCGTGGAATCCGACAGCAGCAGCAGCACGCCGCGCTTGCCGTAATCGGCCAGCGTATGCAGATCGAACAGCTCGTTGTCGGTCGGCGTCGGGTCGACCTTGAAGTCGCCGGTGTGAATGATCACGCCGAGCGGGGTCGTGATGGCCAGTGCCACACAACTCACGATCGAGTGGGTGACGTGGATGAACTCCACGGAAAACGGACCGATGGTGACGACATCTTTGGGCTTGACCGGCTTTAGCTGGTTGCTCGTCGTGTCGTATTCATCGAGGCGACGCTCGACAAGAGACAGCGTGAACGGCGTGCCGTACACCGGAACGTCGAACTCTTCGAGGAAAAACGCTACCGCACCGATATGGTCTTCATGACCATGTGTCAGCAGCAGCGCGCGAACCTGGTGTCGGTTCTCTTTCAGGAAGGTCAGGTCCGGGACGACAATGTCCACGCCGAGCAGGTCGTCTTCCGGGAACATCATCCCGGAATCGATCACAATGATGTCTTCGCCGTAGCGAATCGCCATTGTGTGCATTCCGAACTCGCCGAGCCCGCCGAGCGGAATGACTTGTAGTTTCTTATCTGGCAGCAAATTGAATTTTAGCTTGTCGCGTCGCGTCGTGTGTTCGGTGCATCAATAAAAAGGTATGCAAGAGGCACAACCGCTGAACGACCTGCTGACCCGCCGCTGGAGTCCCCGTGAGTACGACCCAAAGCCGATCGAACCAGCCATTCTGCACAGTTTGTTCGACGCCGCTCACTCCGCGTTCTCGTGCTTCAATGAGCAGCCGTGGCACTTCATCGTGGCGACGAAAGAGCAGCCCGAGCACTACGCACGCATCCTCGATGCTTTGGTGCCGCAGAATCAGGCGTGGGCGAAAGACGCCTGGCTCCTCGGCTTCAGCACCGGCAAGAAGGCGTTCGCGCACAACGGCAACCCCAACCGCTACAACCTGCACGACGCCGGTGCGGCCCTGTTCGCCATGGCAATCCAGGCCACCGAGCACAATCTCTACCTCCACGGTATGGGCGGCTACGACCCGAACAAAGCCCGCGCCCTCGGTGTTCCCGACGAATACGAAGTCGGCGCGGCGTTCGCCGTGGGCCATCTCAAAGCCGGCGCGGTAATGCCGCCCCGTAAGCGCAATCCTCTGGCCGCCCAATTCCTGCAGCCGGGCTGGACTACCTCGCCGCTGGTGAGTCAGTGACTGGCGGGTCAGTAGAATGATCGCTCGACGTTGGATTATTTCCGGTCGCGTTCAGGGGGTTGGCTTCCGCTGGTTCGTGGTGAAATGCGCTAATGACCTCGGCCTGAAAGGCTGGGTCCGGAACGAAGCCAACGGCGATGTCCAGGCCTACGCCATCGGGAGCGAGGCAGATTTGGACCGTCTTGCCGGCCACCTCCACAAAGGATCACCGCATTCGGAAGTTCGCACCGTCGACCAGCAGGAGGGCGCCGTGGAACGCGTTCACTCGTTCGAAATTCGCTGACGGGCCGATAGCGGTACCCTATTGAAACAAACATGAAAAAGACCGCTGTCGCTTTTTCCCTGCTGCTCACCGCCGCGTGTACGCAGAAGCCTGCCTCGCTTGAGCCCGCGTTCACCGCCATTCGTGCGGATAACCTGCTCAACTCGATTAAGACCCTCTCCTCTGACGAGTTCGAAGGCCGCAAACCGGGCAGCGTCGGCGAAGACAAAACCGTAGCCTTTCTCGAAGAGAACTTCAAAACCATCGGCCTGAAGCCCGGCAATCCCGACGGCACTTTCGTTCAGAAGGTACCGCTCGCAGGCACCGCGTCGAAGCAGCACGGCGAGTTCACTGTCAACGGCAAAAAGCTTCCCGCTGAGGTTGGTAAGGACTTCGTCGCCGTCTCCACGCGCTTCGTGGAACAGACCGACGTGAAAGATTCCGACGTCGTCTTCGTGGGCTACGGCGTCGTCGCCCCCGAATACGGCTGGGACGACTATAAGAATGTCGACGTGAAGGGCAAGACCATCGTCATGCTCGTTAACGACCCGCAGATACCCGACCCGGCGGATCCCGCCAAACTCGACGCCAACATGTTCAGGGGCAAGGCCATGACCTACTATGGCCGCTGGACCTACAAGTACGAAATCGCGTCCGAAAAAGGGGCCGCAGCCGCCATCATCGTTCACGAAACACCACTCGCAGGCTACGGCTTCGAAGTCGTCGTGTCGGGTAAGGCAGGCGAGATGTTCAACATCCAGCGCCCCAACAATAACCTTGCCCGCGTGCCGGTCGAAGGCTGGATGACCTACGACAAGACCGCTGAGCTCTTCAAATCGGCTGGCCTCGATCTGGCCTCGATGAAGAAAGACGCGCTGAAGAAGGAGTTCAAGCCTGTTTCCCTGAAGGGCGCGAAGGCCAGCTTTCACATCACCAACACACTTCGCAAGATCGAGTCCCGAAATATGGTGGCGAAGCTGGAAGGCAGCGACTCTAAACTCAAAGACGAATACGTCGTTTACACCGCTCACTGGGACCACTTCGGGCGCAACACAGAGTTGCAGGGCGATCAGATTATGCACGGTGCTGTCGACAACGCTTCGGGCACCGCCGGTCTTCTTGAAATGGCGCGCGGCTTCAGCAGACTGACTCCGGCTCCGAAGCGCTCGATTCTGTTCCTCGCGGTGACCGGCGAAGAGCAAGGCCTGCTCGGCGCCGAATACTATGCGGCCAACCCCCTCTACCCGCTCAGTAAAACCGTGGCCAACATCAATATGGATGGCCTGAACGTGTGGGGCAAAACGAAAGATATGATCATCGTCGGGCTCGGCAACTCAGACCTGGACGACACCGTGACCGATGTCCTCAAAGCCCGCCAGCGCACTCCAGTGGGCGATGCGGAGCCTGAAAAAGGCTTCTATTATCGCTCCGACCACTTCCAGTTCGCCAAGGTCGGAGTGCCCGCGCTCGACCCCGAAGCGGGCATTGAGTACATCGGCCAGCCCGCAGGCTGGGGCCGCCAGAAGCGCGATGAATATACCGAAAAGCTCTATCACAAGCCGACCGACAAGGTAGATCCGGCCTGGAATCTGTCCGGTGCCGTGGATGACCTGCAGGTTCTCCTCGAGACCGGCTACCGTGTCGCGCAGACTGACAAGTTGCCCGAGTGGAAGCCCGGCAACGAGTTCAAAGGCCGCCGCGACCAGATGCTGTCCAGCGCTGGCGCGGTAAAGTAGAGCAAATGGGAATCCATCGCTACGTTCTGCACAACGGCAGCATCGAGAGTTCTGCGAACCCCGTTTTCCGGTCTGGTCAGATCGGGATCCTCGCCGGCTGGGGTGTTTTTTCAACGCTGCGCGTTCGCCATGGTTCGCTCTTCGCCTGGGAACGCCACTGGGCCCGCATGAATCGCGACGCGCGTCTGCTGAACCTCACCCTGCCGCCGAATGCGGACGCCCTTCAGACTGACCTGCTCCGCCTTGTGGAGGCCAACGATCAGTCCGACTGCACACTGCGCGTCGCCATCATTCGCAACAGCGGAGGCATGTGGGAAGACCCGATCTCCTCACAGGTTCCGGTCGACATCGCGGCCATGACGGCCACTTCCAAACAGTGGGGCGAGAGCGTCAAACTCGGTATCCAGCCCAACGCGCGCCACGCCGCCTGCGAATTCGTTGGCGCGAAGGTTCTTTCGTGGGCCCAGAACCTGACCTGGGCCGAACGCGCCGTCCAGGCCGGTAATGATGAGGTAGTCCTTCTAAACGAACACGGCCGCGTTGCCGAGTGCACCTCGGCCAACATTTTCGCCGTATTCGGACGCGACGTTTTTACTCCTCCTCTCTCCGAAGGCTGCCTCTCGGGCATCACGCGCGAAATCCTGCTCGAACTCTCCGGACCCGATGCCCGCGTAGCCGAGAAGCCGCTCAGCGTGGACGACCTGTACGCCGCAGACGCCGTCTACATCACGTCCACGACACGCAATCTGCTGCCGGTCCGCGAAATCGCCGGTCGCGCTCTCTCCAGATACTCCGAAGTCATTCAAGCGCTTTCCGCATCCTTCGATCGCTTCGTGGAACGAGACCTTGAGACGCGGCCGCGCGCGGCAGTGCACGCCTGAGCCATGCCGGTACAATGCCCGAAGTGCGGCAGTCGCTATCTGCGCGAGTCCAGGCTCAAAGACACCACCATCAGAGCTCGAAAGCTGCACTTCGAAGCGGTGCTCCGCTGCGAAGACTGTAAGCTCCGCTTTGTAGGGAGCACCCTGGTACTGGAGGACTTCCTCTTCGCCCACTGCCCCACCTGTCGTCGCATGGACCTCAATTGCTGGTCCGGCAAAACCCACATTCCATCCGCCTGGGCATCCGTAAAACTGGCGCTCGGGGCCAAACGCTGGCGCTGCGAATACTGTAGAATCAACTTCGCCAGCTTTCGCCCGCGCAGCGAGGTCTTCACCTTCAGCCGCTGGCAAAAGCTGAAGGTCGGCGATGCCGTGGCGGAAGGACGCGCTCGCCTGGCTGAGATCGAAACGAAATCGCTAATGGCGCGGGAAGCGCAGAAGTCGCGGGCCCGAACTGCGGAAGCACCAGAGAACGACGAGGACGAGTGAGCAGGTCAAACAACTTGGGTCAAGGAGACTGTAGATGGCACCACTGACGAACCGGCGCGAGGCCCTTCGCGCTGCCATGAAGGCCGTGGCTTTGACGGCGGCAATCCCCTCATGGGCGGTACCTGCCCCCGCTCAGGGCGAGACCGACGTCGAATTCCTCGACTACCCGAAGACGTTCGGTGCGGCGAATCCGAACTCCACCACCAAAGTCTTCGACATCCGCAAGATCGATGGCCTCATCACGCCCGCCGACCAGTTCTTCGCGATCACCCACCTCAACCAGCCAGAGATCGATGCCGCAAAATATCGCCTCAAGTTCACCGGTTGGGTCCGCAAGCCCGCAGACCTCACGCTTGACGACCTGAAGAAGATGAAGCCCGTGGACCTCGTCGCCGGTTATGAATGCTCGGGCAACAGCTCACGAGGTATGCAGGGACTGTCCTCCTGCGGGAAATTCACCGGTGTCCCCCTCAACGCCGTCCTGAAGCACGTCGGTGTGATGCCACGTGCCCACGAAGTGGTTTTCTTCGGAACCGATAAAGGCGCGCAGGACGTTGTGTTCCGCCAACAGACCTTCAAGCTCGATCAGCAGTACGGCCGCAGCATGACGCTCGAGAACGCAATGAGCCCGGAGCCCATCCTCGCCTACGCATTGAACGGCGAACCGCTCACCCGCCGTGCCGGCTTCCCCGTCCGACTGATCATGCCGGGATGGTACGGCGTTACCAACGTCAAATGGCTGTCAGAGATTCACCTTCAGCAAGATCGCTACCTCGGCAACTATCAGGCGCGTTGGTACCGTTCGGTCAGGGGCGTCGGCGGCACCGGTGAAGACACCGATCCGGACACTCAGTGGGTCGAAACCGAGATTACCCGGCTGCAGCTCAAGTCGGTCGTCGCACGCATCCGTAAATCGGGCGGTTCACATCAGGTAATCGGCTTCGTTCTCAACGACGGTACGCCGCTGAAGGCGGTCGAGGTGAAGGTCGACGACGGCCCCTGGCACAAGGCGACCCTCGACCCGAAGAACACCAGGTACTCCTGGAAGCTCTTCACCTGGAAGTGGGATGGAGCCACACCCGGCGAACACACCGTCGTCTCTCGCGTTACCGATGTCGAGGGTACCGTACAGCCCGAAGTCGCCGAACTGAAGCGGAAAAAAACGTTCCTTCAGGACAACGCACAGCACCCTCGCAAGGTAAAGATTACTTAGTAGATGTCATTCCACTGCGGAGCGGCGGCAAACGCGGCGTGAATCAGCCCCACGTGCGAGTATGTCTGCGGGAAATTCCCCCACATCCTTGAACGACCCACATCGTAATCCTCTGAGAGCAGGCCCAGCGGTGATATCGCGCCGTGGATCCGGGCAAACCACTCCTGCGCCTCTTCCCGGCGGCCCACCGCTGCCAGTGCGTCGATCAGCCAAAAAGTACAGATAACAAACGCGACGGTCGGGGTTCCAAACCCGTCATTGAGGCTGTAGCGCAGCAGCCAGCCATCCCGTCCCAGATCCTTCGCGATCGCGTCGATGGTACTCCCCAAACGCGGGTCCGACTTCGGAAGGAAGCGCAGCCTTGCCATCTGCAGCAGCGACGCATCCAGGTCCTCGCCTCCGTAATGGCCCACGAAACTGCCTTTTGCCGGGTTCCAGGCATGCTCAATCATGTCCGCATGAATCCGGTCCGCCGCCGACCGGAACTCCGCCGCTTTGGCGGGCAGGTGCAGTTCGGCGATGCGCGCCATCCTGTCCGCGCCCGCCCAGCACATCAGGCTCGAAAAGGTCTGCGGCTTCCACTCGGTCCGGTACTCCCAGATCCCTGCATCCGGTACGCCGGCCAGCGCCACGGCTCGTCGCGTCAGGTCTTCCATCAGCTTTAAAGCCGCCGGCGAACGCTCCGCACTCATGCGCTCATCCAGAAAAATCGGCGTCAGCGCCAGCACCAGTTCTCCGTAAATATCGTGCTGAAGATGCGTTGCGGCCCCGTTGCCAATACGCACAGGACCCTCGCCCTCATACCCCGGCCACTCGTCCAGAATAGACTCTTCAAGATTCTTCGACCCGTCGATCCGGTACAGCGGCGCCAGATCCATCCCGGTCGAACCGCCTGCCACGTTCAGCAGATATTGCACAAACTGCTCACGCTCCTCGAACTGCCCCAACAACGCCAACGCATTCAGCACATAAGAGGAATCCCGAAGCCAGCAGTACCGGTAATCCCACGTCCGCCCGCTCCCAGGCGATTCCGGGATGGAGGTCGTCATCGCCGCAATGATCGCGCCCGTATCTTCAAAACAGTGCAGCTTCAGCGTCAGCGCCGACCGAATCACTTCCTGCTGGAACATGGGAGGGATGTCGCACTGCTTTACCCACCGCTTCCAGTAGCGCGACGTCTCCATCAGGAAGCGCTCGCACAACTGCGCCAAAGGCTCCTCCACCGGCGCGCCCCAGCTCAGGATGAAGTTCTGGCGCCCCGTGAGCGTGAACGGCTGCCCCTCCAGATACGACAGCGGAATGTCCGTAGTTAGCCGCAACTGCGTGGAAAACCCGTCGAACCGCACGTGGTGAGAGCCGTGCGTCACCTGTGGCGAAACCTTCGACCAGCCCAGTTTCGGTTCACAGGTGACCGCAATTCTGGGAGCCCCCTCAATCGGCTCCACAATCCGAATCAACTGCGTCGGCCGAAAAGCGCGATCGAATTGCATGAAACGAGGCGCAAAATCGATCACACGGAATGTTCCCGTGGACGTGTGGAAAATCGTCTCCAGGATGTTCGTGTTCGGTTGATACCGCTGCCGTCCACTCTCACCGCCAGCCGGACGGATGCAGAAACGGCCACCATCCTGCTCGTCTAACAGCGTGGAAAACAACGGTTCCGAGTCAAATCGCGGCAGGCAACACCAGACAATCTCGCCACTGTTGTGCACCAGGGCCGAAAACTGGCAATTTCCAATCAGTCCAATATCTTCGAGGCGCATCATGCAGCTCCTTCCAACGGATTAAGAGTCATTAATTTATAATATCTTTATGCCAAGAATGGCTCAGTTTGTTTTAGCCCTGCTCGTGGGCCTCGCCCTGCTAACGTGGGCGGCCTCCGGCGTGGTGCAGACCACGGCCCGGGAGTGGTTCGAGCGCGACGTGAGTTCCCGTGCGCAGCTGGCGATGGTTGGGCTCCGGCAATCTCTTGCCAATGGTTGGTATGGCGACAACGAAGATCTGACCAAGCAACTCACGGACCTTACTCGCGACGACCGCGTCATGGGCGCAGCCGCCTGTGACAGCGACCTGACTCCTCGCGCGAGCACCCCCGGATTTCCCGAAGAATTCGGCTGCTGGGCGGTTGGGAGCCGGCTTCGGACCGGAGCCGACGGCCAGTTCCATGAATGGAGTAATGTCGCCACCCTCCCCACCGGAAGGGTTCATGTCAGCGTGATGCCGGTCACAAGCTACGGAGGGCAGCTTGGTTTCGCCATTCTGCTCCACGACATGAGCTACATCGAGCGACGTGAAGCAACTGCTCGAAGGTACCTTCTGATCGGTTTCGGGGTGCTTGCGATCCTGGCTTTCGGCGTGCCTATGTTCGTCGCGAAACAGGCTCGCTACAGCCTGCGCTCGGAACTGCGCCGAGTCCTGCAGGGGACTGGCAAGCAGAAAGATGAATTCCAGCCAATCCTGAGCGACGTGCGCGACCTGGTGGGGCGCATGGCGAACGAACGCGAGGATTCGCCAGGCGTCTGGACCGCCGAACGGCTCCGCCAGGCACTCAATCGCCACCTTCATGGCGAGCGCATTATCATCCTCGCCAATCGCGAACCCTACGTCCACCAGTTCGGACCGGATGGCCAGATCGAGGTTCAGCACCCTGCCAGCGGCCTCGTCACGGCGCTGGAACCGGTGATGCGGGCCTGCTCCGGTATCTGGGTCGCCCACGGCAGCGGCAGCGCTGACCGTGTCACGGTGGACCGCAATGACCGAGTCCGCGTCCCTCCCGGCGAAGAGTCATATCAGATCCGGCGTGTGTGGCTTTCTGAAGAAGAGCAGAACGGCTACTACTTCGGCTTCTCGAACGAGGGTCTCTGGCCGCTCTGCCACGTGGCCCACGCACGTCCGATTTTCCGCACCGAAGACTGGCGCCAGTACAAGGCCGTAAACCAGCGGTTTGCCGACCAGGTCTGCGCGGAAGCGGACTCCAAAGACCCGATCGTTCTCGTTCAGGACTATCATTTCGCCCTCGCGCCGGCCATGATCCGAAAACGCCTGCCCGCCGCCACCGTGATTGCCTTCTGGCACATCCCATGGCCAAATGCAGAGCGCATGGGCATCTGTCCGTGGCGCGACGAGATCCTCAAGGGTCTTCTGGGCAGCAGCTTT
>JAOAPO010000182.1 GCA_025462945.1 Bryobacterales bacterium
CTGGCCCGAAGGATACCCATTGACTGGTGGCAGCGCACTGCTATGCTCCTCGTGCTCGGCTACTTCGTGATGGGTCGCAGCTTTGCGTACTGGGGCATTCCGCAACTCAAGCTGTTCATCGGGGAAATTGTGCTGTTTGCGTTCCTGCTGCTGCACCCGGGGGCAAGCGTGGACCGCATACGACGTGCCATCGCAGGGCAGGGAATCCTCAGGGACTACTCGTGGAGCCTGATAGTGCTGCTCCTGTACGGGGTGATGGAAATCTTCCGCGGAGCCTACTATGGCTATTCAGTGTTGAACGGAGTTCAGAGCTTCGTCTTCAACTACTACCCCCTGTACCTCCTGATGGGCATCTGGATCGGCGAGCGCGACAACCGGTTTGTGCGGAAGGCGATCGTCCTTCTCTCCTGGGCCAACGGGATTTACGGGGTCCTCTACATTGGGTATCTAAGCCGGGTTCCGATCTCGATTCCCGGCTCACAGGGCGCTGCCGCCCCCGTCTTCGGGCAGCCCTGGGGTTCGGCGATTGCCCTGCTTGGCCTTATCTGCCTCAACATCGACCTGCGGAAAAGCTGGCTGCCGCTCCTGCTCAACACCGCTGTCCTGCTGGCGCTGCAGGTTCGTGCGGAATGGGTCGGATTTGGCGCCGGTCTGCTGGTCTACGCAGTCCTGACGAAACGCTTCGACAAACTGATCGGCACCGTCGCAGTGACGGGCCTGTTTTTGATCGTAGGCCTTGCCGCAGACATTCGACTTCCGGGGGCGGCTACCCGCGGCGGTGGCATCTCAACGCGCGACATCGTGGGTCGTGCCATTGCTCCGATCAATAAAGAACTAGCGGCGGAATTCACGCCGTTCGCGCTCTCGAATGCCAGCACGTTCGAGTGGCGCACAAACTGGTGGAAAGCGATCTGGCAGGACAACCAGAAGGATGTTGAAACGGCGGCGTTCGGTGCCGGGTATGGGTATCCACTCGTCAATCTGGTGCCATACCTGCGCGGGCAGACCTTCCTCCGGACGCCGCACAACATGTTCTTTTTTGCACTCGGTTATGGAGGCTGGGTCCTGGTGGGAATCTTCGCGCTGCTGCAGTATTTCGTTTTGCGCCTCTTGAGAAAGGCGTGGCGAGTCACGCGTAATCCATTCGGCCTGGTGTTTTGGACCGCCGTTATCGTTTGGTCCCTGTTCGGCGATTCTTTCGAGACGCCCTACGGCGCAATTCCGTACTTTCTGGTGGCTGGCGCCTGTATCTCACCGTTATTGCGAACACGGAGGAACTATGCGTATTCTCATGTCGCATAACTTTTATCAACACTCAGGTGGCGAAGACCAGGTGTTCTCCGCAGAAGCCGGCGTACTGGAAAAGCATGGTCATACGGTGGTCCGACTGACCCGTGACTTCGGAGGGCTGGCGGGCATGAGCAAAGTCGGCATAGCTGGCGCTTCGGTCTGGAATCCCGCGATGTTCCGGGAGGTGCGTCGGATCATCCGCGCTGAGGACATCCAGATCGCTCATTTTCACAACACCTTCCCGCTGGTCTCGCCGTCCGCCTACTACGCGGCCCGCGCTGAGAACGTGCCGGTCGTACAGACGTTGCATAACTACCGACTTGTCTGTCCGGCAGCCATTTTTTACCGGGACGGTCGCGTTTGCGAAGAGTGCGTGGGCAGCGCCGTCCCGTGGCCAGCGGTGCGCCATGCGTGTTATCGGGGAAGCAGAACTCAAACGGCTGCACTGGTGGGTATGCTTTCTCTCCACCGCCTGGCCGGAACCTGGGAGAACACTATCAATACTTACGTCGCACTCACGCATTTCGCGCGAAGTAAGTTCGTGGCCGGAGGACTACCCGCCTCGAAGTTGATCGTTAAGCCGAACTTTGCCCCCATCGACCCGGGAGTTGGTGACGGACATGGCGGCTTTGCGCTCTTTGTGGGCCGCATCACTACGGACAAGGGTGTGCAGGTCATGATTGACGCGTGGCGTCGTCTTGAATCGAAAGTTCCATTGAAGATCGCAGGCGACGGACCAATGCTGGAATCTCTGTCTGACCAGGTACGCGACTTGCCCAACGTCGAGGTTTTGGGCCGGTGTGGACGTGAGGATGTACTCCGCCTCATGAAGGCCGCCCGAGTGCTTGTAGTTCCGTCTCTCTGGTACGAAGGGTTCCCTATGACAATCGTCGAAGCATACTCCTGTGGACTTCCCGTGATCGCAAGTGATCTGGGCAGTTTGGCAGCAGTAGTGCCACACGGCGAGACCGGACTTGTGTTTCAGCCCGGCGACCCAGACTCACTAGCCGAAGCAGTTCGGCAAATTTTCGCGGATCCGGAAACGGAAAAGGGCATGCGTTCAAAGGCGCGCAGCGCTTTCGAGGAGTCCTACAGCGCAGAACAGGGTTACGCGGGACTCATGTCCGTTTATCAGGCTGCACAGCGGAATCGTCACTGGCTGATGTCGCGCCGTCTGCGGCCTGCTGTCGTGCCGGGTGAGTCACAGCAATGAGCAGAGTAGAAAAGCTTGCCGTTCTGATGCCGTTCAACGACGGGGGGAACCATTTGCGCCACAGCAGTGCGCGGAGGACGGCTTATCGAATCAGTCCCGTTCATTACGCGGAAACACTTTGGTCCGGATTCGCTCTGGGCCGCAGACTCGTGCAGTTCGGAACCAGGCCCGCATGCCGGTAAAAGACACATCGAAGATCTGCGAGCAGGAGTTATTGCTCTGCTCTGCTGCTGCGTCCTTTGACGAAGCTGCATGTGCGCAGTTCCGTCGTCTTGCGCAGCGCGATCTGGATTGGAAGTACGTGCTCGAAACGGCCGAGCTCCATGGACTGTTGCCACTGTTTCGATCGAGGATCGAGCAATTCTTCCCGGGTGCTTTGCCAACCGAGATTAGTGGCCAACTGAACCGGGCCTGCCTCGCGAACGCAGCCCGGAACCTCGCTCTGACTGGGGAGTTACTCCGTATCCTCGCGTTGTTGGAAGCTGAAGAGATCGAGGCTGTTCCATTCAAGGGCCCCGCACTCGCAGAGCAGGTCTTCGGCAGCGTGGCTATGCGGCAGTTTTGCGATCTGGATATCCTTGTCAAACCCGAGTCCGTGGTACGAGCGAGAGATCTTCTGGCATCAAGAGGTTACGTGCCGGAGTTCACGCTTAGTCCTGCCCGCGAAGCGGCATACCTTCGTTCGGAGCACGCCTTCCAGTTGCGGAAGCCGGACGGCCATGTCGTCGTTGAACTGCACTGGGCGTTCGGCTCCAAAGATCAGGCGTTTCCACTTCGTGCCGCAGACGTGTGGCGGCGACTCCGACGCGGGAAGCTGCAGGGCGCTTCCGTCGGCGTATTTGCCCCCGAAGACCTCGTGTTCTACCTCTGCATGCACGGCGCGAAGCATCGCTGGGAGCGCCTTGAATGGGTGTGCAGTCTGGCGGAGTTTATCCGGCGCACGCCCGATCTTGACTGGCATGCCTTGCTTGAGATGGCGTCCGATGCCGGCGCACTACGCGGCGTTTACGTGGCGCTGCTGCTGGCCAACGATGTTTGTGCGCTACCTTTGCCGGCGTCGCTGGCCAAACTCGCGGTGGCCGACAGCACGGCTCGCGAACTCGCCGCGAAGGTCAGGACGTGCCTCTTCGAACCGGAGCCGGTACATCGCACCCGCGAGTTCCAGCGCCACACGTTCTACCTGCGGACACGAGAGCGTCTGCTCGATCGGGCGCGTATCGTTTGGTTTTCGTGTGCCCGAATCCCACATCCGCTGGCTCAGGACTGGGAGTTATTTCGAGTGCCGCCCCGAATGATGTTTCTGTACTACGTCTTGCGCCCGTTGCGCATTTTCAGAGATTATGGCCGTCGCATTCTACAGGGTTGAGATTCCGATGAATACTGCAGAAAAACTAGACCGAACCGCCGTGTGGACACCGAGCAAAAACGTTGTCGCCTGTGACGTCGAAGGAGAAATGGTGCTGCTGGATTTGCAGTCGGGCACCTACTTCGGGCTCAATCCGGTTGGCGCTGAGATCTGGAGCCAACTCAGTCAGAAAAAGTCGGTCAGCGAGATACAACAGCACCTGCTGGGTAAGTATCGAGTCACTCCGGAGCGCTGCGAAGCGGAGCTGCAAAACTTGATCGGGCAACTCAGCGAGCGTGGTTTGTTGCGAAGCGGGAACGATGACTCGACTGCATAGATTTCTGCGGACGAATGCCGGGGAACGTCGACTGTTCGCATACGCGTTGGCCGCGATGGCGGTGTCGCGTGTCGCCATCGTAGTGTTTCCTCTCCGGCGCATTCTGGCGGCAATGAGTGCGATGAACCGGCGCTGGCCTGTGCTGCGGGTATCGCCCGTTACCGTGCAACAGGCCGCGAAACGTATCTCGCAGGCCGCAAGGTATTGCCCCACCACGTGTCTCTCGCGTACCCTGGCGGGACACTTCCTGATGTCGCGACTTGGATATCCAAGCACCCCGCGGATCGGCGTCTCAAAGACCGGGGGACGCTTCGCCGCACACGCATGGCTGGAGTGTCCGGACAACATCATCATTGGCGACCAGTCGCCCGACGAGAATACCTATCACGCGGTACCGTCCCTCGAGAGGTTCTTCACATGAGCGGAATAGCAGGCGTCTTCCGCCGAGATGGTGGCCCTGCCTCCGGGCCAGACATCGAACGCATGCTGCGTACCATCGCCCATCGCGGTCCTGATCGTGCCCGCGTCTGGTACGACGGTCCCGTTGGGCTCGGCAACTGTATGCTCTGCACCACGCCGGAGTCTCTGTTCGAGATCCTTCCGGCGAAGCACTCAACAGCACCGCTCGTGATCACCGCCGATGCACGCATCGACAATGGCGCGGAACTGCGCGAGGCATTGGGACTGGGGGCTGGCGACGCACCTACCGACAGCGATCTGATCCTCGAGGCTTACGCAAAATGGGGCGAGGACTGTGCCCGCCACCTGATCGGCGACTTTAGTTTCGTCATCTGGGATATCGAGCGCCAGACGCTTTTCTGCGCGCGGGACAGCGCCGGTATCCGATCCTTTTACTATTACGCTTCGCCGACGCTTCTCGCGTTCGGGTCTGAGATCAAAGCGTTACGGTCTCTGCCGGAAATTCCCGCCGTCCTCAATGAGACCAGAGTTGGTGATTACCTCATTAACTTGTATGAGGACCGGTCGATGACCTTCTATCAGGGGATTCTTCGACTACCACCGGCCAGCACTCTAACGGTCACTCCGCGCGAGGTGCGCGTCCGTACCTACTGGAAGCTGGACCCCGAACACGAGCTCAAGCTGAAATCCGATGACGAATATACGCAGGGCTTCCGTGAGCGTTTCGATGAGGCTGTCCGTTGTCGCACGCGCACTGCCCACGGCATCGGCTCCGCGCTGAGCGGCGGACTCGACTCGTCGGCCATCGCCTGTACGGCACGGAACCAGCTCGCGCAGCCGCTGCACACCTTCTCGATTATCTTCCCGGGACTTCCCCGCGAAGACCTGAAAGTGATCGACGAGCGAGGCTACATCGATACGGTCCTCGCGACCGGCAACTTCACGCCGCACTACATCCGGGGCGACGAATTAAGTCCCATGCGGGATGTCGATCGCGTGCACCGCCATCTGGACGAAGCGAACTTCGCACCCAATCTGTATCTCCACTGGGCAATGTATAGTGCCGCGAAGGAGAATAACGTACGAGTTTTTCTGGACGGCCTTGATGGTGACACCACGGTGTCCCACGGTTTTGAGAGACTGGAAGAAATGGCGCGCCGGATGCAGTTCAGCCAGCTGCGAAAGGAAGCCGAGTTGATTGCGGCCAACCTTTTCGGCGGCGACAGTACAGCCCGCCGGGTTCTTTGGAATTATTGTGCCAAGGACATCGCGCCCACCTGGATGTTTCAGGCTTGGCGACTACTGCGGGGCCGGTTCAGCGAGGTACGCGCGAACAGCACTCTGACAGACCCGGCGTTCGCGCGACGGTTACAGCTTCGGAGCCGGGCGAAAGCTCTTGCGCCCCGCACGGGACACCGCAACGCCCGGACTTCGCATTACAAGGCACTTACGTTTGCGCTGCATCAACATGGGCTTGAAATGGCTGATAAGGCCAGTGCGGCATTCGGCGTGGAGCCTCGGTATCCGTTTTTCGATCGACGGCTCATCGAGTACTGTCTCTCGCTGCCTGCATCTCAGAAGCTCGGCCACGGGTGGAATCGACTGGTGTTCCGCCGCGCTATGGAAGGTGTGCTTCCGCCCGAGATACAGTGGCGCAGTTCAAAAGGGAATCTCTCACCAAATTTTCATCGTCGACTGCTCGACTTCGACAGCGATGTGCTGGACCGTCTTGCGTCCGGCAGCGCTGCGTCTACTGACGGTTTCCTTCACGCGGATGCCGTTCGCCGGGCGCTCGACGAGTACCGGGCCTCTCCCCTCGCCGCGGGAGGCCAGAAATCAATTCAGTTGTTCACCGCCGCGAATCTCGCGATCTGGCTTGAACACAACAAGATCGGGCGCGTCACCCACGCCTGAAAGCCCAGTAAACCTGGAGAAAGGAGAAGTCTCATATGAATAACGACCAACAGAACTGGGAAACCCCAGCCCTGACCGTTTACGGAGACGTTGCTGCCTTGACCCTTAAGGACAAGCGCAACGGAACCAGCGATGGATTCACCTATAACGGCGTACCCATCAGCGGTTAAGTATGTAGTAAAGGAGGGCGGGTCCTCGTGACTCGCCCTCCTCTTTTTTTCTCAAACCTATGACTGCTTCCCAGATGACTACGTGTTCGGCGCCGGAACTTCTACCGCCAGACACTATCCAGAGAGCCACAGCCTCACCGTACAGCGCTTACGGTCTTCAGCTCGACTCAGAACTCCCGCTGCCTGAATTCGACGCACGGCCCGCCTCGGCGTCTCGTGCAGACGTCCACATCAGGTTTCATCCGGGCGACGACTGGATACCTTCAGTGCGCCAGCAATCCTCGTTCTGGCAAGTAGATGACGCCGACTCGCGGTTTTGGTTTGGCGGCGTTGGCGGCTTCAGGCTGTTGGCCGGGCGTGAAATCCTCATCAGCCCCGAGCCTGGCGTGGACGATGCACTCCTGCGAATGTATGTGGAGGGCATGATGATGGCGACGCTGCTCCATCAGCGCGGCTTTTTTGTTCTTCATGCCAGCGTAGTCCGAATCGGAAACACTGCGGTCGCGCTGCTTGGACACGTGGGGGCAGGGAAGTCGTCGACGGCGGCCGCCCTCCACGCGCGCGGCCACTCGGTCGTAACCGACGACAATGCGGCGATTGCCTTCGGGCAAAATGCACCTCTGGTGACGCCGGCATTTCCCTACGTGAAGGTCTTCCCCGCCATCGCTCAAGCGCTCGGCTGTGATGAAGAGTCGCTGGTGCGAATGCACCCTTCGCAACCTAAGTTCGTGACCTCGGTCAGCAGTGGTTTCCCCGATGCTCCCGTGCCGCTCGATCGCATCTACATCCTGACCAGAGACGCCGAACAGCCCGTTCAGCGGATGCACCCTGCCGAGACCATCATCGAGCTGGTTCGAAACTCTGTACCGACACGCTGGAAACTGGCGGGCAATGCCGCGCACCTGCAGCAGTGCGCCAAACTCGCCGCGATTGTGCCAGCGTTCCGGATCCGGACCTTCAACGAATTGCCGGAGTTGCCACTGCTCGCGGAGATGATCGAAACTCACCACGGCGGAGTCGCCCGTGCTTGACGGTGCGCTGCTTCGCGGCCGCCAAATGGCAGCGCAGGCGGGGAGCTTCCGTCGCATTTGGCGCCTGATCTGGGAGGCCGCGCCGCGCTGGACCGTCGCCTGGGCCAGCATACTGTTTCTTCTTGGACTCGCGCCTTTGGCGACGGTTGCTCTCACCAAACACCTGGTGGATTCCCTTGTGAGCGCCTCGCGCGCCGGAGTTTCCTGGGAGAGCGGCAAGCCTGCACTCCTCGCGGGCGTTCTCATCGCGGCCGTTGCGATCGCGTCCGAGTTGCTGCAAGGTCTGCTCGACTGGGTCCGTACGGCGCAGTCGGAACTGATTCAGGACCATATCTCAAGCCTGGTCCACAAACAGTCCGTCTCCGTGGACCTGGCTTTCTACGAGTCTCCGGAATACTTCGACTGTTTGTACCGCGCCCGCGACGATGCGGCAACCCGGCCGGCCGCCCTTCTGGACAACCTGGGCGGCATGTTGCAGAATGCCGTCACTCTGGTCGGCCTGGCTGCGCTGGTGCTCCGCTACGGACCTGTTCTGGCGCTAGCCATGATCTTCAGTATGTTGCCCGCACTGTTTGTCGTAGTCAGGTACAACTGGCTGAACCACGACTGGTGGCACGGGACGACGTCGAAGCGGCGCTGGATCCAATACTACGAGCAGAAGCTGACCGGTCCAAGTTTTGCGGCGGAACTGCGGCTGCTCGGGCTCGGAGCAAGATTTCAGGATTCCTGGAGGTTCCTGCGCCACGGGCTTCGCGGGGAAAAGCTGAAGCTCGTGCGCCGGCAGAACACGGCACGGATCTGCGCAGCGCTGATCAGCCTGAGCGTAAGCGCGGTCGCCCTTGGCTGGATGAGTTGGAGAACCCTGGGCGGGAACGGAACGCTGGGCGACATCATTCTCTTCTACCAGGCGCTAATGGGGAGTCAAAGTCTGATGCGCGCTATGACTGGCAACCTGGGTCAGGTCTACAGTAACAGTCTTTTCCTGAGCAGTCTGTTCGAGTTCCTCGACCTGAAGCCGACCGTGACCGACGCCCCCGTTACCGTGCCGGCACCAGCGCAGGTAACGCGGTCCATTCGATTCGAGAATGTGACGTTCCGCTACCCGGGCGGGTCCAGAACTGCCCTGCGCAACTTCAACCTGACGATCCCCTCGGGCAAGATCGTAGCGATCGTTGGTCCGAATGGGGCAGGGAAGAGTACGCTGTTGAAGTTACTCGCCCGCTTCTACGATCCGGTGGAGGGGCGAATCATGATCGACAACATCGAGCTGAGCCGTATTCCACTGGACGAACTCCGGCAGATGATCTCGGTGCTCTTCCAGATGCCCGTTACCTACGATGCCTCAGCAGCCGAGAACATCGCTGTCGGCGACCTGCGTCGAACCCATGATCGCGAGACGCTGAAGGCAGCGGCGGTGAGCGCTGGTGCGCACGAGGTGATCTCCAGATTGCCGCAGGGGTACGACACTCCTCTCGGTAAGGCTTTCGATCAGGGGAACGAACTGAGTGCGGGTGAGTGGCAGCGGGTTGCCATGGCGCGAGCCTTTCTGCGGCGCGCGCCGGTGATTCTGCTGGACGAGCCGACGAGTTTCATGGATTCGTGGGCAGAAGCCGAGTGGTTCGAGAGTCTCCGCCAACTTGCCGCAGGCAGAACAGCCGCGGTCATCACGCATCGCTTCACAATCGCCATGCGCGCCGACCTGATTCACGTCATGCGGGATGGCGCAGTGGTCGAGTCTGGTACTCACCACGAGCTGCTCAGCGCGGAGGGCTTCTACGCGGAATCGTGGAAGCAGCAGATGGAAGCGGTCGCGCCGGAACTGCAGTATACGGGTGTTTGAGCCAGGCGTTTACCGCAACCAGGTGAATACCGTAGTCGGTGACTAGCCCGGCAAGACTAGTGCACGGCAGCCTGGCCCATCGCCTCAGGAGCAAATAGTCTATCTTTTAGCTTCAGGAACTGCGCCTCGAAGAGATTGTAGGAGAGCGTCGCGACAAGCCAGGTGGTCAGGAGATAGGCCACGCACACCAACCATCCGCGCAGCGTACCTGGCGAATACAGCCTGTCTGACACATTGAAATGCCCAAACACGTGCTGTATGGGGAAGTGCCAGACGTAGAACCCATAAGATACTTTGCCGAGATGCACCAGCGGGCGAGACTCGAGCAGCCTTGAGAGGGGAACCCCACGTGCGCCCGCCAGAATTGCCAGCGCCGACGCCGTGAAGATGCAGGTATAACCCCACACCCACTGGAACCGGTCGAGCATCGTCATCGTCAGGCCCCAGCTCTCTCTGTCACCATTGAGCAGAAACGCGGCAGCGAGAAATGCTGCACTTACTACCCAGAATGCCAATCTGGGGTTTCGGATCCATCTAAGCGGGAAGACCGCAATCGCGGCACCGAGTGCGAAGCCGTCCATCTGAAAATACGTGCCGTGATAGACAATCCAACTCGAAACTGGCATCGCGACGGAGGCGTACACAGCGACGCGGAGTATCGGAGACAGAACAATAACAGCAACTACGATACGGCGAAAAGTACGGGCACCGGAGAACCAAACCAGCAACGGCCACAGCAGGTAAAATTGTTCCTCCACCGCCAGCGACCAAAGATGACCAACGAACTGATTGTCGAACGTGTAGTCGAAAGCTTTGAACCAGTTATAGGTGTAAGTGGCCAGATACGGCAGGACGTGAAAGACACTGCTTCTCGCACCGTAGACAAGACCAACGCCAGCCACGAACGCAAGATAAAGATAGTAAAGCGGGAAAATGCGCAATGACCGACGATAGTAGAAGCGTTAAAAAAACAGAGAAGCTGAACTGATTCGGTCCTTATCTTTCAGAAGAATGGATGTTATCAGGAACCCCGAAAGTACGAAAAAGATGGGAACGCCCATCCAGCCCGCTTTAAAGAAGCCGAAATGGGTGATCGCGATTGCGACTGCGGCAATGGCTCGAAGACCGTCAAGACTCCGGACGTGCCCGGAAGTTACCTGGCTCGCAGCTGCGGGAGCTTGAGTCGCATGGAGTATTTCTGGCCGATCTATGGTGGACCGTGCATCAAGCCGCATGTCTAAACCTAACCTGTAAAGGTCAGGGCCGTCCATACGGCGGCGCCTGGCGCTGTGAGTTTCACAACTTGAGACCTGCATTTGCCGCAGCATTTCCGGTACCTCGGGCTAATTAGCCGTGCCAGGCTCTTGAGATTTCCAGAAACCGCTACAGGAAGTATGCGGAAAATGCGGAAGAATTACCGAGGCAATTTTGCCAGGGACCGTTGCCGCGGCGTCGATCCGGAGCAAGACTCTCGGTCGAGAACAACACGAGTGCCTCTACGGGCGCCCCACGTGGTCGTAGGAGTTGTGATCGATGATCCAACCTTTGGTCGCGTTGCCGGTGTTATCGACAATGCCTGTTCCGAGTGGCCCGGGCGAATTTGATCTGAAGATGTTGTTCGTGATCACGGAACCGGGCATCGAGCTGTTGACATGGATGCCGCAGAAGCTGAAGCCCGGGGGCGGTTTCGCTGCGTCCTGAACAATCGTGTTCAACTCGATTGTCCCCTTCCCCGGTGCCGGCGATTGGTGGATGCCGCTGAAGTGTGCCTGCCTGTCATCGGGCCACCCGCCCGCCGTCCGAGTGATGATGTTCTTCGATACGATGCCGCCGCTCCAGTCGTTATCCAGCTTGATACCGATCAGGCGAGCGTTCCTAATTGTGTTACCCGATATCGTCGCGTTCCGGCTGGTGCATCGATTCCGTCCGCGATCGCATGCCAGACCGATTCCAATATTGGAGACGCCGGTCACGACATTTCCTGTGATCATGGGCGCATCCCGTCCAATGACCAGGATTCCATCTGCAAAGTTTCCGGATACTGTATTCTCGATCACCTGGGCGTTCGCGATGATGACCTCGATGCCGGTGCTCTGACCCGGTCCCGATGGATTCAGCACTTTGTTGCCGCGGATGATGCCGCCATCGCCGTGCGTGATCGAAATGCCCATCCAGTTCGGGGCGGTCCAGTCCGAAAAGGTGTTGTTCTCGATAACCGGCGCGCGCAGGACAGAACCGTTCGGCGGATCTGGCCGAAAGGTTTCGATGCCCATCCTGGCCAGGTTTTTGCCCGTGTTGCCGATGATCCGTAGATTGGCGCCGCTGGGAAATCCCGCTGGCGCGGGCGCCACCGCGATTGCGTTACCCTTTGTGATGTCCAGAAAGACATTGTTCAGGATGTTGACGTTCTGAACTGTGGTCATCCAGATACCGCCGGCTACGTTCGTGAACCGGTTGTTCTCAATGGCAGAGTCGATGAAGCCGAGGGTGGAGATGATCGACAGGTCTGCCGGATATGCAGCGCTGGCAGGTATATTTCTGAACTCGCAGTTGTCGATCCGGATATTCCGCACAGGTGTGTCTCCCCGTGCGATCAGGCCGCCCCCGACGCCGCCACCGTCCAGGACCAGGCCCGTCACGTGGATATCGGAGCGCTCACTCATATCAAAAACGAAACGATTACGCTCTTTGAGCACCAGCGTGCTGCTGCCTTCCGTGCCGGCGTAGGTGCAGCGTGGCTTCAGGCTCAGGCCGCGGACGGAATATCTGCCGGGCGGGAACGTCACCGTTCCCTGAGCTGGACATTCGTTGATGGCTCTTTGGATCGCAGCTGTATCGTCCGAAATCCCGTTGCCCCTGGCTCCGAAGCCCTTCACATTGACCGCCCACAGCCCAGGTCCGCACAACAGAACCATGGCCGTCAGCTTCGAACCTAAATGCAATTTAGCCACGCGCAGGAGTAATCAACTTTCGACCGAATCCGGAGAGACTTCGCACCCCGACGCGGACCGGTTTGGGTACCGAAACATAGCAGGCCTCGTAGAAGTGATGCCAGTCCAGAATCCGGCTGACCGCGGCACCAACCTTTTCGCCGCAGCAGTAGTGCCGATAGAGGCGGACCCACTCACGATGCGAATAGCAGGCGTAACGCCAGGCACGTTTGGGGTTCGGGTATTTCAGCATCGTGAAGGGAAACTGATGCGGTTCGAGAATGATCAGGTTGTTGGCGAACGTCAGTTCGGTGAGGCGGATGTTCTCTGCCGAGGCATCCATGAAGTGATTGAAATCTACCTTACCGAACCTGGACATCAATGTTTTCCAGAGATACTGCTCCGCGAAATATCTCCTTGTGTCCACGAGATCCCAGGCTCTTTTGGGATGTGGGCGAGACCGGAACCACCAGGCGCTCTCGGGTTCTGCCTCAAGGTCGATATCCCAAAGAAGCAGCAGGTCTTCACGAAGACCGAACATGAACCAGTCAGATGGGTGGAAGACCTTCGGAACTTCTCTTCGGGGATTCCTCGCGTACCAACTGCCGATGATCAGACGCTCCTGAAACATGCGCCACTCCGGGACACGCTCAGGGAAGCGATCGAACATGTCGAGCCAGCTGTCGCCGGTCAGCATGATGTCGTTCCGCAGCTTGACGGCATACTTCCGCGTTGCCTTGAGAAGGCCGCTTCTTGTGCTGACGATCTGGCGATTCCCATTTGCCTGGGCCTTTTTGCCGGGAGGGAGAATAACATCGTAAGCTCCGGGATCTGCGGACGTCACCAGGACGTCATAGTCGAGATCGCTCACATCTGAAGAGTCCCACGTCGAAAGGACAACCTCCGACTTCGGGAACCATTGCCGTACGCTCCGAAGACACCTCGGTGTGTCTTTGCGATCGATCGCCCCCTGTACGACGAAGGAGATATCTTGCGACGAAATCGCGCTCATTGCCTTCATCTTGGTTTGAAACAGCGGGCCTGTCAAGTGAACGCAGTCCGGCATGTCGTTAACATGTGATCTGTCCGGTCGAGTTAACACGTGATCTGTCCGCTTCTTAAAAACGAAGGCGGGACGGGTCAGGCTGGGGTGTGAACCCAAGCCAGACGTATTCCGCTTCTGAAATGGAGC
>JAOAPO010000544.1 GCA_025462945.1 Bryobacterales bacterium
GGGATCCGCTCTTCTAATGAGCCATAACTGAACAACTCGTTTTGGTGTATGTCTGCGCCGCGCATAGTATCCAGGCGTCTTTTTGTGCGCCCAGGTTACTCGTTTTGTTTTTCAGCAGCCTGCTAGGGAAGTTGCTCGCGGGCCTGTGGCGGATCCGAATCGAATGATGGATATCCGATGCCCCACCGTTCGTCCTCTTTTGGATCTCTCGGTCGATGTCGGCGCGGTATGTTCCACTTTCCCGGCAAGCGTCGAACTATATCCGGTTCAGGCCAAGAGCGCTCGCCTGTTGTGTAAGATCGGTCGGGTTCAGCTTCGTCTGCTCGAGGCACACAACGGCAACGTCGAGGCTGTGGAAGCCTTGCGCAACCACTCGAACCAGCCATCATCACGGCTCTACGAGATTCAGGGGGGACATCTCGATGTCTTGCCAGTCGGCGGACAGATCCACCGTCGCTATGCGGATACTATGGCCCTGGACGTTCATCATCTCATCAAGGTGATAAGACACTGTCGGATACAGTAACATGCCACTGGCAACCCGATGAGCATCGCTCAGATGCTCCTGTGTGCGGAGATAGGCATAGAGCTGGTAAAGGTTGTCCGATTTGAACTTGGGCCCGCCGTGCTGGGTAGCCAACAGAGTAGTGATGGAGTACTTCGTATCGATGATGAGCCGTTTCTTCGGTGGTAATCTTCCGAGGATCGTGATGTCCGTTTGCATGGAAGGCGCCAACGCGCAACCGAGCTCGGCAGGCCAGGCAAGTCTCTCTTGGTTCACCTCGTGCCGCGTTAGGTGGGTCCGATAGAAATTTCTGACGAACCTTTCGAACAGCTCGTGGAAAGTTATCTCTTCGCGAAGGAGGGCGGTCAATGCATGATCACCACCGTGCTCAGTTGGCATCTGCAAGCGTCGGAGGAGTGCACAGATGGAAATCGGGAGTGCGTAGTCGCGATCGTTTCGGCCAATCTGCAGTTGGCTGAAGTCAGCCAACGTGAGCGGCGCGAGATCAACTCCCTGCATCGCACGGACAACCTCTCGGATGTCATGGTGAATCTTCGCTGCCTCCTCGGTCCTCCAGTGACTTACACGGGGGTCCGCCGCCAACCGATTCAACGTTGAACGTATGATGCGATTCTGGGCGTATTGATGCTGAGCTCGGGATAGCAGCAATGGGCTTTGGCATTCTCGAACGACAGTCGACTCAGCGATCTGCCGAAGTCAACTCTGCCCCGAATTCCATTTACGATTTCGCGTTGCTGCCTGTGGGCGCGACGCAGATGGTTCGTCATCAGTCCGCGTGTTGCCTCGACAAGAATTCGAGAAAGCAGACCGAGCAGACCGGGGCCTGGCTCAGCTTTCCCAAGCCATTTGCCCCGCCACTGTGCCATGTCCCACGCGTACAGCAGGAGGTGCCACGCATTCCTGACGGGGATCTTTTGCGCGGCGCTGGCTATTGTATCGGTGGTCGCGCCGATGTAGGGCTACAGGACGTCTACAGCGCTTCTGGCTTTGGCTGCGTTGTCATACCAGTACTCCTCAAGAAGCGGCCGAATCTCCGTGTCGACGATCTCTCGGTACCACGCCTGATCGAGTCCTGAAAAGTCTTTTCCGGTGGGGCAGAAGAAGCTGTGGCCTACCCGGAACGCATCACCCAGTTGCGAATCTTCCGAAATCCGCTTGTTCAAAGCTGTCATCCGATCAATAATCGTCGAGCACAAAGCAGGAGACATTCCACGATCTTCAAGCCATTCCCTGTAGGCGGCGTCATCATATCGCGGCTCAAGAGTGAAATACGCGAAACGACGGCGGAGCGCGTACTCAACGAGGGCAAGCGAGCGGTCAGCGATGTTCATGGTCCCGATCACGAACAGATTCGCGGGAACATGCAGCGTTTCCTTCTCGGTTCTCCGATACAGCGGAGTAACGGAGTAATCCTTTCCGCGTTTGTCCGATTCCAGGAGCATCATCAGTTCACCGAAAACCTGGCTTACATTGCCCCGGTTGATCTCATCGATGATTAGAACGTAGACACGGTCAGGGTCCTCCTCGGCCGCCCTGCGCAAGCTCAGAAACGGGCCATCGACCAGCTCGCACTTGCCGGACTGGGCAGACGGCCGATAGCCCGGACCAGGTCTTCATAGCTGTACGACGGATGAAAGGTGGAGGAAGGAATCAGGGCGTAGCTCCAGTCCGCCGGGAACTACCTTCCTGCAGACTGTCGAGAGCTTTCGGACGCGCTTCCAGAGCGGTGCTAACGACCTCATTCTGCAATGCCGGACCTGGCAGAAGCACGATGTGGGGACAACGCTTGGGTTCGAGGGCGATTTGGAGCAAGCGCTGAAATCGATCAAGGTGCCCGTCCTTTACATGCCGTCGGAGACAGACCTCTATTTCCTGTTGGCGATGCACGCTACGAGGCGGCATTCATCCGGGGCGTGGATTTTAAGCCGATTCCTTCGCTTTGGGGCCACACGGCCGGTCGAGGAAGCAACCCGGCGGATGCCCAATTCCAGCTGGAGGCGTGAGATAAACTATCGCGCAGGAGCGAGATATGTCGCGTCAAGTCGCCGTAGCTGTTGCCGCGCTGCTAACCGCAGGAAGCACCTTCGCTGCCACTCCGAACGGACCTAAGCCTCAGTTGGATCCATCGCAGGGAGATGGTGGTGTCTCCAGATTTTACGTGTGGGACAAGGAAGTTCCGGGCAGGCCTGGTCAGCTACTGAGGCAGGAGCCGCTGCCCGTCAACCTCATGCTGGCGAATTCCAGCAAAGGTTTGCGCGTTCTGTATACCTCCACCAACGGCATCGATGACAGGACGCCCATCACCGTCTCAGGCGCGGTGTACTTCCCGAAAGGTCCTCTGCCGGCTGGTGGATGGCCCGTGGTCGCCTGGGGCCACGGCACTGTTGGCATCGCGGACGTATGTGCGCCATCATGGGCACCCCGTACACAGCGCGACACGGACTACCTCAACGCCTGGCTGGCTCAGGGCTTCGCCATAGCGGCCACTGATTACCAGGGACTCGGTACGCCGGGAGTACATCCCGCGGGAATCGTAAAGTCAGAGGCGTATGGGGTGCTCGACAGCGCACGATCAGCCATCGCAGAGTTCCGGCAATTGTCCAATTCGGTCATCATCGTAGGCCAGTCGCAAGGTGCCCGTGCCGGAGTGTCTGCCGCGTTGCTGGCGCACCAATACGCTCCGGATTTAAAGATCAAAGGTACGGTCGCGACAGGTGTTCCGGGTGGTCCCCCATATGCGGGTGCGACGAAAGCTCCCCAGATTCCGGTTCCGGAGAGCGCCGGAGGAGGTGCCAACGCCCGGCTCGCGGTCCTTCGCCTGCTTAGACTTCGCGCGGTGGATCCGGCTTTTGACCTTACCGGTTACTTGAGTGACGCGGCCAAGCCTGTAGTTGACGCGGCCCTGACAGGATGCAGCGCCGCTATGGAGCAGGCCGCGAGCCGCACTCACCTGACTGCGGAGAATGTGTTCAGGAAAGTTCCATTATCTGCAGTAGAGAACGCCGCTCCTTACCAACGGTATCCAAACCCTCCCCGGTTTGCTCAACCCCTTTTCGTAGGCACAGGCTTATCTGACGTCACGGCCTTTCCGGAAGGTCAGTACAACTTCGTCATGGCTGCTTGCTACGAAGGTTCCACCGTCGAAGCCCACTACTACTCTGGGCTCGATCACAGTGGCGCCGTGAATGCCTCGCTCGTCGATTCCATCCCTTTCGTCAGGAAGGTCCTCGCGGGTCAACATGTCACCGGGAACTGCAAGAGCGTAAAACCGCCCTCTTCGGGAGAGTGATCGGTCGCCGCGCTTTGCTGACACCAACTCCGATGAATGCCCCTTCAAGCATTGGTCATTACAGGCTCACCAACAAGCTTGGCGAAGGCGGTATGGGTGCTGTTTACCGGGCTAGGGACACGAAGCTTAACCGTGATGTCGCCGTCAAATTGCTACGGGCAATTTTTGCTCAGGATACCAGCCGGCTGCACCGTTTTGAGCTCGAAGCACGGGTCCTCGCGTCGCTCAATCATCCGAACATCGCAACGATCTACGGTGTCGAAGAGGGTGCGATTGTAATGGAACTGGTGGAGGGTGAGAGCCTCCGGGTACCACTACCGCCCCATACAGCACTCGATTACGCGTGCCAGATCGCGGAGGCTCTCGAAGCCGCGCACGAGAAAGGAATCATCCATCGCGACCTGAAACCAGCCAACATCATGGTGACGCCCTCCGGCGTTGTTAAGGTACTCGACTTTGGTCTCGCCAAAAACGAGGTGGCAGTGACTCGAAACGCAAGCAGCACCATCTCCGCGACCCTAACGTTAGGTGAGACTGAGCCCGGCATGATCATCGGAACGGCAGCGTACATGGCCCCCGAGCAGGCCGCTGGCAGACCAGTCGACCGCCGCGCAGACATCTGGAGCTTCGGGGTTGTGCTCTACGAGATGCTTAGCGGGTCGCGCCTGTTCGAAGGGGAAACCGTGGCGCACACCATGGCAGAGGTGCTCACAAAGGATATCAACCTAAGCGCGATCGACCCCACACTCCGCCCCCTCGTTCGCCGCTGCCTCCAACGCGACCCGCGGAAACGCCTGCGCGATATCGGTGATGCGCGCCTCGCCATCGAGGATCATCTATTGGATCCCAAGCCTGCCGTGACTGCGGCAGCCCCGCCTCGAGGAATTGGGGTCCTGCCGTGGATCGCAGCCGCTATTCTCGCTTGCGCCGGAGGGGCGGGATGGTGGAAAGTGTCGCGCCCCGAGCCCGCCCGACCGTTGCTCCGGCTACACTTGGATCTCCCCGAGAACGTTTCCCTACGCCAAGGGCAAACCGGCGGGATTATTGCGATTTCACCAGATGGCGGCCGTCTTGCGTTGGTGTTGCAGAAGGGGGCTTCGACAATCCTCGCCGAACGCCAGATGAGTCAGGACCGGCTGACCCAGCTTTCCGGGACCGAAGACGCCGCCTCTCCTTTCTTCTCCCCGGACGGCGAGTGGATAGGTTTCGCGGCGGGTGGAAAGTTGAAGAAAGTCTCTGTAAACGGCGGGACTCCGATCATCTTGTGTGATGCGCCCGGTTTGCGAGGCGCAAGCTGGGGCAAAGATGGCAATATCGTGGCCGCCCTCAGAGTGGCCGGTCCACTATTCCAAGTACCTGCTTCTGGCGGTACACCGGTCGAGCTAACCCATCTCGAAGCAAATGATCGCTCCCATCGCTGGCCACAATTGCTACCCGGGGGCCGCTCCGTTCTGTTTACTGACAACTTCACCCCTGGCAACTACGACGATGCAGACATCGTTGCGTTTTCATTTGAGACGGGCAAGAGAAAGATGATTCAGCACGGCGGATTCTACGCCCGTTATTTGCCTGGCGGGTATCTCACTTGGGTTCGCAATAATACTCTGTTTGCGGCACCCTTCGATCTAGATCGCCTGGCGCCCACGGGAGAAGCCGTGCCTCTCCTAGACGACGTGCGCAGGGCCGGAAACGTCGGCGCCGACCTTGATTCGTCGGCTACAGGAATCTTGCTGTACCACTCCGGCAAAGCCGAGACTCGAGACAGAGTGCTTTGGGCGGATGAAGCCGGCACACTCACTCCGCTCGCCACGGCACCCGGAGTGTACTACCATCCCGCCATCTCACCCGATGGAAAGCGGCTCGCGTACCAATTCACAACGGGGAGCGACGTTGACATCTGGGTGAGAGATTTAAAGCGGGATGTCGCTTCGCGCCTCACCTTCATGGGCGGGAGCTATTCGCCAGTGTGGACCCCGGATGGCCGGAATGTGGTTTTTAATGGCGGCGACTCAAAAACTCGTGGGATCTACGCGATTCGTTCGGATGGATCGGGCACGCCGAAGCTGATTGGAGAAGCAGTAGCCGCTGACCGGACCTATTCGTTCTCGCCGGATGGCAAGCGTTTGGCCATTGAGCATGCCCGAGATATCTATATCGCATCCGTAGAGGGTGACGCTGACCATTCTCATCTTGGCAGGCGCGAACTGCTGGTGGGAACACCGGCTTCTGAGGGTAATGCGATGTTCTCACCCGACGGAAAGTGGATCGCGTACAGTTCCGATACAACTGGAGTGACTGAAGTCTTCGTGCAGCCGTACCCGGGACCGGGAGGACGCTGGCAGATCTCGCAGCAGGGCGGCTCCTTCCCACGATGGTCGCGCCATGGTCAGGAGCTGTTGTACGTTGTCGGGGGTCGAGTAATGCGCGTGAGCTACACGGTGAGCGGGGACTCTTTCGTCGCCGGCCGGCCGCGTCCGTGGCCTGGTGTAGAGCTCGGAGATTTGGGGGGCGCGTACGCGTACACTGTGGCACCAAACGGCACGAAGTTGATCGCAGTGAGCCCTCCCCAGAACGCCAGCGTTGCCAAGGCGGACACCCGGTTAAATGTCCTCGTAAACTTTTTTGACGAAGTCAAGAGACGAGTAAGGCGATAGGTTGGCGGGATATCGCATTCATGAGAGCCAACAGGAGCGCAGCTGCCGGCGCGACGATCTCCGAGTACTTCCTGTGTTAGTCCTTTGGAAGCATTTGGGGCCACCCATCGCGGCGAGCTCGTCCTCATCAACTTGGCGGGATATCCTGCAACGCTGGCGATGGCCACCACTTCTTATGGCGGAAAGAATAGTCAAGCGAAATCTGCCCTCAACGCAAAAGGCCGCCGGGTGGGAATCGGCGGCTGCGGCAATCCGAAGCTCGCTCGGCTCAGACCTTGACCGAGTAGAAGCGCGCCCCGTCGTGGCTCTTGGCTGAAAGGACGTCGAGCCCCATCTTGTTCTTCAGCGTTCCCGAGAGGAAGCCCCGTACCGAGTGCGCTGCCAGCGGTGACGTCCATCACCGCTTTGACATTCGTGCCGCCCTCCTGTGTGAAGACTGCCAAGTGTCAGCTGGACATGATTCTAATCCATGTTAACCTCCGCAACACAGACGAATAGCGGCCATGCGGCGCTCATTGGGACGACTAGAACGAAACATCCGACGTTCTCGCCCCAGTGCGCAGTGTTTTCAATCTGGTGAGTTGCGCTTTTGCCGGCATGAACGGTATCTCCATTGTGCCGAGCGCCCTTCGATCGCCACATTCAGACTCACGTAAGCGACGGCCGTTTCCAGAGTGAGAACGTGCATTTGGCTTGGTCCTTTTAGAACCCTGAAGCGCCGGGCTTATTTGAGGAGCGCCGCCCTCATGGCCTGTGCGAACGGCCCACACAGCGGCCGCAGCTCAATAGATGCTCCTGCACTTTTGCTCGACTGCCGGCGAGTCGGGCGAGCCGAGCTGGCCCATTACATAGAGTTCGAGTTTCCAGCCGGGTGGGTGAGTGGTCGTTGCAGCTTCGGCTTCGCAGCCCGATACACTGACGACTGTCTACGTGGGTGGTTTGCAGGACCCTGCAGTCACTTGGGGACGGGGCTAGTACCCGGTGGACTGACGTTTAGTCAGCGCGAGCGGCAAGAGAGGAACAGCTTCCGATACTACGGAACTCGGGCCACGTCGTGCAGAACACTTGGGCTTACGCAGGGCGTCCTGCCATTCCTTGGGCTGGGGCCGACCCTACACCGATCTGCTTAAAGCTTGTTGTCGAAAAGCGCTGAGATGGTGTCAGCAAACAATTTCATCATGTCCAGAGAGCCGCTAGGCAGAAGGTGAGACCTGCCATGCGAGAGGCGATTTCGTAGATTGATCACGTTGTCCAAGATGGAAAGAGTTTTTCCGGGCTCCAATGGTGACGGAACCTCAAAAACCGCAGGATCGATCCAGCCCTGTTTTCCGGCTTCCTTCAAAAGGAGCTTCAGTCCCTTCCAGGGCGGGACAGAAATCCCCGCCAGCTCAATCCGAACTCTGAGCGCCATCTCCAAGACACCGTATGCGTGGCCCTCAGCGATTGTGGCGAATTCGTAAGCAAACCATGAGTAGGCGAAGATGCTCTTTGCAAGATCAAACTGGTCACGAATCTCACCCGGAACCGCAGGACCGAGTTCAACGTTCTTGACCAAGTCATATAGATCCCGCATCTGGATGGGCGTGAGCGCGCCGGTAGATGGGTCGAGCCGCCCCATGTTACTAAATCTCGCGTCTGGTGCCAGCATCTGCTCAAATGGGCGCATATGTTTCAAACTGGCCTGGGACTGTTCGTGGCGAGAAGGTACTAACAGTGGGTCACGCGTTATTTGAATTTGACCCACGCGCACCAATCCGCTGATTCGTCGCGGCCCTCGCATGCGGAGCTACCCGCCATCAATCCACTCTGGTACACGGTTCGTCCCACGCTACAAGTCATAGACATTAACGAACCCCCACGGAGCGACCCACCCGAGCCGGCTGCTCGCCAACGGGTGATGAACGATTGGCCAGCTTCTGGTAAACGGACTCTTCAGATCGGTCGCATATTCGCAATGCCGGACAATGTGACGATACAATCGTGACCCCTACCGCAAAAGCAGTTCGAGCATCATCCCACCCGCCGAGATAGGTCCCTACCTTTAGCCGGGCATTATCATTGATCGTCCCCTCTGTGAACGCCTCCCCAAACAACGTCAGCCTAGTGCGCTCAATGACCAGACTCGACGTCGTGGCGGTCACGCTCAACGCCGTAATCGGCGCCGGTATCTTCGGCCTGCCCGCGAAAGTGTTCGCGCTGGTGGGCGACTATAGTCTTCTCGCGTTCCTCGCCTGTGCTGCTTTCGCAGCCCTGATCGTTCTCTGCTTCGCCGAGGTCGGCAGCCGTTTCAGTGGCACCGGGGGGCCGTATCTCTATTTGCGCGAGGCGCTCGGACCAGTGGCCGGGTTCGGCGCAGGGTGGCTGACCTGGCTCGCCAGAGTGAGCGCGTTCGCCGCCAATTCCAACCTGCTCGCGGGATACGTTGCGGTCTTCGCACCCGCAGTCGCGTCCGGTGCAGGGCGGCTCATCTTTCTCTGCACAGTCACCCTTCTACTGATCGCGGTGAACTACGCGGGAGTGCAGGGGGCAGTACGGCTGAATCGATTCTTCACCGCCGGTAAGTTGATCCCGCTCTCCCTGTGGCTGGTTTCAAACAGCACATGGCGAGAGGCCCGGGACACCGCCATCGCAGTGGCTGTCGGTTTCGCAATCCTCGCTGTGACGAGGGCATCAGGAAGCCGGAAACATACCTTCCTGGAGTGACGGCGTGCGTTCAGTCTGTCCCTTCGTCACGAAAGAACCGCGGCTGAAGTCTGGAACTGCGAGATACGGAGTTTGAAGAAGTTCGGTTCAGCAAGGCGAACTTATCTTCGAGTCAGTTTCCGGTAACCGGACACATCAGGCACAACACAGGAAGGTGTCGCGAAGGCAATCTTGTGGTCGGACTCAGTCGCGACGCAGTGGATTCGGCCTTCCCTAATCAACGGCTCTTCGCCGTTCTTTACCGCGAAGTCCGGCGGCCGGCGGCTGCGTGCAGTGGCGAACCAACCGCTGCGCAATCCGGCACATCAATCAGCCTTTGAGGCAGAGCTGGACCGGATGACGTTAGAAGGTGAGGACGCGAGACAAGTTGTCCGCAAAGTCGAGTTGACACCCGTGAGAGCACGACTTCCCCTCGGTCACACCGGGAACTGATATGCCGTGGTTAGGCGCCCTCTGTTCCGACCGTCAGCACCGACCGCGCTCCGGCCACCAGTATCGGGACGGCCAACATCCGCGAGAGGTGAACATGACTGGAAAGGAAGTGGCCTTGCCATGCATAATCACCGGCTTCGAACTTTTTGCGGCTGTCGCTGAGATCATCGAGACCGAACGAATCCTGATTCCAGGTCTTCAAGGAAAAGCTCACAACGAAAAGCGCGAACAGAGTTCGTTAACAGATTACAGGTGCGCGGCGTCTCTTCGCTGAGTTCTGCTTAAGGATTCAACACGCTAAGGAGACGATAATGCGCAACATCTTTAAAACACTTCTGGTTCTGCCACTGGCTTTCGCACCGGTTTTCGGCGGGGGCATGATTCTGGAGATCGGCAATCCGCATGCAATGCCCGCCGCGCTGGCGAAAGGTGGCGTCATTCTGGCCCGAGTCACCGCTTGCCAGACCCCTGCAAGGGCTAATCTGGTAGCTTCTGCGGAGGGGCTGGTTGATGGAAGACGCCAGACCATTCCGCTGAAGATCGACTCCCTGCCGGAAGGCGGCGCGTGGTCGATCGCGCGAGCATGGCCGACCACGGGGAAGTGGGTAGTTCGTCTGGTGGCTACTCACCCTGAATACGGTACCTACGCAAGCAGCGTGGTCGTTGGGGTTGAGGGCAACACGTTCGACTGGGCCAAAGTAACGAGGTTCAGCGGCAAGCAACCTTCCGGCGCTGAGATCTCCGAGATACTGGCAAAATAGGCTGCTGCACCTCGAACCTTGATGACCGCCGAACAGGAACAAGCCGCGCTCGTTCGCGCCTCGCAACAGGGCGATCGCGCGGCTTTCGGCGCAATCTACCAGCAGTTCTCCAGGATGATTCACGGGATTCTTCTGGCACATGTGCCCTATGCGGACGCCGAAGATCTGATGCAGGATGTTTTCGTCCGGGCGATGCGTCAGGTGGACCGATTGCGGGAGCCGGCAGCGATGGGTGGCTGGCTCGCCTCGATTGCGCGAAACGCTGCGGTGGACTACCGCCGGCGGCTCCGACCTCTTGCGGAACTGACGGAGATTGGAGCTGCGAACTTGCCGAGCAGGCACGCCTTCGAAGTGATGGACATTCTGCAGAGCTTGCCAGAGACGTATCGGGAAGCCCTTATCCTGCGGCTGGTGGAAGGTATGACTGGCCCTGAGATAGCGGTCAAAACGGGGATGACCCACCAATCTGTGCGGGTTAATCTGTGCCGGGGGATGAAACTGTTACGGGAGAAGCTGGGATGAGCGAAGAGTACCTTTGGGACAAGACGGGCGAGCCCGACCGCGATGTGGCGGATCTCGAAATGTTGCTCGGGCAACTCCAGTTTCGGCAGGGTCGGCAGCCAGTGAGGCAGCCCACGCGGCGCGCGAACCCTGCAGCCTTGTGGCTTGCTGCGGCGGCGGTTGTCACCGCGGGTGTGGTGATTCCGTTGAGCCAGCGGGGCGCGCAAACGGACTGGCGGTACTCGGCTAGAGGTTTGGAAGCGCGTACGCTTCGGACGGGACAGGTGATCGACACGGGTGGCGTGAGCGATGCGAGACTCGAATCCAGCTTCACGGGTGCGTTGCAAATTGAATCACGATCCCGGCTGCGGCTCGTCGCATCGGCCGACAAACAGCAGCGGTTCCGACTGGAACGAGGAACCATTCACGCAGTGATTTGGGCCGCACCGGGCAAATTTGTAGTGGATACTCCCGGGGCTCGCACCGTGGATTTGGGTTGCCGCTACACGCTTCACATGGACGAAGACGGCACAGGTTTCCTAAGAGTGGAGACAGGCTGGGTCGCTTTCGAGTGGAAGGGTACGGAGTCGTTCATCCCAGCTGGTGCGGCATGCCAGACGAAGCCGCAGCGCGGTCCGGGAACGCCGTACTTCGCGGACGCCTCGGATGCCTTGCGGGCTGCGCTGGAGAGGTTCGATGCAGCCCCCGGCCGCGCAACAATGGCGGCAGCGCTGCCTCTGGTACGCAAAAAAGACGCGATGACCGTTTGGCATTTGATGACCCGAGTGAAGAGTTGGGAAAGAACGGAAGCCTATGACCGGCTTGCGAGTCTGGTTGTGCTGCCTGCGGCGGCAAGCAAAGACAGCATCGTGCGGGGCGAAACTGCCGCAGTGGATGCGGCTTGGAACGCGTTGGACCTGGGTTCCGCGGAAGTCTGGCGCAATTGGAAGAGAGGTTGGTAGGAGCAGGCAGAACACGCAAGCGGCGAGAGCGTTCAGCTTTGGGCGTGGATCATTTACCCCGCCCCGATCCCGGGAGCGAGTGACGGAACACCTAAAACTGCTGTATCTGGCGCTTCGGAACGTGGCGGAAAAATGGGAGTCGGTCCAGCACTGGAAACAGATGCTGAACTACCTGGATACGATCTGCGCCGATCGAATCCGCGAGGCCGGGCGTCAGGCAGTAAAACCGCTCAAAACCCACCAGCAGGATGGAGCCGGTCATCCCGCCAGGCCGCCCGTCGGCGGGGTGCGGGTAGCAGAACGGTGCTCGCACGCAAGGGTTCGCTGCGCCGCGCTCCGGGCGCGCCCTTGCGTGCTCCGCGCCGTTTCTGCCAGGATGGATTTGCGACGGGCGGCTCCGGCGGGATGAGCTAAGGACAGTCCTCTTCGACCGAACTACCCGACTTTGCAATATCCGGAGAATCGTTTACACAAAATCCCGGACACTACCGTCCACCGCCGCGAAACCATAACAAAATTTTATAGACGCAGCCGCTATCCGTCTCTCTTAGCCTCCAGCGAACCCAACGCATTCATTGAACAGCGCGGCTGCCGAACATACCAGAGCACCGCCTGCTTACTTACACGCTTACCTACACGCGTGCCGAGCGTCTCGAGACGGCAGTCTACCTCTTGTATAATCCGGCAACCCAGTTCAGCACAACCGTCAACGGTTCGCCGCTGTCGCCCTCCGGCGGCAGGACAGCCAGAAATCTCTGGCCATCGGCGGAGACGTCGAACTGGTTGAGACCGCTCAGCGGCCCGGATAGTGCTTCCACGTTCCCGACTTGAAGCGTGCCGCCTTTCATCTCTACTGA
>JAOAPO010000635.1 GCA_025462945.1 Bryobacterales bacterium
AGCGCAGCTGAAAAGGTCAGCCGCGCCGCTATCTTCGGAGACGCTGCCCCAAAACCTGCTCTCGATCACTACCAGCCACATCTGAGGCGCCCGCCGCCGCCGAAGGAGTTGTTCGAATACGATAAGACAGGCCTCGCGTTACCGAGCGCTGTCAACAAGCTTCACGACTTTCCCGTCGACGGCGAATACCTGTTGAAATTTGTGCTGAACGGTCAGCAGCCGGGCGGCTCCGAACCCCGCACCGTCGCCGTCTGGTTGGATGGCAAAGAGATACAGCACTTCGAGATCGAGAACACGGTTGTTGAGGGCCAGTCGCGTCAATTTCGAACCCACATACCCAAGGGCGAACATCTCGTATCGGTCTCCTATCTGCGTTACTTCGAAGGCCTCCCGCCGATGTACGGCGGCCCGAATCCGTCCAAAAAGCCGACGCCACCGGCTCGTGGCCGAGGTGGCGTTCAGGCGGGGGTAGCTATTCCGGGAGGTCGTGGTCCTGTTCCCGCAGCGGAAGCTGTGCCCGCTTCCGTCGCTCCCACCGGCCCTGTGCCGATCCCAGTTGGCGCGCTCACCAGCCGGGTGGAGTCGCTGGATATTGGCGGCCCGTTCGACGCGAAGCCGCTGCCGCCCGTTGAGAGTCACCGGCTGATCTTCACGTGTCGACACGATGAGGGAAATCACGACGCGAGTTGCCCTCGCAAGATAATCACCGATTTTGCACGACGCGCGTACCGTCGCCCGATCACCCCTCCCGAAGTCGATTCGCTGCTCGCACTTTACAGCAAGGTTCGGGGAAGGGGAGACTCCTTCGACGAAGGAATCGCGGTTACTCTCCAGTACATACTCGTCTCACCCGACTTCCTTTTCCGCATCTCCCGAAACGCGAAGCCGAAGGCAGACACCTCGCCCGTCGGCCAGTACGAATTAGCTTCACGGCTCTCCTATTTTCTCTGGAGCAGTATGCCGGACGAGGAGCTATTTGAGCAGGCCGCCCGAGGCAAACTTCGAGAGTCCGCAGTGCTCGACGCCCAGGTCCGCCGCATGCTCAAGAATCCGAAAGCCGAGGCACTGGTCGACAACTTCGCGGGCCAGTGGCTTGAGATCCGCAATATGGACATCGTGAAGCCCGACCCCGAACTGTTCATGGACTTCGATGATCTCCTGCGCATTTCCATGAAGAAGGAGACTAGGCTCTTTCTTTCGAGCATCATTCAGGAAGATCGCAGCATCCTGGACATTGTTTCAGGAAAGTACACTTTTCTGAACGAGCGCCTCGCTCGGTTCTACAAGATTCCTGGAGTGAGCGGCATGGAGTTTCGTAGGGTTGATCTGAATGGGAATCACCAGCGTGGCGGACTGATCACTCAGGGCAGCGTCCTCACCGTCTCCTCATACGCTACGCGCACTTCACCCGTTCTTCGCGGCAAGTGGATTCTCGACAATATCCTGAACACGCCGCCTCCCCCGCCTCCGCCAGACGTGCCATCTCTTCCCGTCGCCGCTGCCGGCAGTGCTGTCTCCCTGCGCCAGCAGATGGAAAAACACCGTGAGAATGCGCTGTGCGCCTCTTGTCACGGGAAGATGGACCCTCTCGGCTTTAGCCTGGAAAACTACGACGCCATTGGTGCCTGGCGCTCGCAGGATGGTTTGGTATCGATCGATGCTTCTGGCAAGCTGCCCAACGGGAAGACCTTCACCGGTCCCGAAGGTCTCAAAGCCGTTCTGCTTGCAGACCCAAATGCGCTGGCGCATTCTGTAGCGGAAAAACTGTTGATCTATGCGCTTGGCCGCGGCCTTGAGCGCTTTGACAGGCCCGTGGTGGCATCGATTGCGAAACGCGCGGCATCGGAAGACTATCGCTTTTCAAGTATCGTCCTCGGCATCGTTGACAGCATGCCGTTTCAAATGCAAAGAGGAGATCAGGTAGACAATGTTCATCACCCGTAAACACCTTTCTCGCCGCGTTCTACTCCGCGGCGTGGGGGCCGCGATTGCCCTCCCGTTTCTTGACGCCATGATCCCTGCCTTCGGCGCTCCGGCAACCAGCGAGGGAGGCAACGCCGCTCTCCGACTCGCGTTCGTTTATATTCCCAACGGTGCCGTTATGGCCGACTGGACACCAACTGCTGCGGGTACAGACTTTAACTTCACGAGCATTTTGAAACCCCTGGAGAAATACCGCGAGGACGTGTTTGTCCTTACGGGGCTCGCGGCGAATAACGGAAATGCCCTTGGCGACGGCGGCGGAGATCATGCCCGTGCCGCCGCAAGTTTTCTTACCGGCGTCCATCCCAAAAAAACTTCTGGTGCGGACATCCGGTCTGGCATCTCCGCCGACCAGCTTGTAGCCAAGTCTCTCGACGGCAAAACACGCCTCTCCTCCCTCGAGCTGGGTTGCGACGATACCCGGCTTGTCGGTTCCTGTGACACCGGCTATAGCTGCGCCTACACCAACACCATCGTCTGGCGCGGGCCGAATTCGCCCCTGCCGCCCGAGACGAACCCGCGCCTCGTCTTTGAAAGGTTGTTTGGCTCGGAGGACTTCAGTGTCGATCCAGCGGTTCGGGTACGCCGCGCCGGGTACCGCAAGAGCATTCTCGACATGGCGCGCGAGCGCACGGCGACGCTGATGAATACCATCGGCCCAGCGGACAAGAGAAAAGTGGATGAGTACCTGTACGCCATTCGCGAAACGGAAAAGCGGATTGAAACGGCCGAACGCGACAACCGGAACATCACCCCGCAAATTGAGAAGCCTTCCGGCGTTCCCATCATCTACGGCGACTACATGAAGCTGATGTACGACCTTAAAGTTCTGGCGTTCCAGGCCGACATCACCCGTGTGGCTACCACAATGGTCGCCCGCGAAGGCAGCGTTCGCGTCTACCCCGAGATCGGTGTGCCGGATCCGCACCACCCTCTCTCGCACCACCGGAACGACCCCGAGACACTTGCCAGGCTGTCGAAGATCAACCAGCATCACATGGACTTGTTTGCCTATTTCATCGGCAGGCTCAAGGCTACCCAGGACGGCGACGGAACCTTGCTCGATCACTCCATGGTGGTTTACGGCGGCGGCTTGTCCGACAGCAATCGACACCTGCATGAGAACCTGCCCGTCGTTGTTGCGGGACGAGGCAACGGCAAGCTCAAACCGGGTCGGCACGTGATCTACGAGAAGCAAGTTCCAGTTACTAACCTCTACATGACTCTCATGGGCCATATGGGCGTCAGGCCGGAATCCATCGGCGACAGTAACGGACAGGCAGCCTTCCTGAGCGATACTTAGGCGGTTGCAGCTCTCGCTCCTTCGCATGACATGGAGGGATACCGCCGCATTTTTGCACGCGAAGGGGTTTATTGAATGAGTTCTCAACGTTTTGCTGGCTCCCGGTTGCGGCGCCGTGACTTCATGCAGGGTGCCGCGGCCGTTGCGCTTTCCGCCGGCACCAACTTAGGTGCGGCAGACGAGACCCCGCGGTACGTAACAGCGGAGACGAGGTTCGGCAAGATTCGCGGAGTTGAAAACCGCGGTATCAAGACGTTCCGAGGTATTCCTTACGGTGCCAGTACCGAGGGCAAGAACCGTTTCATGCCTCCGATGGACCCCGCGCACTGGACTGGGGTCCGTGACGCGCTTGAGTATGGCCACCGCGCTCCGCAAACGGACCCGGCTCCTCCACCGCCGGACCCGAGCGCTCCTCCCGCGCCCGCAGGTCCGTCCATCTTCACTGCGCTCTCCATACCCGGCAGCAAGACGCTTCCAGAGGGTGAGGACTGCCTTGTTCTGAACGTCTGGACTCCCGCACTCACCGACGGTCGCAAACGCGCTGTAATGCTTTGGCTGCACGGTGGGGGCTTTAGTACCGGCTCGGGTTCATCGCTCAGTAACGACGGTACGAACCTCGCACTGCGTGGCGACGTAGTCGTCGTTACCATCAACCATCGCCTGAACGTCCTCGGCTTCGCCAACTTCAGCGCTCTGAGTCCTGACTTCGCCGCGTCGGGTGACGTGGGGATGCTGGACATCGTTCATGCGCTCAAATGGGTTCGCCTCAACATTGCCCAGTTCGGGGGCGATCCCGATGCGGTGATGCTCTTCGGCCAGTCGGGTGGTGGACGCAAAATCCAGACGCTGCTGGCTATGCCCTCCGCCAAAGGCCTGTTCCACCGAGCTGTAATCGAAAGTGGCGTCGCCTTAAAGGTCGTGGAGCGCGAGACTGCCATCCGCAACGCCGAACGATTGCTGGCGAAACTGAACATTCCCAAAGCGGATATTCACGAGGTACAGAAACTCCCGGTTGACCGCGTTATGGCCGCTTATTTCTCAGTAGTTCGAGATCTCGGCAAGGTGGACCAGAACGTGTTCGGCTTCGCACCCACCGTTGATGGCACCATACTCCCGCAACACCCGTTCCATCCCTCTGCTTCGCCCGTTTCAGCAGACGTGCCGGTCATGATAGGTTGTACCCGCACCGAATACACTGGCCTGACCACTGACGCTGCTCTGTGGCATCTGGACGAAGTTGGCATGACAGCACGTATCCGAGAACTGCTCGGCACTGACGCTCAGGCCATGATCGATCTGTACCGCAGAGCCACGCCGGGGGCGTCACCTACGGACATCTACTTCCTTATTCAAAGCGACTACCGCTACGGTGCGCCGACTATGAAAGCGGCGGAACGCCGTGCGGCTCTCGGCAAAGCCCCTGTTTACCTTTATTACTTCACCTGGCAAACGCCCGTCCAGAACGGACAACTCAAGACTCCCCACAATATGGAAATCCCTTTCGCGTTCGACAACGTCAAGATCTCTGCGAACCTGACGGGTGGCGGTCCGGCTGCAATGGCGCTTGCCGATAAAGTCAGCGACGCATGGATCGCTTTCGCGAAGACCGGCAGCCCCAACACCCCCAAGCTGCCACCCTGGCCTGTATTCAACACGAAGGATCGGCCAACCATGGTGCTTGATAACGTCAGCAAGGTGGTCAATGACCCTATTCGCGACCGCCGCCTGGCGATGTTTCGAGCGCTGCGCTATGAGGTGAAATGACGTGAGCAGCCAACTGGATCACAGTGACATGTTGCAGACAATGTTAGCCGAGCGGTTTCACCTCGGAATGAAACGAGTACTCTGCCTGCCGGACATAAAACACAGGCGCGCGCTTACATATAATTCAGTGATGCGCTTCGTAACGCTATTAGCGGGTTTGGTGACGCTGAGTGCATCCCTGTCGGCTCAACTGGCGCCTCCTCCGGCTCCGTGGCGAGGCGCGGGCCCGACGCCCTGCGTGCTGCCGGATGGCGGCTTCTATAAGTGCCCAACGGCGGGTAAGGTCATTGTGATTCGAGCGGGGCGCCTGCTGGATACGAACACGGGGAGGCTGCTGGCCAATCAACTTATCGTGATTCAGGGTGAGCGGATTGCGGCAGTAGGAGCGGAAGGGTCGGTCAAGATTCCAGCGGGCGCGGAGGTGATCGATCTGCGACGCGCTACGGTGTTACCCGGACTGATTGATGGGCATACGCACATGTTCAACTCGCGGAGCCCGAAGACCACAACCGAACAGGCGATGTTAATTGCCGTGCAGAATGCACAGGCGGATCTGAAAGCGGGGATCACCTCGGCACGGGACATGAGTTCGCACGGCAATGGATATGCGGACGTCGAGATCAGGGATGCCATCCGGCTGGGGCGGATCGAAGGGCCGAGGTATCAGGTGGCGACGCGGGGAATAGTTTGGGCGGGGGCGTCAAATGCACGACCGGGTAATCCGCTGGAGGCCGCAGTGGTGCGGAACCCGGAGGAAGCACGGGCCGCAGTACAGGATCAGATTCAGCATGGTGCGGACTGGATCAAGCTGTACCCGGCGGGCGGGTACTCGTTCTCGCCTGAGGGCAAAGATCAGTACGAGGTGACATATCCGCTGCCGGTGTTGGAAGCGTTGATTGACGAGACGCACCGTGCGGGGCACAAAGCGGCCTGCCACGTATATGGAGGCGAGGGGCAAAAGAACGCGATTGTGGCGGGATGCGACACGATTGAGCATGCCTTTGGGTTGAATCAGGAAGAGGCAAACATGATGGCATCGAAGCACCTCTTCTACGACCCGACACTGGTGCGATACACCGAGCCCTACATGGACGATAACGACGAGAAGAACACGAAGGGCAAGTACCGCATCATTCCGATCTTCGAGAAGGCGGCGTCGCTGGGGGCAGCTACGGCGGGGATCAAGGTGATGATGGGTAGCGGCGTGGATGGGTCGACGTTTCCTCACGGGGCGCAGGCGCTGGAATTCGAGTGGCTGGTTAAGCGGGCGGGGATGACGCCGCTTCGGGCGATTCAGGCTGGGACGGTGGTGAATGCGGAGGTAATGGGGTGGTCGAAGGATGTGGGGTCGGTGGAGAGCGGAAAGTATGCGGACGTTGTAGCGGTCGCGGGGAATCCGTTGATTGATATTACGGAGTTGCAGCGGGTGATGTTTGTGATGAAAGGCGGGAAGGTGATTCGCTAGTCAGCAAGCCTCGTTACGGTAGGTGTCTAACGAAACGAAAAGAAACAGGTCATTAGTTTCAGCGATTCCGACGAGACGCTGGCGACGGGCTTAGAGATTTCGCTGACGTAAGCGAGTTTAGGGGCGCAGTTGGTTCGAGAAACAGACGAGCTACGTGCTGAATGCCTATTCGTCCGTCGCATGCCGCTCTTGAAATCTCCCGGTTGCGACCGAACTCTCGACCTCCTGCTAGCCGCAGGCGCTTCGAAGATAACTGAACAACTTTACGGTATTGAACAACTTGTTCCGGCGGCAAATATTTTGTAAGTTGTTGCCAAAAATGGTTGGCGCGCAGGGACTCGGACCCCGGACTTCCCGCGTGTGAAGCAGTGGGTCGCGACCCTCCGTCGTCTGAACCGGGACCCTAGACTGTGCGTTCGGGGCACCGGCGGCCAGCATCAACGGGAACCAGTCATGGTGCGGCTCTCGGATTCAGTCTTCCTGAGTGTCGGCGTTCGGCGCTCAGGCCGTGCTCTCAAGGGCTGCGGCACTCACGCTTCCCATAAAGGAAGCTGCTGAGAAAACCGTGGAGCGGGAGACGGGGATTGAACCCGCGCATTCAGCTTTGGAAGCTGACTCTCCCGTGGCCAACTTGCAGCCGCAATGAACGGCGGCCATCGGAGAACCACTTGGCACAAACACGTCACAAAAGGCCCAAAAAACTAGCGCGGCTATGCGAGTTCTTTGAAGGAAGCCGTTTAAAATCAATACGCCCCCGGTTCGAAGTCCGCGTTCTGAAGGTCCGAACTAGTGCGGATAAGATCCCGGACTGCCCCTAAGTTATTGAAAATGGTGCGGAGAGGGGGACTTGAACCCCCACAATCTTGCGATTGCTAGCACCTCAAGCTAGTGCGTCTGCCAATTCCGCCACCTCCGCAGGTGTGAGACAGTTGTGTCAGTTACTTCTTAGCCGGCGCTGGCTGAGGTCGCGCCGGAGCCGAATTCTGTACTGGACGACGTTTCAGATCCGGGAGTGCTGCCACCCCGGCGTTACGCGTCGCCACAATCGACAACGAAATCGAAGTGAGCATGAAAAGGATCGCCGAGACCGTGGTCGCCCTCGAAAGAAGCGTCGCCGAGCCACGAGGACCAAACGTAGTTTGGGACCCCATACCGCCGAACGCACCAGCCAAATCGGCCGCCTTGCCGCTTTGGAGCAGCACCACGATAATCAGGAACAGACACACGATTACGTGCACAATTGTTAACAGAATCAACACAACCTCCTCAGTATACAGCAGCCGTGTTCGTCAGTCTCAATAAGCTACTGTGCGCCACTCATCAAACGCTTTCGCACCGGAGTCACCCGTTGCGGAGACCCCTGAAAGAACGCGCCAGCGAACGGACTACGCTTCTGCATTGGTCCGTACATCGGCCCTGCCAGCGATCGGTTCCGGCGGGGAAGCGAAAGTTCGCCAGGCTACCGAGAGCGTCGCCCCATGCTGATGGTGGGCGGCAGCAGCAGTACCGCGGCCGCAAGCGCCCGAAGCGCCAGATCGGTACCCCGCCCGCGGCGCTGACACTAGAGCTGCTGGATCCACGGAGGCGGAACTTCAGCGCCTACTTCAACGCTGCTTCGATGGCTGCGGCGAGTTCCTTCGCGTCCGGCTCAACCGCTGAATCGAATCTCCGAAGTACCTTGCCGTCTTTGCTGACAAGGTACTTCGTGAAGTTCCACTGGGGTGCGCCGGCTGCTTTCGAAATGTGTTCGTAGAGGGGAATCTGGTCATCTCCGGCAACAGAGACCTTCGCCGCCATCGGGAACGTCACATGATAGGTCCGCGAACAGAAGGTTTTAATCTCTTCGTTGCTCCCCGGCTCCTGCCCGCCGAAGTTGTTGGCAGGCACGCCCACCAGCACCAGTCCTTGAGACTTGTACCTTTTGTACAGCGCTTCCAGGCCGGCGTACTGCGGCGTGAAGCCGCAGGCACTCGCGGTGTTCACCAGCAGTAACACCTTGCCTTTATAAGAGGCGAGAGGCATCTTGCTCCCGTCGATCGTGTTCAGCTCGAAATCGTGAACGCTGGCTCCGTAGAGTGGCATAAAACAAGCAACGAGTGCGGCCGCAACCGTGATCTTCATAAACCTACGATACTGCGGCTGCGCTTAGATGTCTTCCCAGTTCATCACGATCTTCCCCGAATTACCTGACTTCATCAAATCGAACGCCTCCCGATAGTCGCGGTACCTAAAGCGGTGCGTGATGACCGGTGCAATGTCGAGCCCCGACTCCAGCATCACCGTCATCTTGTACCAGGTCTCGTACATCTCCCGACCGTAGATTCCGTGGATGGTCAGCATGTTGAAGATCACGATGTTCCAGTCGATCGCGATCTCCGCCGGCGGTATACCCAGCATCGCGATCCTGCCGCCGTGCGACATATTGGTCAGCATGTCCCGAAACGCCGATGCGTTGCCCGACATCTCAAGACCCACGTCGAAACCCTCAGTCATTTGCAGTTCGTTCTGGACATCGGCCAGTGACTGCTCGCGCGGGTCGACCGCCATACTGACACCCACCCGCCGCGCCAGATCCAGGCGGTAAGGGTTCAGATCCGTGATCACGACATGCCGGGCGCCGGCGTGCAGCGCAACCGCCGCAGCCATGATGCCGATCGGTCCGGCACCCGTGACGAGGACGTCTTCGCCAAGAAGGGGGAACGCCAGTGCCGTATGCACCGCGTTACCGAATGGGTCGAAGATACAGGCAATCTCCGGCTCCACCTGCGGCTTATGGACCCACACGTTCGTCATAGGCAGCGAGATGTACTCCGCGAAAGCTCCCGCACGATTCACGCCCACACCGCTGGTATGCGCGCAAAGATGCCGCCGTCCGGCAAGGCAGTTTCGGCATCGTCCACACACAACATGGCCCTCGCCGGAAACCATCTGGCCCGGGAAGAAGTCGGAAACATTCTCCCCCACAGCCACAATCTCGCCCATGAATTCATGCCCAATTACCATCGGGGTTGCAATGGTCCTGGCAGCCCACGCGTCCCAATTGAGAATGTGCACATCAGTGCCGCAGATTGAGGCTTTGCGAACACGGATAAGGACATCATTAATCCCGATTTTCGGAATCTCGACTTCTTCCAGCCAAAGTCCGGGTTCCGGCCGGCTCTTCACCAGCGCTTTCATGAGGCCTGTTGGCTGCATCTTTTCATGGTAGAGCCACCAATGCTGACCTGCCACAATAAGCACGATGCCGGTACACGACGGAACCAACGGCCCAGCAGATCCCCTCGCCCCTGAGGACGAACCGCCACCGCTTCTTGGCAGCTGGCGCAACCTCTACATCACTGTGCTCGTCTGGCTGGCTCTGTTGATCGTCGTCTTCTACTTCTTCACCCAATACTTCACATGACGCCTCTTGACTGGGCGGTAATGGTCGCCACCATCATCGCGATTCCTTCTTTCGGACTCTGGCGTGGCCGCGCGTCGAAGACTGTCAATCAATATCTGTTGGCCGGCAAAACGATGCCGTGGTACGCCATGGGGCTCTCCATCATGGCCACCCAGGCAAGCGCGGTCACCTTCATCGCCACCACAGGGCAGGCCTACGTGGACGGCATGCGCTTCGTCCAGTTCTACTTCGGACTCCCCGTCGCCATGGTGATTCTCTCCGCCACTGCCGTACCGATCTTCCATCGCGCCGGGGTCTACACGGCCTACGAGTATCTGGAGAAGCGGTTCGACGCAAAGACCCGTGCGCTCGCCTCCGTGGTCTTCCTGGTGCAGCGAGGCATGGCCGTGGGCGTCTCGCTCTATGCGCCTGCCATCGTTCTGAGCGTCATCTTCGGCTGGGAAGACCGGATCACCACTCTCGTGATCGGTGCACTTTGCGTTCTCTACACCACCAAGGGCGGCATTCCGGCTGTCACGTGGACCGACGTTCTGCAGATGGTGATCATCTTCGCAGGGCTGATTCTCGGATTGTTTACCGTTGTCTCCCTTCTGCCCCAGGGAGTCACTTTCCCGGATGCCGTGTACCTGGCAGGTGCCATCGGCAAGCTGAACGCCGTCGACCTGCACTTCGATCCGAATAACCGGTACAACCTCTGGAGCGGCCTCATCGGCGGATCTTTCCTGATGCTCGGCTACTTCGGCGGAGACCAATCGCAGGTACAGAGGTACCTTACCGGGAAATCCATCGCACAAAGCCGCCTCAGCCTTCTGTTCAACGCGATGGCCAAGGTGCCGATGCAGTTTTTCATCCTGTTCGTGGGTGCGATGGTGTTCGTGTTTTACCTTTTTATACAGCCGCCCATGCTCTTTGAGAAGACCGCCCAGGCAGCCGTTCAAAATGCACCCGGCTACAGCGAAGTGCAGCAGCATTTCGACCAGGCATGGCAGCACAGACTCAAAGCCGCCGAGTCAGTCAGCGCGGCTCGCCGAACGAACTCGGCCGCCGACCTGAAGGCGGCCGTGGCGGACTACCGCACCGCGCATACCGAAGTCACCGCGGCGCGCACATCTGGTATCCAGCTTCTTCAAAAGGCCAGACCCGGCGCGTTCAACGACACCAACTACATCTTTCTGTCTTTCGTGACGCGCTACTTTCCCGTTGGTTTCATCGGTCTGGTGATCGCGGTGATTCTCACTGCTGCCATGTCGTCGAGTTCAGGAGAGCTGAATTCCCTTGCCACCGTCAGCGTGATGGACATCTACCGTCGTCACTTCCGGCCAGAAGCGACCGACCACCATTATTTGAAGGTGTCGCGCCTGTTCACGGCGGGATGGGGCCTTTGGGCGGTCATCTTTGCACAGTTCGCGAAGCACCTCGGGTCGCTTGTGGAAGCGGTCAACGTCGTCGGCTCGTTCTTCTACCCCGTGCTGCTGGGCGTGTTCGCACTCGCGTTCCTGTTCCCCAAAGTTCGAGGCGGCTCGGCGTTCTGGGCCATGATCGCCGGTGAAGCGGTGGTGATCACCTGCGCCGTCTTCACCAACATTGCCTACCTCTGGTACAACGTGATTGGCGCTTTGATCGTGGTTGCGTTCGGAGTCGCGTTCGCTGCGGTTCGGCCCATCCCCGCGGAAGTTCAAACAGCCAGTCGATAGGCCTTCACGGCATTCTGCCAGAAGAACGATTCAGCCTCTGCCTGCGTTCGCCGCCCCATGTACTCGGCCACAATTCCATATACTGTCGGCCAGGGAGCGATCAGATCGCAGGTGGGCCAGTTGCTCGCAAAAAGCAGACGCTGCGGCCCGAAGACTTTCCAGAGTTCGTCCAGTTGCGGTTTGTAGTAAGCGAACTCGGTGGGGACCTTGCCTCTCACCTTACGCACCACGCCCGAGACCTTGACGAAGATCTCCCGGTGTTCGGCCAGGGCACTCATGCCCGTCGTATCGTCCAGCGGCAGGTGCCCCAGAATCATGCGTAACGAAGGCAGGCGTCTCGCGAGTTCCACCACCGGCGCAAAATGGCTCGGATTGGTTACGAGCACATCCAGACTAAGGCCGCGTGCGGCAAGAAGCTCAAGATCGGCGCTCTTCGCACGGTCGCTCAGCATCCCCGCCAGCCCGCCGCCCCCGACGCGAATGCCACGAAACAGAGGATGCTTTGCGAACCGCTCCAGCGCCGCTCTGAAGTCGACATGCCCCGGCGACAGGTTGCCAACCACCGCCTGAATCAATGCTTCGTGGTCAGCCACATTCAGCAGCCACAGATTATCCTCCAGCCAGGGACTCGCTTCGATAGCAACCACACCGTCAACGCGCGTCGGCGCGATCGCTTGCAGGTAACGGTCTGGCAACGACGGTTTGTATAGAATTGGGTCGTTCGCAGCAGGCCACGGCACACCCTGCGGGCGTCGGGTGTCGAAGAAGTGTGTCGCCACGTCGATCACACGCGACGGCGAAACGCCTGCCGCGGCCAGCGGAAGCTGCAGCCCGGCAAGCCCTGCCAGAACCGCGCGGCGCGATGGATTCAGGTTTGGCATCTTCGTTGAAGTTAACATTAGTCTTGGCCTCAATGTCTGCCGCCAGTCACAAGAAAAAAACTTCCCGGCACAGAAAAACCTCGGCCACGCCAGCAGCCGATGCAGTTGCTGAGGGGGCTGCCGCGTTAGACTTCGACGACCCCAAATACTACCTGAACCGAGAGCTCAGCCTCCTCGAATTTCAGCGCCGAGTCCTCGAAGAAGCCCGTGATGTTCGCAACAAACTTCTCGAACGGGTGAAGTTCCTTTCGATCGTAAACTCCAATCTGGACGAGTTCGCAATGGTACGCGGAGCTGCTCTCAAGCAGAAGCTTGCGGCGGGCAGCCTCGACCTCAGCATCGACGGCCGCACGGTAACCCAACAGATCGCCGCAGTCCGCACAGA
>JAOAPO010000193.1 GCA_025462945.1 Bryobacterales bacterium
CGAGCGGCCGTTCAAAGGAAGTTCCACGATCGCCTGCTGGGAGACAACCTGTCCGCGCTCGCTGGAATCCGTCTGCAGCGCACTGGCCGCACCTGTCACCTGAACGGTCTCCGTCACTGTACCGACCTGAAGAACCAGATCAACTCTTTGCCGGGCGTTCACGTTCACGGTGATGCCTCTGGCCTCGCCGCGCGAAAAGCCCGCTGCTTCCGCCGAAATGCGATACGTCCCAATCTTCACGTTCGAGAATGCGTAGCTCCCGCTCGCATCCGTGGCCGTACTGGCCTCGATGCCCGTGTTTTCGTTCGTCAGCCGTACGGACGCATTCGCGACCACAGCATCGCTCCGGTCTTTGACCGTTCCGAGAACCTCGGCCGTATCGAACTGCGCCAACGCGGGCAAGGCAAGGCCCAGCGCAAGCAAACTCCGCAATAGAAAAATCCCCTGTTTAGTCATATACGCCCCCAAGCTTTACACATGTCTGTCACGGACCTGTTTCGGTTACGCGACAATCGTGCTAAATCACTGTACTGCAAGTCGACAATGGAAAAACAGGGGTATTCTAAGGGTCTGATGCGAAAGGCACTTTTTCTTCTCATGAGCATTCCGGCCCTTGCTGCCAGTGGCATCGAAGTTCACGGTCATCGCGGCGCGCGCGCGCTGCGGCCTGAGAACACGATCCCCGCCTTTGAATACGCCATTGCCGCGGGCGTCGACGTCCTTGAACTCGATACCGCGATCACAAAGGACGGCATTGTCGTGGTCTCGCACGACCCGATCCTCGAGCCGCCTGTCTGCACCGGGCCGAAGCCCAAAGCCATCATCCACGACCATACGCTGGCTGAACTGCGCCAGTTCGATTGCGGTGCCACGCGGAACCCCAAATTTGAACGACAGGTCCCGGTTCCGGGTACGAGGATACCCACGCTGGATGAAGTCCTCGCCCTCTCATCGAAAGGCAGCTTCCGCTTCAATATCGAAACCAAGGTCTCGCCGCTGCGGCCTGAACTGACGGCCTCGCCGCAGGAATTCGTCACGCGCGTTCTGGCCGTCATCCGCAAGCACCATCTGGAGAAGCGCGTCATCCTCCAGTCCTTCGACTTCCGGACTCTGCACGAAATGAAGAAGCAGGCACCGGAGATCGAACTGTCCGCGCTCTATGAAGGACCGGCGAAAAGCTTCGTCGCCATCGCGAAGGAAGCCGGCGCCACGATCGTTTCTCCTGAGTTCAAACTCGTCACGCCGGAACTCGTGAAGCAGGCTCACGAAGCTGGCCTCAAAGTGGTTCCGTGGACGGCCAACGAGCCTGCGGATTGGGATCGCCTCGTCGCGGCAGGAGCCGACGCCATCATCTCGGACGACCCCGCCGCCCTGATCGCTCATCTGAAGGCTAAGGGCCTCCGTTAGCTCGGGCGGTCGCCATTCAGAGATGTGACTGGCGGGAGCGCTTGCGGCAAAGTTGAAATCTGGGCCACGCACCGGCCCCGGGCCGTCGGATAGGCTTTGTCACAGGCAGGCTGCCAGGCTCCCCTGTGGCGGCCCCGGATGATGCCACAATCAGCGGCTTAGTTTCCGTTAACCGGACTCTTCGGGCTGAACGCGCCCACATTTCACTAACGCGCGTTGCACGTCAAGTTGACACCGAGCAACCGAAAATCCCAGATAGTGAGGTCGTTCAAGACTGATCGCCAGCGCAAGATTAAGTTAGCCGTTCAAGGCAAGTGCATGGCGCTGTACTGGTACAACAAGCCCCTCTTGGCGCACGTCCATTACGGCGGACGCCTTGGAGTCGACCACCGCCTTAACTCAATCCCGCCAAACTCGCGTGCCGGAACAGCAGACCTGACGCGGTGAACAACGCTGTCACGGCACCATGCCCGATTGCCATCCTCAGCGCGATGTCGGGCGGCGCACCGGAAGGTAGCACCACGGAGATCAGCGCCAACACTGTTGCCATCGCGAACAACGTGATAGCCAATCCTGGCGCCTTCAGCCGTGCCAGACAGGCCCCAATTAATCCCACTACGAGCACGCTGAGGTACCACAGGCGCTCTGGATGTCCCGAGTCCGCCGTCTGGACCATGGTCGACCACCCCAACGCAAGACCGGCCACCACCCCCGTGACAACGGCAACTTTGTACGACCACACGCCCATTCTCCTGGCGATCAGAGCAATCGCTATTCCCGTCAGGAACAAGAGGACATACACCCGCACAAAACCTCCTGCGCCCCAGTGCCAGTCGTCAACAAACTGCGATGCCACCAGCGGCACCATCCACGCGGCCAGTGCGCCCCACGCCACGCGCAGCGTCGTTTTGCCAGGTTGCGACATATGAATTGCGTTCTCCCTAACGATCGCTATCAAAGTCTCGCCATAGATCGACAGCGCGACCCAGAACAGTCGCCACCGGGCATCTCCGTGCTCCCGGCACAGGTCTTGAAAGATCTGCGCCATGTCCTCGCTGAACCGCACACGGAAAGGCCCCGGATATAGTTGCAGCAGCAGTGCGTACCACGCCTGGTAACGGCGACCGGCGCGGTTAGCGGCCATACGCCAGACGTCCTTCCGCTACCGACACCACGCCCCTATACCGTTTCAGTTCTGCTTCCAGCGCGGCCCGCCCCAAGCTTGTGAGCCTGTAGTAGATGCGCCGCTCGTCGTCCATGTCCGGATCTACGCGCTTATCGCTTTCCCGAATCAGCCCGGCGTCCATCATCCGCCCCATCGAGCCATACAGCGTCCCCGGGCCCATCTTTACCTTGCCCTGCGAATCCGCTTCCACCTGTTTCATGATTCCGTAGCCGTGCCGCTCCCCCATCGAAAGCGCAAGCAGGATGTGAAGCACCGCAGGTGTCAGCGGAGCCTGAACCGTGGCCTTGTTCGCCATGTCTCGATAGTATATCCGTTGCGGACACATGTCAAGATTCAAGCGTGGACAGTCGGCTACGGGGAGATTGGAACGGAAAACGGCGGGAACGGAAAATGGGTGGCTGAAAGCGTAAGGCAATTCGTCAGTTGTCCGACTCCCGCGGCTTCTCCGCGTAGTCGATTACAACCGTCGGGATGCCCACCCTCTTTGGTTTTAGCTTCAACCCAAGCTGTTCCTCAACCGCGCGAAATGCCACTGCCCGAAGCGTGTCAGCGGCCTCGTCTCCCGGCTGCGCATTCGCTGCAGGCCCCGGCAGGTCCCACCGCACCCGAATGTCATATAAGCCTGGCAGTTCCGTCTCGTCCGCCACCGGTACGCCCAGCTTGTTGCCGAGGAACCGCGCAAAAGTCGCCATCCCGATCCCCTGCGCTGTGAAACCTTCGTTGGTCATCCGGGCCGTGTCCGGATGCTCCTCGCCTTCCACCGACCTTGTCAGCATCGCCACGCCACGGCTGGCCTCCAGCGCGTAGCCGGGCTCTTCCTTCATCACGGTGCGTACCTTCAGCCGGAAACGTTCCGCCAGCAGGTCCACTAGCATTGGTCGCAACTGCGCCTCAGTGAATCTCCCCGGCACGGAAGCCTTCGCCGCGATATCGAACCGGTCCGAGTACGCCCAGCCGGGCCCCCCCAATACGTACCCGTATCTCACCGCGTAAGCCCTCTGGAGCAACAGCGCCAGTGTGTATCCCCGCGCGGTAAACCTGCCATCTGGACTTAGCTGGACCGTCACAATCCGATCGTTAGCCACATTCGCCCGCACAGACGCCACTTCGAACTTCTGCGCCCAGCAAAGGCTCGTCCCCAAAAGCAACGGCACTAGCCAAAGCATGGCTCTGACCTCCATCCAGTTGTCAGTGTAGTCGGCATTGCGCCGAACTGTTTGCCTCTCACGATCAGAAATCCCGTACCGCGAAACGGTATTACCGGAGAGTGAGCCCGAACGTACATGTCCGAAGCGGCAGCGGCAGCAACCATCCCCCGTCTCCTTCCGCCTCGCGAGGAGCAGAAAACCGTTTGCTAAATCGCATGTCCGGAAAAAGCAGTTGCTCACACATTCGAGATGGATAGCCGGAATCACGAAACCTCTCGCCCAACCAGAAATGATCAAGCCACCCCAATACCCTGGTCAAGTGCGCTTACCTTCGCTTCCAGCGGTCCGCCAAAGCCGCCATTTTGTCATCCAGGCTAGGCTGCGCTTTAGCCGCCGGCGGTGGAGCAGCGGCCTTCTTCTGCTGAGTCGGTGCCGTGCCAGGTGCGACCTTCGTCTTCATCGAAAGCGCGATCCGCTTGCTCTTCGGATCCACGCTGAGAACATGGACCTGCACGATCTGGCCAACCTTCACCACATCACTCGGTTCCTTGATATAGCGATTCGAGAGTTCACTGATATGGACCAGTCCGTCCTGGTGAACCCCCACATCCACAAACGCCCCAAACTTAGTCACGTTGGTGACAATCCCTTCAAGCGTCATGCCTTCCTGCAAATCAGAAAGTTCTTTAACGTTGTCTTTGAACGTAGGCGCGAGGAACTTATCGCGAGGATCGCGCCCCGGCTTCTTCAATTCCTCCAAAATGTCATTCAGAGTGAAGACGCCTGCGGCCAGTCCGCTCTTATCCACCTTCGCCAGCAGCCCCGGCTCCTCCATCAACTGCCTGACGGGAACGTTCAGACTTGCCGCGATCTGTTCTACCAACGGGTACGATTCCGGGTGAACGGCGCTCATATCGAGAGGGTTGTCGCCATTGCGAATCCGGAGGAATCCGGCGGCCTGTTCGAACGTCTTCGGTCCGATGCCCGGCACCGCATTCAGTTGGACACGAGACCTGAACCGCCCATGCTCATTGCGGAACTCCACGATCTTCAGCGCCGTGCGTTCGCTGATGCCGGCCACATACCGCAGCAGCGCCCACGAAGCCGTGTTCAGATCCACGCCCACCCGGTTCACACAACTCTCGATCACCGTCTCCAGCGACTTATGCAGATGGCTCTGATCCACATCGTGCTGGTACTGGCCCACGCCAATCGACTTCGGATCCAGCTTCACCAACTCCGCCAGAGGATCCTGCAGGCGCCGCGCAATCGAGATCGCCCCGCGTACCGTCAGATCCAGATCCGGGAACTCCTGCCGGGCGATATCGGACGCCGAGTAGATCGAAGCACCCGACTCATTCACCGTCACGCTGAAGATCGACGTCAGGCCCTCCTTCTGCAGGAACTCCCGCACGAACGAATCGGTCTCGCGTGAAGCCGTGCCGTTGCCGATCGCAATCGCACGTACCCCATGCTTCGTAATCAGCGCTTTCAGCGTGCGCTCGGAACCCGGGATATCGTTCTTCGGCTGGAACGGATAGATCACGTCATGGCCTAGAAACTTCCCCGTGTCATCGACCACCGCGACTTTGCAGCCCGTACGGATTCCGGGATCGATACCGAGCACCGCCAGTTGACCGGCCGGCGGCGACAACAGCAGGTTCCGCAGATTCTCCCGGAACACCGCGATCGCATCCGCGTCGGCGCGCTGCTTCAGTTCCAGACGTATCTCCGACGTGATTGAATTGTTCAGCAGGCGCTTCCACGCATCCTCGGCGGCGATCGTAAGCTGCTGAGTCCAGTCACCAGGCTGCTTATGCACCTTGCCGCTGATCAACTGCACCGGACGTTCCGGCTCCAGTTCAATCACGAAGTAGAGCACCCCCTCCGCCTCGCCACGACGGATCGCCAGCATCCGGTGTGACGGAATCGCCTTCACCGGCTCGCGGTACTCGTAATACATCTTGAACTTCTGCTGCTCGTCCACACCGTCCAGCGTTTTCTTCGCGACGATCACGCCTTCCTCGAACATGGTGTGACGCAGCAGCTTACGAATGTCTGCATCGTCGCTGATCGTCTCCGCCACAATGTGTCGAGCGCCTTCCAGCGCCTCGGCCACGGATGCCACGCCCTTTTCGGCGTCCACGAAAGACGCGGCGAAAACCTCGAGCGGCGTATCGGTCGGTTCCTGCTTCCACAGGTAATCGGCAAGGGGTTCCAGACCCTTTTCGCGGGCGATCATTGCCTTGGTCCGGCGCTTCGGCTTGTACGGCAGATAGAGGTCTTCGAGTTCGTTCTTGTCCAGCGTCTGCTCGATCCGCGTCTTCAGCTCGTCTGTGAGCTTGCCCTGCTCCTGAATCGAGGCAAGGATGGTCTCTTTGCGCGACACCAGATCGCGCAAGTAGAGGAGTTTCTCCTCAATCGCCCGAATCTGCACCTCGTCCAGATTGCCCGTGACTTCCTTGCGGTACCGGGCGATGAAGGGCACGGTTGACCCCTCCTCGAGCAACTCGATGGTCGCCACAAGGCTCTTCATTGAGACTTGCAGAGTCTGGGCTACGTGGAGCAGAAGTTCAGGAGAGAGGGATTGGATTGCGGCTGCCATTGGAAAGACCCTCAGTTTAGCGTGACCATGGCGAGTACGACTCGTGTCGCAGGCCGAAATGCCGGTCGCGATACAGTAATGCCCAGATGGCCAATAAAATCCGATGGGGCGTCCTCGGAGTCGCGAAGATCGCCACCGTAAAAGTTATTCCTGCGATGCAGCACGGTTCCTTATGCGAGATATCCGCAATCGCTTCCAGAGACCCTGACCGGGCCCGAAAAGCCGCTGACGATCTCGGCATTTCGAAAGCATACGGCAGCTACGAGGAACTACTCGCCGATCCGGACATCGACGCGGTCTACAATCCCTTGCCGAACCACCTGCACGTGCCGTGGACGTTGCGCGCGGCCGCGGCTGGCAAGCACGTGCTCTGCGAGAAGCCGATCGCGCTGAGTGCGGCGGAGGCCTCGCAGTTGCTCGTTGCGCGTGATCGAGCCCACGTGAAGATCGGCGAGGCCTTCATGGTCCATAGCCACCCCCAGTGGCTCCGCGCTCTTGAAATCCTGCGTTCCGGCGAAATCGGCCCGCTCCGCGCTTTCAATTTCGTCTTCAGCTACAACAACCGCGATCCTCAAAACATCCGCAACCGTGCCGATATTGGCGGGGGGGCGATCATGGACATCGGCTGTTACCCGGTCCACGTCGCGCGCTGGATGTTCGGAGCCGAGCCGGCGCGTGTCAGTTGTCTGATCGAGCGCGACCCGCAGTTCGGCACCGACCGCCTCACCTCAGCCATCCTCGATTTCCCGGCAGGACAGGCGGTCTTCACCTGCAGCACGCAGATGACGCCCTTCCAGCGGGTGCAGTTGTTTGGCGAATCCGGTCTGGTGGAAATCGAAATCCCGGTGAACGCCCCGCCTGACCGCGAAACCGTGCTCAACGTAAGGACTTCCGCCGGCTCCCGCACCGAAACGATTCCGCCCTGCGATCAATACACGCTTCAGGGCGATGCGTTTTCCAGGGCGATTCTCGAGGACACCGAGGTTCCAGTGCCGCTGGAGGACGCGATTCGCAACATGGAGGTGATCGATGCACTCTTCGAATCCGGGCGGACCGGACGCTGGGTGACCGTACACATTTAGGGCTCTACTTTACACTGGAAACAGGTCGGCCCCCGTTCGTACGATCAAAGTCCTGACATGTCCTTTTCTATCAATCCCATCAGGGAATTCGTCGTTCGTCCCTCACTTCCGCCAGCCCTCGCGCGCATGCCCGAACTGGCTACCAATCTCCTCTGGGCATGGGAAGCGCCGATTCGCGCGATCTTCCGCCGTCTCGACCCCACTCTGTGGGCCGAGGTGGGACACAATCCCGTGGCGATGCTGGGCCGTGTTTCGCAAGCCACGCTGGAGCGCGCTGCTGCTGACAACCGCTTCCTGGCTCAATACAACCTCGCCTGCCAGCGCTTCGATCTCGCCATGAAGTCCGACAGGAAAGCGGACGATTCGCGCCTGATCGCCTACTTCTCCGCCGAATACGGTCTGACCGAATGCCTCCCTGTCTACTCAGGCGGTCTCGGCATCCTCTCGGGCGATCACATGAAGTCGGCGAGCGACCTGGATCTGCCGCTGGTCGGCGTCGGTCTGCTGTATCAGCTTGGCTATTTCCGCCAGTTCCTGAATGCCGATGGATGGCAGCAGGAGCGTTACCTCGAAAACGATTTCTATTCGCTGCCAGTGCAGCCGGCCGTGGACCCCTCCGGCAAGCACCAGACCGTCCGGGTCAAACTGCCCAGCGGTTCGGTAGCGATCCGCATCTGGACTCTCGATGTCGGCCGCATCCGCATGCTCTTCCTCGACACCAACACGCCCGAGAACGAAAGCGCGGAAGACCGGGGCATCACCGCACAGCTGTACGGTGGCGACAACGACACCCGCATTCGCCAGGAAATCGTGCTCGGCATCGGCGGCATGCGCGCTCTGGAAGCGATGGGCCTCAAGCCCACCGTCTTCCACATGAACGAAGGCCATTCGGCTTTCCTGGGCGTAGAGCGCATTCGGCTGTTCATTGAACGGCAGGGCATGACCTTCGACGAAGCTCTCGAAGCGACCCGCGTCAACAACATCTTCACCACCCACACTCCGGTTCCGGCCGGCATCGACATCTTCGATACGGGTTTGGTGCACCACTACTTCTCTCACTACTGCTCTGAAGCGGGCATCGATTTCAATCGGTTCGCCGGCCTTGGTCGCCGTGACCCCGCCGACACGGGCGAACCCGTGTCCATGGCGGTGATGGCGCTGAATACCTCGGCTTACCGCAACGCTGTGAGCAAGTTGCACGGCGAAATCTCGCAGCAGATGTGGCAGTCGCTTTGGCCAACATTGCCCGCCAACGAGACCCCGATCGGCTGGGTCACGAACGGCGTCCATCTGCCGAGCTGGGTCAACGGCGATCTGGCGGACCTCTACGCGCAGCATCTTGAGCCCGACTGGCGTACACGCCTGAACGATCCGGAGATGTGGAAGCTGGTCAGGGACATCCCGGACGAGGAACTTCTCGAAGTCCACCGCCGTCGCAAACGCCGCCTCATCAACTTCATCCGCGATCGTCAGACTGCCGCTGCGTCACGGCGTAAGGTCGCCGCAAATGAACTCCGCTATTCGTCGGAAGTGCTGGATTCGCATGCGCTGACCATCGGCTTCGCCCGCCGTTTTGCCACCTATAAGCGCGCCACGCTGCTGTTCCGCGATGTCGAGCGGCTGAAAAAGATCCTCTGTAACGCCGAGCGCCCGGTTCAGATCGTCATCGCCGGCAAAGCACACCCGAAAGACCAGCCCGGCAAGGCCTTCATCCGCGAGATTGTTCAGCTTTCCCGCGACCCTGACCTCTGGAAGCACATCGTCTTCGTGGAAGACTACGACATGAAGGTCGCCCGCGAACTCGTGCAGGGCGTCGATGTGTGGCTCAACACACCCCGTCGCGGCGAAGAGGCCTGCGGCACGAGCGGTATGAAAGCGGCGATGAACGGCGTTCTGAATCTTTCTATTCTCGATGGCTGGTTCGACGAAGCTTACGAGACGTCTGGTGGCTGGGCCATCGGCGATCGTGAAGAATACGCCGAAGATCAGGATTCCATTCACGCCAGCAACATCTATTATCTTCTCGAAAGTGAGATCGTCCCGCTGTTCTACGCACGCGCCGAGGGCGGGCTCTCGTCCGACTGGGCTCGCCGCATGAAAGAGTGCATCGTCAACCTCACTCCCGCATTCGACGCCAGGCGCATGGTCGACGATTACGACCGAAAGTTCTACAAGCCCTCTCACCGCAACTGGGAGATCATGGCCTCCAGTGGTTTCGAAGAAGCCCGGCAGCGCGCCAAATGGAGTGCGCGGGTCCGGGAAGTCTGGCCACGGCTCAATTTTATCGAGATGGATGCCTCGCCTGCACTGCCGATCATGGCCGGCCGACCGGTCAGCGTCAGGACAGTGCTGAATTTGGCAGGTCTGAAACCGAACGACGTTCGTGTGGAATGTGTGCTCGGCAGGATCGGTGCCAGCGGTGCGCTCGAGGGCGGCGACATCATCCTGTTGCCCAACACCGCTACCGAGGGCGAAACCGCAACTTTCGCCAAAGAGATCACGCCTCATGAGACCGGACGGCTCGGGTATGCCGTCCGCGTTAGTCCGAACCATTACGACGACCCGATGACCCGACCCGTCACCAGCATGATCAAGTGGGCC
>JAOAPO010000029.1 GCA_025462945.1 Bryobacterales bacterium
CACCTTTGGGTCGTTACGGCTACAGACGGGGCAGCGACTCAGGTGACCTCCGGCGAGGTCTTGAAAGACTCCGATCCCCAGTGGTCGCCCGACGGAACACGCATCGCTTTTGTTTCTGATCGCACTGGCAAAGAGTTCGAAGACAGCCGCAACAAAGACATCTGGGTTATCCCCGCAAGCGGCGGCGCCCTGACGAAGATCTCCGATCACGAGTTCGACGACTCCCAGCCGCGCTGGTCACCCGACGGCACACGCATCGTCTTCGCGGGACAGACCAAACGCCGTGAGTTTCCCCGGCTCTACACTGCCCCGTCCGCAGGCGGCGCCTCATCCAAAACGGTCGTCGACGATCTCGACCTGATCCCCACGGAACTCACCTGGGCCGGTCCCGCCGAACTCCGTTTTCAGTCCGGTGCCAAAGGCCAGAATCATCTCTTCCGCGTAGACCTGACGACCCGCAAGTTCTCCGCTCTCACGTCTGGCGAGCGCGCTGTCCGCGCCTTCGACATGAACCCAAGAACCGGCACGATGGTCTGGCTCGCCAACGACTTCCAACATCTGGACGACCTCTATGCCTCGGCTCTCGACGGTAAAGACGAGCGCCAGCTGACGCACCTCAACACCAAGCTCTGGGCGGACCTCGACCTCGCCTCCGTGCAGCGCGTGCCTTACAAGAGCAGCGATGGTTGGGATGTGGATGGCTTTCTCGTGAAGCCCATCGGCTTCGAAGCCGGCAGGAAGTACCCGCTGGTGCTGAGTATCCACGGCGGTCCCGCCGGCCAGTACGGCACCGACTGGTATCAGGAATTCCAGGTCTACGCAGCCAGGGGCTGGGGCGTCTTCTTCGCCAATCCCCGCGGCTCCACTGGGTATGGGGAGAAGTTCGAGAGAGGGATCGTCAACAACTGGGGCGTCATGGATTACCAGGACGTGATGGCAGGTCTCGACACCGCAATCCGGCAAAATCCCTGGATCGATACCGACCGCCTCGGCGTGACCGGCGGCAGCTACGGCGGCTACCTCACGAACTGGACCATCAGCCACACCAACCGCTTCAAAGCAGCCGTAACCCTGCGCAGCGTCGTGAACTTCATCAGCGACGAAGGCACCCGCGACGGAGCCTTCGGCCACGAGGAAGACTTCCAAGGCAACCTCTTCGATGCCTTCGATCAGTACTGGGAAGCGTCACCTCTCAAGTACGCGAAGAACGTCAAAACGCCGACTCTCATCCTCCATTCAGACAACGATTTCCGTGTGCCCATCGAGCAGGGCGAGCAATGGTTCCGTGCACTCAAGCACTTCGGCGTTACCACGGAGATCGTGATGTTCCCCCGCGAAAACCACAACCTCACACGCACCGGCGAACCGAAGCACCTCGTCGAAAGCATGAACTGGCAGCTCTACTGGTTCGACAAATACATGATGGGTAACTCCAACGTCAGGCCTCCCGATGCTCAATAGCCGTACTCTTCTGATCACCCTCTTCGCAGCCGCAACTCTCTCTGCCGCCGACTGGGACCCTGCCGCCGCGGCGCGCTACCTCGACGGTCGCCAGCAGGAATGGTTCGAGTGGAAACGAGCCAGCACAGCCGACGGAACCTGCGTCTCGTGCCACACCGGCATGACGTACCTGCTCGCCCGCCCGGCCCTGCGCAAGGCGCTGAATGAACCGAAGCCCACCGAGTGGGAACTGAAGCTGTTGAGCCGCCTCCGCACTCGCGCCGGCGACGAAAGAAAGGGCAATCTCCAAAGCGTGCAAACGATCTTCGGAGCAATGTTCATTGGCCATGAAAAGACCGAAGCCGCCGCCGCTGCCCACCTTCAGCTCCGCGATCTCGAAGTCAAAGAAGGGCCGCTGACCGGAGTCTGGCCCTGGTACGACGCGAAGCTCGACCCCTGGGAGAGTCAGAGCGCGATCTCGTACGGGGCGGCTCTGGCAGCCTCATCCGGCCTTGCCGATACACCCCAGACAGTCGCCTGGCTTCGAACGCACAAGAGCGAGATGACGCTGCACAGCCGTCTCACCATGCTTTGGGCTGCCGATAAAGCGCCTGGCCTTCTCACGAAGCAGGAGCGCTCTGAACTGGTCGCGGAGGTCATTCGCAAACAGCGCGCCGATGGCTCCTGGTCCATCCAGTCGCTCGGCCCCTGGATGCCGCATCCTGATGCGCCGGCGCAGCCCGCAGGGGGTCACCCTTACGCCACGGGCTTTGCGGCCTGGGTTCTGCGGCAGTCCGCGGCACCCGAAGCGAAGGCCTCTGTCGCCGCGGCGCAGAACTGGCTCAAGGCAAATCAGGATCGCGCATCCGGTGCCTGGTTCGCCCCCTCCATGAACAAGAAGTTTCCCGAAGGCTCAATGGCATCGAAGTTCATGCAGGACGCTGCCACGGCTTTCGCCGCCCTCGCCCTGCTCGACTAGTTCGGGCTCAAGCTGCGGCGGTATCTGCCTTTTTCGCCTTCGGAATACGAAAGGTGAACCGGCTGCCCTGATCCGGAGCGCTGACCAGGCCGATGGTGCCGCCATGCGCTGTCACCAGGTGCTTCGTAATCGCGAGGCCCAGACCCGTGCCTTCCGAGCCGCCAAGATGCCTCTGCCCCACCTGGTAAAACTTGTCGAAGACGGCTCCCTGTTCGCTCATGGCAATGCCGACGCCGGTATCCGTGACGGATACCTCGATGCTGCCGTCGTCCTCTGCCGCTTCCACCAGGATGTGTCCGCCATTAGGCGTGAACTTGACCGCATTACTGAGCAGGTTGTAAAGGACCTGTCGAAGGCGCAAACGGTCGGCCGAGATACTAAGAGGGCGTTTCACCTCCACGCGCAAGTCCAGTGCCTTCGCTTCCGCACGCGGTCGCACAGACGAGACAGTCTCCTCGATCGCCTCGTCCAGCTCGAAGTCCTCATAGTGCAGCTCCAGCCACCCTGACTCGATTTTGCTCAGATCGAGTACATCGTTGATTAAAGCCAGCAGATGCTGGGAGTCGCGCGAGATATGCCGGACGAACCGCTGCTGCTTCTCGTTCAGAGGCCCGGCCAGCTGCTCGTCCAGCAGTTCCGTGAATCCGATAATCGTGTGCAGCGGAGTCCGCAGCTCGTGACTCATCCCACTCAGAAATTCGTCCTTCAGATGGCTGGCGCGCACCGCCTCTTCGTTTTGCAACTCCAGAACCCGGTTTTGCGCCGCAAGGCTCTGCGTAAACCTTTGCTGAGCCGTGCGCAGTTCCTCTTCCTGATTGCGCCTGCCCGTCACATCGCGGATGATGGCCGTGACGCGGAAGCCCTCTTCGCTGTTTGACGGACTCAAACTGATCTCAACCGGTACTCTCGTTCCGTCCTTCCGCTGACCCTCCAGCTTCAAACCGGTTCCCATCGGACGCCGGCCCGGCTTCGTTCGAAAGTCGTCGCGGTTGTGATGATGTCCGCCGCGCAATGAGTCCGGTACCAGCAGTTCAACCGGCTGACCCAGCAGTTCCTCGCGCTTATACCCGAAAAGCTGCTCCGTAACGCTGTTCATCAGGACAATACGGCCCTCAGCGTCCACTTCGATGATTGCGTCGGGTGCCGCTTCCAGCAACTCGCGAAGACGCGCATTCTCCCGCTCCCGCAATGCACCTTCGCGGTTCTGCGTCTTCAGTTCCTCGAGGGCGCGCTCTGCCCGGTGCAGCGCAGTCTCGTCATGAACGAGAATGATCACGCTCCCGGCCGACCCGCTCGGGTCGTTCCAGGGAATTGAACGGACCTTCAGATTCACCGCGTCGCCGTGTTTGGAGACAGCCTGAACGGCCACCTCTTCTTCAGCGTTCGCCGGCAGTTCCACCGGAAGAGGCTTGCCTGCTACTTCTTCCGGAGTCCACCCGAGGATCCTGGCGGCAGCCGTGTTCCAGGACTCCACATGCCCCGCAGCCGTCACGGCGATTACTCCCACCGGGATCGTCTCCAGTATTTCCCGAAACAGGTCGGGCGAGTATCTCTGTTTTGTGATCATCCGGCAGTTGTCGCGGACGCTACATCGTCAAGCCCGTATTTCTTCATCTTGTACCTCAGCGCGTCGCGGCCGATCCGGAGTTCGCGCGCGGCCTTTGACTGATTGCCGCCCGCATTCGCCAGAGCGCTCATCACGAGTGCCCTTTCGTGCTCCTCAATGGTCCCCAGGCTGCTGCCCTGATCCGCCTGCGCCTGCTCGCCGGGCTTCCGTTCCTTCGTCAGCATATACGGTGGCAGATCTTGGACGTCGATCCATTCCCCCGCCGCCAGCATCGCCGCATGCCCGATCACGTTTTCCAGTTCCCGAACATTGCCAGGCCACGAGTGGGTCGCCATCAGGATCTCGGCCCGACGCGTAACTCCCCGCAGTTCCCGGCCGTAGAGGCTATTGAACCGGGCTACGAAGTGGCGAGTCAGCAGGGGCAGATCGCCCAGTCTCTCCGCCAGACGCGGAACATGAATCTCCACCATCGCCAGTCGGTAATACAGGTCTTCACGAAACGCCTTTTCTTCGATCGCTGCGCGCAGATCGCGATGCGTCGCGGCAATCACGCGGATATCTACCTTGCGCACCGAAAGCGAACCCACCCGCTGTACTTCCTGGTTCTGCAGCACGCGCAGCAGCTTGGCCTGCGTGGACAGCGGCATGTCGCCAATCTCGTCCAGGAACAGAGTGCCGCCGTCCGCATGCTCCACAAGACCAGGCTTATCCGCGTTGGCGCCTGTAAATGCGCCACGCGCATGCCCGAACAACTCGCTCTCGAACAGGGTCTCCACCACCGCCGAGCAGTTCAGGACCACCAGCCGCCCCTGCACTGCCGGACTCAGCCGGTGCAGCGCTCGCGCCACCAGATCTTTACCCGTTCCCGTTCCGCCCGTCACCAGCACAGACCGATAATGCGGCGCTACGCGTCGGACTCTCGAAAACATATCCCACATCATCGGACTGTTGCCGATGATGCCTTCGAACTCGGCGTGCGCCAGCAGTTCGTTTTCCAGATTCAGCGATTTCTGGCGCTGCTTGAGCGCGTCCACCAGACCGCGAATCTTCTCGCGGATGGCTGCGATGGAAATAGGTTTGTTCAGGTAATCGGTCGCGCCCTTCTTGATCGCCTCCACAGCAGTCTCAGTGGAGTAGTGAGCCGTCATCAGAATGACGTCCGTAGAGGGATCCATGGCAAGAATGCGGTCGAGCACCTCAAGACCGCTGATGCCAGGCATCATCAGGTCTGTGAGAACGATGTGGGGATGTGTTTCACCCGCGAGCCGAAGCCCCTCATGGGGATCGGTCGCAGTGAAAATCTCGATGTCCGGCTGTGCGAGGGCGGTTGCCATCAGCTCAAGAATGCCGGGGTTGTCATCGATCACCAGAAGTCTTATGCCGGGTCTGGCTGCCATTGTCACTTTCTAACGAAGCATTATGCTAACAAACGGCGGACTTCCGCGCGCAACTCTTTGAGCGAAACGGGCTTGGAGATATACCCTGTGAAACCGGCCTCTAACGCTCTCTGCCGGTCGCCGCGCATCGCACTCGCCGTGAGAGCAATGATGGGCGTCTCCGCGAACGCGGAATGTTGCCGGAGCTCTTGGATAACTCCGAAGCCATCGACGCCCGGCATGTGCAGATCGAGGATGATCAGGTCCGGCACGTGAAGGTGAGCCATATCGATCGCCTCGATGCCATCCCGTGCTTCCAAAACGTCGTACATTTCGTTTTCGAGCACAGTTCTCACCAGTTCGCGGCCACCGGCCTTATCGTCGGCGACGAGAACCCGACGGAGCTTGCTGCGGATCTCCGTCGTGGCTGCTGCTTCCGGTATCATGTTCGGCTCATCCTGTTCAGCCCTCGCAGGTGTCGGGCCAGTATGTATCGTACGTGACTCTCACCCGGATACATCGGACGAAGCGAGCCTGCAGCCTCGGTTACTGCAATGCCTGTAACGTTTTCTTCACATGGAGCCACCCAGAGGCAGCCTTGGTCGCCTCGTCGAATACCCCGCCGGCGTTGCCGCCGATCTGCGCCATGCGACATCGAGAGTTGGGTTTCCGTGGGTCTTTACGCGCACTGCCGGGCGGAACAGGCGACCCGAATCGCCTGTTTGCACTAACATGCCGAATGGAGCTCTCGATGCACCCCGTGCCTGACCTGAGGCACATCAAATGATCCTTGAAATCGAAGACAGAAAAACCAAACAACTTCCGCGCGGTTTGATGCACGCCAACGTTTTTCGCGCACCGGGCGAGTTCGGCCTGGAGGAAAAGGTCATTCCGCATGCCGGTCCGGGCGAGGCGGTCATACAGGTCCGCCTCACCACCATCTGCGGAACCGACATCCACATCGTGCGCGGAGAGTACTCTGTCAAATCCGGTCTGACAATTGGGCATGAAGCTGTCGGAATCATCCATGAACTCGGCCCAGGAGTTCACGGTTACAGGATCGGTCAGCGCGTGATGACCGGTGCCATCACTCCCTGCGGTACATGCGAGGCTTGTTTGTCCGGAGGGCTTTCGCAATGTGGAGGACCGCTCGGGGGGTGGAAGCTCGGAAATACCATAGATGGCACCCAGGCCGGATACGTTCTCATTCCCCACGCTCAGGCGAACCTGGCCATCGTCCCCGATGAACTTGCAGATGAGCAGGTTCTCTTGCTGTCCGACATCGCTTCCACCGGCTTCGCGGCCGCCGAGCGCGGCCACATCAAACTCGGAGACACCGTCGCTGTCTTCGCCCAGGGACCGATCGGTCTCTGCGCTACGCTTGGTGCCCGCCTCCTGGGTGCCTCGCAGATCATCGCCGTTGATCCGGACCCCGCCCGGCTCCGAGTCGCGGCATCGTTTGGCGCCACCTCGACCTTGTCCCCCGCACCCGATCTCGCCGACCAGATTCGCGCCCTCACCGGCGGTCGGGGTGTCGATACGGCTATCGAAGCACTCGGCACCCAGGAGACATTCGAGAATGCCCTGCGCTCGCTCCGCCCCGGCGGAACGCTGTCCAGCGTCGGCGTCTATCACGGCGACCTGAACCTGCCTGTTGACGCCGTCGGTGCGGGCCTCGCGGACCACACCATCGTCACCACACTCTGCCCAGGCGGCAAAGAACGGATGCAAAGGCTCATGCGACTTGTCACGGCCCACCGCATTGACCTGACGCCCCTGCTGACCCATGTCTTCGAACTTGAAGACATCCGTCGTGCCTACGAACTCTTCAGTTCGCGCGCCAAAGGCGTTCTGAAGATCGCAATCAAGGTGTCCTGAGTTATGTTCAAACACATCCTCGTCCCCGTAGACTTCTCGGATCAGTGTCACAAGATCCGCCCGCAAGTGCTTGAGATGGCCCGGCTGGTGAATGCCCGCGTCACGCTCCTCCACGTCGTTCCCCTGCCCTCTGTCTGGTACGGCGGCGCGGAAGGCGGCTACGGCGTGATGTTCGACGTGCCGGCCATGGAAAGCGCGGCGAAAGAAGACCTGGGCAAGTTCCTCGAATCTCGCGATCCCGAACTCCGGATCGATATCGCGGTCGAGACCGGTGAGCCCGCAGCCGCCATCACCAGCTTCGCCGCGAACAACGCTGTGGACCTCATCATGATGCCGACCCATGGATTTGGCCTGTTTCGCAGCCTGCTGCTGGGCTCCATTGCTGCTAAGGTTCTCCACGATGCGAAGTGCAGCGTCTGGACTGCCGCCCATGTTCAGAACCTTCCCCCTGCGACGACTCTGGATGCAGGTGGCAAGATGCTTTGCGCCGTCGACTTCGGCTGCGGCAGCGTGAATCTCGTGCGCCGCGCCCGCGACATTGCTAAGCTCTTCGGTGCCCATCTTACCCTGCTTCACGCCGTTCCCGTCATCACCAGTTCTGAAGCCGGCGCCGACATTGGACTGCGGCAGACACTGATGAGCGCTGCGCGCGAGTCGCTCGCCCGGATGCAACGTGAAGCCGGAACCTCCATCGACGCTCTCGTCCAGGAGGGCAGCGTATCCACAGTGGTTCGCGAGGCCACTGAGCATGGCGATGTCCGACTGCTGATCATCGGGCGGGGGCACATGAATCAGGCCCTCGGCCGGCTCCGGAGCAGCACTTACCAGATCATCCGGTGCTCTCGCTGTCCCGTGCTCAGCCTCTGATTCATAAGCACCAGCGCAACCACCATATGACGGTCGGCAAGCCTGCTCAGTTTCCCTGTAACTCAAACATTAAGAGAGACTTACTTGTTTGGTTCCGAAACTGCTCATGGTTTGGCGAGGTGCATTATGAAGAATAAGCTTCTTGCCCTGGCTCTCATCACGGTGGGGTCAGTACTCGCGCAGGTTTCAGTCGGAATTCAGATCGGACCTCCACCGCGTCCGCGGGTCATGCGCGTGCATCCCGTTGGCCCCGGTCCCGGCTATGTCTGGGTCGACGGCTACTACTACCCGGTAAACCGCCGCTACGTCTGGCACGACGGCTACTGGACGCGCCCGCCCTATGCAGGCGCCGCGTGGATCCGTCCCCGCTACGAGCGGGGCCAGTTCTTCCAGGGATACTGGGAAGGCAATAACCGGGAGCGCTACGCCCACGATCATCGTTGGGACCGCGACCGAAACAATCGAGACTACAACCGCAATGACGACCGACGAGACGATCGCGACCGTCGCCGCTAAGCCGTGATCCATCTCAGAGCCCCGGACAGCATGCCTGCTCCGGGGCTCTTTCGCATTTGTTTTTAAAATTACCTCGTTGGTGCTCGGAATGCACTGTAAAGGCCATGAAGAAGAATTTACTGGCACTGGCCCTTCTGAGCGCTGGGGCAATGTTCGCCCAGATCTCAGTCGGCATTCAGATTGGACCGCCCCCGCAGCCTCGCATCATCCGTGTTCGCCCCGTCCAGCCCGGCCCCGGCTACTCTTTTGTAGACGGTTACTGGTACGCAAACAACGGCCGCTACAACTGGCACAACGGCTCTTGGACACGCCCGCCGTACGAGAGCGCCAGCTGGACGCAGCCGCGTTACGAAGGCGGCCGCTTCTACCAGGGCTTCTGGTCCGCTCCGAATCGCGAACCGTACGGGCATGACCACAAGTGGGACCGCGACAAACACAATCGCGATTACGACCGCGACGAAAAACACGAGCATAAAGAGAAGGGCCACGGTCGTGGACACAACAAGTAAGTTTTTCCGCGCCCTGCCCTTTTTTTAAAGCCGCTCCCGTGAAGGAAGCGGGAATGTTCAACCGCCCCGTCAGGCTGCGTTACTGGCCTGCGGGGCGGTTTGCGTTTCTGCAGCGCACTCCATCCGCGCCTCTGCAATCAGCGCAGCTCGGGCCGTGCCGCGGCCCTGGCAGTTATCGCAGTTATTGCATCCATCCTCGTAAGCCTCACCGAAGTACGTGATCAGATAGGCCCGCCTGCACTCCATATGTTCGGCGTAGAGACGCATCTTGTCCAGCCGATCCAACTCAGCGTCATGCATCTGAGCCTGCGCCTCCGATGCCTCCTCCGCCAGGTTGTCCGAGTCCCCCGCGTTTTCAGTCACGTGCACCACACCATCCGTCCCAATCACCACGGCGCCCGCTTCCTCCAGCCGATTCAGTGCACGGGCAAGCTTTGTCTTCGATAACCCCGTGGTCTCCTGTAACTCCGCCGCCGTCGCCTCCCGCGCCTGATCCAGCGCATCCAGCACGCTCTGCACATCGGCCGTGCGAATCTGCCCGCCGCCCTTGAAGAACTTATGGATCGTCAGGTCCTTCGCGCTGTAGAACAGCACCGTGGTCGCAGGACTTCCGTCGCGTCCAGCCCTCCCAATCTCCTGGTAATACGAATCCACCGAAT
>JAOAPO010000038.1 GCA_025462945.1 Bryobacterales bacterium
CGCGTGACGAGCGCGAACGGCTTTCGAGTAGATGAACCAAAGCGCCAGAGCGGCCAGCGAGAACCGCAGCGCTATAAAGAGGATGGTCGAAATATCGGCCAGTGCGTCTTTGACCAGCACAAAAGTGCTGCCCCAGATCACCGTCACTCCGACCATTGCGAGTTCGGCGCGGCGTGCCTTCATTCGGGTTCGGAATCCCGCAGCATGATCGCGGCCGTGAGCAGGATGCGTTTCAGGCCCAGATCCCTGCCGTCCGGGTTGTACCACTCGCCGGCGGTGTGGGCGCCCCCGCCGTTGCCGCCCGCGCCGATTGAAATCGCCTCCAGCCCCATCGAAAGCGGGATGTTGGCGTCCGTTGAGGAGCAATCCAGCCTCGCCCGGATGCCCAGATGGGCGTCGACCGAACGAATGGCCGCAAGCAGCGAAGCGTCGCTCCGCAGCCTGGCTGCCGGGCGGCTCCCGATTTCCCGGAACTTCGCCACCACGCGCGTGCCGTTCACAGCCCGGGCATTCTCCACCTCTTCGGCACGAATCACGGCCGCCTTCAGCGCGGCCACTTGTTCGTCGATCAGTTCGTTGTTCTCAGAGCGGATGTCTACTTTGGCCCGGGCCGAGGCGGCAATCGCGTTGATGCCGGTCCCACCCTCGATCAGGCCCACGTTCACTGTCACCCGCGGTGTCGCCCTGGGGTCAGGGGGCTGCCCGTCGACGAATGCCGCCGCCGCTCGGGTCAGTGCGTGCACCGGGTTTGCCATGCCGTAATCGCTCCAGCTGTGGCCGCCTGTGCCCGCGAAGCTGACTTCGAACCTCCGGCTGCCCAGCGCTTCTGTCGTAATTCGGTCCAGCGAGGCTCCGTCCAGCACGAGCAGCGCTCGGAACCGAGCTACCAGCGCCGGTTGCGAGCACAGATGCCGCATGCCGCGGAGGTTCCCTTCGCCTTCTTCGCCAACATTGGCCACCAACAGCAGACGCCCCCAAACTTCGGTGGGCCTCGGAACACTTCGAATCGCCCGGGCTATCGCGACCAGCGCCGCCAGCCCCGCACCGTTATCCGACACACCGGGCCCTCGGAAGTCCCCCTGCCGGTCCACTGAGATGTCCTCTTTACCGCGTGGAGCCAGCACCGTGTCCAGGTGCGCTGTCACTGCCACCAGCGGACCCGGCGGATTCGGCTCCAGTGCCGCTAATACGTTCCCGGCCCGGTCGATCGAGGTATGCCAGCCAAGCGATCGGAGCGTGGAACTCATCCACTCCGCGCGTTCCTGTTCCATGAAAGTGGGTGCCGGCACCCGGCAAATCTGCAGGTGCATGTCGTTCACCCACTGCTTCTCGCGCGTGAAGCACTGCATGGCCTCCCGCACGCCCGGTCGCGCCGCCAGATCCCCGGCCGATGTTGTCACCGGAATCAGCTTTGCCTCCACTCCCCCAGTTTAGTGGAACGCTTACTTCGCCCTGCCAAAACGGTTTTTAACCTGTTTGTAACTCCATATTCACCGTTTGCCTCTTCATTCTTGCTAGCATCGAGAGTCCGCCCCTGCATTCTGTTGCTGAGGGGCGAGGCACCTTTTCGGGCAGGCCCCGCTAGCCAGGTATTCGTGTGCTAAAAAAGTGAGGACACGCACGTGCGACTATTTCCCCGCGAAGAGAAATTCTTCGACCTACTCGAAGCCCATATAGAACACAGCGTTGAAGCGGCGCGCCTTCTCCACGAAGGGCTCCGGATGGGACCCTCTGCCATGCCCCAGGTGGCTGGCGAAATCAAGCGCATTGAGCATGAGGGCGACCGGATCACGCATCAGTTGTTCACTCGGCTCAATCAGACCTTCGTTACCCCGCTTGACCCCGAAGACCTGCATAACCTCGGATCCGCCCTCGACGACGTTCTCGACATCATCGAAGACGCGGCGTTCCGGATTTCCGCGTACCGTATCGACAAGATCCCGGCCGGCGTACTGGAACAGGCAAGCATCATCCACGATTGCTGCAAAACGCTGCAGACCGCCGTGGGTCGTCTCAAAAACAACCAGCCGATGCTCGATGAATGCATCGAGATCAACCGTCTGGAAAACGCCGCCGACGATGCCGTTCGCGCGCTCGTGAGCGACCTGTTCGCGAACGAAACCGACGCCATCCGCCTCGTGAAGTACAAAGAAATTTACGAGACGCTCGAAAGCGCCACGGATCGCTGCGAAGATGTCGCCGACATTCTGCAAACCGTCGTCGTGAAAAACAGCTAGGCTGCGCCCCCCGATGACCCTGCTGCCCCTGACTGTCATAGCGCTTGCGCTGGTTTTCGACTACATCAACGGCTTCCATGACTCCGCGAACTCGATCGCGACAATCGTAGCCACTCGCGTTTTGAAGCCTTTCCAGGCTGTCATTTGGGCCGCCTTCTTTAATCTCACCGCGGCCTTCCTGCTCGGCACCAACGTGGCCAGCAGCATCAGCAAAGACTACGTGGACGCCAGGATCGTCACCCCACAGCTGGTTTTGGCCGGGCTGGTCGGTGCAATCATCTGGAACCTGATTACCTGGTGGCTGGGACTGCCCACCAGTTCGTCCCATGCGCTCATCGGTGGCTACGCGGGCGCTGCCATCGCGAAGGCCGGCTTCCATGGCCTGGTTCGCGGCAAGTGGCCGACGACCCTCATCTTCATCGTCCTTTCTCCGCTCATCGGCATGGTGCTCGCCTATCTGTTGATGGCCGTTGTCCATTGGACCTTCCGGCGGGTACCTCCGGCGCGCTCCGAACGCTACTTCCGGCACATGCAACTCGTCTCGTCAGCGCTGTTTAGCTGTGCTCACGGCACGAACGACGCGCAGAAGACTATGGGGATCATCACCGCACTGCTGATCTCGGCCGGCTACCAGACGGATAACCATGTGCGTCCGTGGGTAATCGCCTGTGCCAGCGCGGCCATCAGTCTGGGTACTCTCAGCGGCGGTTGGCGCATCGTCAAGACCATGGGATCGCGGCTGACGCGTCTCAAGCCCCGCAGCGGCTTTTGCGCCGAGACTGGTGCGGCCATTTCCATCTTGTTCCCCACATTCCTGGGTTTGCCGGTTTCCACAACGCACGTGATTGCCGGTTCCATTGCCGGGGTCGGCTCGGTGACGCGGCGCAAAGCCGTTCGCTGGGGTGTAGCCGGGGAAATCGTCTGGGCCTGGGTTCTTACGATCCCGTGCTCAGCCTTCGTAGCCTCGATCTGCTACCTGGTGGTACGAATGTTCGCGCCGAACGCGTAAGCTTTCACGCATCGGCGCGGGTTTGTTTGGGCAGCAGCATGATTGAAATCGCGCCTACCGTGGCCACTGCCAGCACAACGATCATCGGCGTGCCATAGCTGCCAAATGACTCACGCATCAGCGATACACCCTGCGGAACCCAGGTCTGCCCGATCGTATCCATCGGCAGAATCACCGCCATCGCCCTCGATAGTGAATTGACGCCGAACTGCCGCGCCGCCATCAGCGCGATGAGCATGTAGTCGGCCCCCATCCCAAAGCCGTAGACCACGGCGAAGAAGTGCGGGCTGCCCGCCGGGTTCACCGAGAGCAGCAGGGGAATGCTGGCGGCGACCACGAAATAGGTCACGGTCATTACATACTTCATCGGGAAAATATCGGCCAGCTTGCCGACCAGCAGCCGTCCCGCGATACTCGACCAAAGGATCCACTGCGTCGCCACGCCCCAGGCGTTGTTCAACTGCTGCTGATCGGTGAAGCCCTGATCCCGAAACACCAGCTTCATGTGTTGATTGATCGCGCCGATAGACCCGATGGAGCAGAAACTGCCGATCAGCAGCAGCCAAAACGGCCACTGCCGCACAAGGTAGGAGTAGCTGCGGGCCTCGATCTTTTGGTCCGCAGTCGGCTCGGAGTCCCCGTCCGGGAACTGGCCGATGTCGGACGGTCTGTCTTTCTGGATGAACAGAGCGATGGGCCAGGCAATGAACATGACACAACCGATCGCCAGCAGCGCAGTCCGAAAGGAGTAATGCGCCGTGATCGGCCGGATCAGCGAAGGCCCGAACGCCCCGACGAGCCCTACCCCGACGTAGACGATGCCCATAGCCATGCCGCGGTTACGCCGGTACCACTGGGAAAGGATGATCTGGTGGGGGATCGGTCCGGACAGGATATAGCCGAACGTATAAAGGAACCAAAGGCCGTAGTAGACAGGCAGTGAACCTGTCATGTTGCTGAGTCCGAGGAATGCCAGGAATGTCATGCCCGTTCCCAGGATAATCAGCATGCGAGGGCTGAAACGGGGGACGACCAGGGGTCCCACCCAAAGCGTCAGCAGCGCCGCCAGCGGGAAACCAAGCGTGATCGCTCGCAAAGGCCAGTGGAATTCATTCTGGTAGTAATCGTAGAAGAACGGCATGTTGTAGTACGGCAATCCAACAGATATGCCGAACGTTAAAAACGCCGCCGCGATGACCCATTTCCCGTAGAAGGCCTTTTGCATGTCCATTCAATCTATCACCCGATGCCAGGTTGCTGTACCGGTTGGGTGCCGTCCCTGCGTATACAATCGGATGAGGGTTTCCCTACGTTTAGAGCGCTTCAGGGCGCGGCCGCAAGGCTTCAAACCATGGCTCCCGATCTTCACCCTTTACATGAGGAATGATTTGAAACTTCGTTTGTTTGATGTGTGCGCGCGGGTAATGCTGTGCGGCGCGATGTTATTGCCGTTGTCTCTGCCGGCCGCTGTTCCCTCGGGTGCGGATGTTCCGGCGGTTGCCGATGAAGAGCAGACCCCTCCGGCTGCTCCCTCTGCTCCCTCTGCTCCGGCCGCGACCGGGCAGGCTCCCGCAGCCCAGGCCCCTCCCGCCGACGAAACTCCGGCTCCGACGCGTCCCCAACGCCCTGCGCCAGTGCCTCGCGGCCAAAAGCCCGCAATTCCCGACTATCCCGATCCGCGCGGTCTCACCATCGGCGCCTATTACTTCGGCACCGTGCCCGGGGAAGGTCCGGATCTCCGCGCCGGCAAACAGGCGCCCGAGAACGCCGCCATCCGGGGCCTTGGTAAAGAGCGCAACGGACTGGGTGTTTTTGCCTCCATTCCGGTTTCCCGCACCACCGAGATCCGGTTTGAGGGTTTCAAGACCAAGGGTAACGGGAACCAGACGCTCCCGGTCGACAACTTCGTCTTTGGTACGCAGTTCTACAAAAACGATCTGCTTTCCAACAACTACCGCATCCTGAGCGGCAAGGTTTGGGTGGACGACCTGTTCTGGCCCCACAAATTCCCGGTAGCCAAGTTGCGCGTGAAAGCGATTTACGGCCTTCGTTATCTGGCGGTGAAGGGCAGCGTCGATGCGCCTCTGCAACTTGCCAGCGGCGCCACCATCCCAGGTGCTTTCGCCACAGGGAACAAGCAGGTAGTTCTGCCGGCGCTTGGCCTGGCACCGGAGTACGCTCTCTCCCGGCATGTCCTGCTTCGCATCGAAGGCTCCGGTTTCGGCCTGCCGCATGGCTCTGCGCTCTGGGATGGTGAAGGCACTGTCTCGTATCGCAGGGGCAAGCTGGAGTTCTTCGGCGGCGGCAAAGTCGTCGGCTTCAAGACCAGCCCGAAGAAGGACTACTACTACTCCGGTCAGGTGTACGGCGGTATCTTCGGCCTGAAGTACCACTGGTAGACCCGCACCACATTGCTACCCTGAAAGCTTGGCAAGAATCCTCGATGTCGGTTGCGGTATTAAGAAGTACCCTGGTTCCGTAGGAATCGACTTCAATTCCGCGAGCGCCGCCGACGTGATTTGCGATTTAGATCGCTTCCCGTACCCGTTCGCTGACCGTACCTTCGACGGGCTGCGCGCCATCCATGTCATCGAACACGTGACCGATGTTGTGCGCACGATGGAGGAGTTCCACCGGCTCGTGCGGCCCGGCGGCACCATCCGCATTGAGACTCCCCACTACACCGACTACAGTTCTTTCTGCGATCCCACCCACAAGCACCACCTCAACAGCTTCTCGTTTCGCTACTTCGGCTCGAACGACGGCGGCTTCGGGTACTACACCGAGGCCAAATTCATTGAGAAAAAAGTGCACGTGAAGCTACTTAATCTGTGGAAATGGCTCGGCTTCCAGCTTCTGATCAATCGCTTTCCGCGCTTCCGCAAATTTTGGGAGTTCTATCTCTGCTACGTGATCCGCGGCAAGGTGATGGAGTTCGAGTTTGAACCTGTTGGCCCCCCTGTACAGGTTCGCCGACCAACTGCGGTTTAGCCGGCACAGAGACGTCGGCAAGCGGGGGGAAGATCTCGCACATCGCTATCTGCGCAGCAACGGCTTCGTCGTGGCAGCACGCAACTGGCGACCGCCACAGGGCGGCGGCGAGATCGATCTGATCGTCTGGGACGCCGCCCCGGACCCCGCCATGAACCGTCTTGTCTTTGTGGAAGTGAAAGCGCGCGCGACTTACGATGGCAGCGCTCCGGAACGGTCCGTTGACGCCGAGAAGATCAGAGCACTCCGCCGCGCCGCCCGGGATTATCTCCGTCGCGCCGATGTGGACCCTGAGAAGGCCCGTTTCGACGTCGTCACGGTTACCGGCAAGCTCATCCAGCACCTGCGCGATGCGTTCTCACTCTGACCTAGTTGCGTGAAGCCAGCCACTGGCCCAGCGACTTGAGTTGATCCTCGATGGCCTCGCGATCCGGAGCGTCGGGGCGCAACTCCAGATACCGCCGGAAAGCGCCCACCGCCTCCGGGACGCGTCGCAGGTGCAGCAACGCCACGCCGCGTTGCTTGTGCTCGTCCGCGCGCTCCGGCTCAGCCGCAATCAGCAGATCCAGCAACCTGAGCGCCTTGGCAGAGTCTTTGTTCGAAAAGTACGTATTGCGCAGGTTGTTGATCATCCGCATCACAATTGTGCGGTGGTCCACGGGTGCAAGCATCGACGCATCGAGTGACTCCACCCAGGCAAGAGCGCGACAGCCTTCCTCGTCGGTCAGGACCCCGCCATGAAAGGGGTCGATGAACGTGGAGTAGGCTCCGTCGTTGTACCGGATCACGAAATGCCCCGGCAGAGCGATCCCATACACCGGCTTCGCCAGACGCCGCGCCACCTCCATGTACACCAGCGAAAGGGTGATGGGGATACCAAGACGCGTCTCCAGGACGCGGTTCAGAAAGCTGTTGTCGGCCGAATAGTAATCTTCTTGATTGCCGCGGAACGCCAGTTCTCCGAACAGATAAGCGTTGGCGGTTTCCACGAAGTTGCGGCCGTCCGAGAGATCCTCGGCCCTAATGGCAATCTCGAACGCATGCTGGTCCAGCAAGTTAATGTACTGGGACGCATCCAGCTCAGGGTCTTCGATCCGCGCGATTTCCAGTGCGGCTGAGTCCAGTTCGAGGTCTGTTGGCTTGCGGCCAAGCAAGTCCAGTAACTTGCGGGTTGAAGGAGCCTCCACGACGGCCAGAATAGCACTCAGGGCGCTAAGATCGGGGTATGCAACTCAAAGGGAAACGCATCGCCATGCTGGTGGACCAGATGTATCAGGAGATGGAAGTCTGGTACCCGGTTTACCGCCTCCGTGAGGCAGGCGCCGAAGTCGTCACCATCGCCGCGAAAGCCGGTGAAACTTACAACAGCAAGCTCGGCTATCCCTGCCGGTCAGAGCTCTCCTACGATGCCGCCCGCGCGGAAGATTTCGACGGAGTGATCGCGCCAGGCGGCTTTGCGCCCGATTTCATTCGCCGCCACCCCGCTGCCATCGACTTCGTGAAACAGGTCTCCGCCCAAGGCAAGCTCGCGGCCGCGATTTGCCACGGTCCGTGGGTGCTTTGCTCCGCCAATGTCCTTCGCGGCAAGCGGGCGACATCGTTCATGGCGATTAAAGACGATGTGGTGAACGCCGGTGCACTTTGGGAAGACGCAGAGGTCGTTGTGGACGGAAATTTGGTGACGTCACGTAAGCCTGATGACCTGCCCGCCTTCTGCCTCGCCTGTATCGACGTAGTTAGCAGGCAATAAATTTGCAAGCAGCCTAAAGTTCTGAAGGAACTCTGACGATAGCCGGGTATGCAATGCCCAACGTGTCGGTCAGAGTTCCTCATGATCCGTCAGAAGTCCGGTTTTGAGCGCGTGCTCATTTTCCTAACCGGGCTTCGCCAGTACCGCTGCCAGGATTGCGACCAGAGATTCCGTGCGCCAGACCGACGGTGCCGGCCACGGCACCCGCATGTCGCCCGAAGCTCCGCCGTGTCGAAGCCGGCGCCGTCCCCTGAATTCCTGTTGCGCTGACCCAGCTGTGGCGTAGCTAAGCGAGCGTGTTGATCATCGCCGGGTGAGTGGCCTCGAAGGCGGCGATTGCATCCGCCTTGTTGAGTATCCAGCCCAGTTCATCCACGCCCTGCAATAAACAGCTCTTCGAAAACGCGGGCACAGGGAAGCTGACTTCCTGGCCGTCCGGCAGAACAATGCACTCGCGCGCCAGATCCACCTTCACGACGGCGTCTTCCGGCAACGCGAATAACTTCGCGTGAACATCCGCCGGAACTACGATCGGGATCAAGGAGTTCTTGAGCGAATTTTCTTTGAAGATGTCCGCGAAGCTCGTACTGATCACCGCCCGAAAGCCGAACTGCGTCAAAGCCCAGGGCGCATGCTCACGAGAACTGCCGCAGCCGAAGTTGTCGCCGGCCAGCAGAATCTGCTTGCCCTGACCTCGGGGCGTGTTCAAAATGAAGTCCGGCTCCAGACGCCAGTCGCTAAAAAGGTTCTTATCCAGACCTTCCTTCGATGTGGTCTTCAGAAACCGAGCCGGGATAATCTGATCGGTATCGATGTTGTTTTTGGGAAGCGGTACCAGCTTCGACTCAAATGCGGTAAACGGCTTCAAAATAGTGTCCTCACGTCAGTGACTACGCCCGTCAGGGCCGATGCAGCAGCAGTCTGCGGCGAAGCCAGGAAAGTGCGTCCGCCTTTGCCTTGCCGGCCTTCGAAATTGCGGTTCGAGGTGGAAACGCTGTACTCGCCCGGCTGCAGTTGATCGCCATTCATCGCGATACACATCGAGCAACCCGGTTCACGGTAGTCGCAGCCGGCTGCCCGGAAGATCTCCGGAAGTCCCTCAGCGATGGCCTGACGCTTCACATCCTGCGAGCCCGGCACAACCATCACCCGAACATTCGGACTTACCTTGCGGCCTTTGATGATCGCAGCGGCAGCGCGAAGATCCGTGATCCGCGAGTTGGTGCAGCTGCCGATAAACACGACGTTCACCGGGCGGCCAAGAATCGGCTTGCCCGCTTCCAGTCCCATGTAAGCGAGTGCCTTCATGACGGCGTCACGCTCGAGCGCGTCCACTATCGAGTGCGGATCCGGCACCGCGCCCGAGATGGAAACGCCCATACCCGGATTCGTGCCCCACGTGATCATTGGCTCCAGCGTATTTCCATCGATCGAAACTTCGTGATCGAACACGGCGCCTTCGTCGGTCGGCAACTGCTTCCAGCGAGCGACGGCCGCATCCCAGGCAGCACCCTTGGGCGCGTGACGGCGACCATGCAGATACTGGAACGTCGTGTCGTCCGGAGCCACCATACCGGCGCGCGCACCGGCCTCGATCGACATATTCGAGACCGTCATCCGGCCTTCCATATCGAGTCCGCGAATCGTGCTGCCCGTGTATTCGAAGACGCACCCGGTACCGCCGCCGATGCCAACTTTGGCGCAAAGGGCCAGGATGATGTCCTTGGCAGAAACGCCCGGTTTCAGCTGACCATCCACCGTCACCCTGAAAGGCTTCGACGGACGCTGCAGAAGCGTCTGCGTGGCGAGCACATTCTCGACTTCGCTGGTTCCGATACCGAAAGCCAGTGCGCCGAAAGCGCCGTGAGTCGCCGTATGGCTGTCACCGCAAACCACGGTCATACCCGGCTGCGTCAAACCAAGCTCCGGTCCAATCACGTGAACCACGCCCTGATCCTGCGAATGCACACCGAAACACGGCACGCCGAACTCATCGCAGTTCGTCTGCAGCTGAGCCACCTGCTTGGCCGCGATCGGATCAAGAATCGGCAGCGAACGGTCCGTCGTTGGGATGCTGTGGTCCGTCGTGGCGACCGTCAGATCCGGGCGACGCACCTTCAAGCCGCGCTCGCGCAGGCCCGAAAACGCCTGGGGGGAAGTGACCTCATGAACCAGGTGCAAGTCGATATAGATCAGCGACGGCTCACCGGGCTGCTCACGAACGATGTGAGAGTTCCAAACTTTTTGAGAGAGTGTTAAAGCGCCTGACATACTGCTTCTCCTACCTGTTCCGTCGTTGCCGGGGTTCCGGCGGGCTTGAGGTCGGCTGTAACTCGACCACTCGAGAGCACCAGTTCCGTCGCGCGGTTCACCGCAGCGGCTTCCTCGGTCAGACCAAAACTGTATTCCAGCAGCGCCGCAACCGACCCGATCGCACCGAACGGATTGGCTTTATCCTGTCCCGCAATGTCCGGGGCTGAGCCATGTACGGGCTCGTACAGACCCACCCATGCTCCGTTGGCTTTCTTCGCGCCAATTGACGCTGAAGGCAGCATGCCGATGGAGCCCGCCAGGATCGCGCCCTCGTCAGACAGGATGTCGCCGAACATGTTCTCCGTGACCATCACGTCGAAGCGCTTCGGATTCAAGACCAGTTGCATCGCCGCGTTGTCCACCAGCAGGTGATCAAGTTCGACATCCGGATAATCCTTCGCCACCTGGATCACCACCCGCCGCCACAACTGCGAGGTCTCGAGAACGTTCGATTTGTCCACGGAGGTCAGCTTCTTCCGCCGCTTCCGAGCCAGTTCGAAAGCCATCCGAGCCACGCGATCGATCTCGCTTTGCGTGTAACTCATCGTGTTCACAGCGCGGGGCTCCGGACCATCTTCATAGATGCCGCGCGGAGTGCCGTAATAAATTCCCGAATTCAGTTCGCGCACGATGATCATGTCCACGCCGTCGACCAGGTGGTTCTTCAGCGGCGAGGATTCCAGCAGAGCCGCATAGCTGCGAACGGGCCGCAGATTCGCATAGACACCCATCGTCTTGCGAATACCGAGGAGCCCGCGCTCCGGCCGCTTCTCCGGCGGCCAGTTGTCGAACTCCGGCAGGCCAACCGCGCCCATCAGGACGGCATCCGCTTCCACCGCAAGCTTCGCGGTCTCTTCCGGGAACGGTCCGCCGGTCTTGTGAATTGCGATACCGCCAAGCAGCCCCTCGCGAATGGTCAGCGAGTGGCCCCACTTTTCGGCCACGGTGCGCAGGACTTTAACGGCTTCCCGGGTGACTTCGGTTCCGATACCGTCACCGGGAAGGACAAGAATATTGAGGTTCAAACGTTTCTCCTGGAAATTATGCGGGCACTTGCTGGCTGCGTCGGGCAAGATCGGCGATTTCTTCGTCCATCAGGCCCTTCTTGTTATCGGCGAGCGTCGTGATTTCGAGATAGACGAAATCCAGTTCTTCTTTGCTTAAGATGAAGCCGAGATCTTCCAGACGATTCTTGAGTGCGTGCCGCCCGGAGTGCTTGCCGAGAACCAGTTTACCCTCTGGTACCCCGACGGTCTTCGGATCGATGATCTCGTACGTCGTGCGCTCTTTCAGATACCCGTCCTGATGGATGCCCGCCTCGTGCGCAAACGCGTTCCGGCCCACAATGGCTTTGTTCGGTTGAGGTCCGAAAGTAATGATCGAAGACAGCGTTTGGCTGGCTTTGTAGAGCTGGTCCGCGTTGATCCCGGTCACATACGGATACCGGTCGTTGCGCGTCTTCATCACCATTACGATTTCTTCGAGCGAGCAGTTGCCGGCGCGCTCACCGATGCCGTTCATCGTGCATTCCACCTGGCGTGCGCCTGCCTGCACGGCGGCCAGCGAATTCGCTACGGCGAGGCCCAAATCGTCATGGCAGTGGACACTGACAATCGCCGTATCGCCCAAAGCTTTCACGACGCGGCCAATGATTGTGGCGTATTCTTCGGGTGTCGAATAGCCCACAGTATCGGGGATGTTGACCACTCCGGCACCTTCGGCCACAACAGCGCGCGAAATCTGCTCCAGATAATCAGGATCGGTGCGGGCACCGTCTTCTGCCGAGAATTCAACGTCATCAACGAAGGTACGTGCCAGGCGTACGGCGGCACAAGCGTCGTCCAGAACCTGCTGCCGCGATTTCTTCAGCTTGTACTTGAGGTGAATGTCACTGGTCGCGAGGAAGGTGTGGATGCGGGGGCGGGTTGCCGACTTCAGGGCTTCGGCGGCCCGCTCTACGTCCTTGGCGGTGCACCGCGCCAGCGCCGCTACGCGTGTTTCGCGGAACTCGCTGCTGACCGCGCGAACAGCCTCGAAATCACCCTGTGATGCGATCGGAAAGCCGGCCTCCATGATGTCGACTCCGAGGTCGACAAGCCTGGCGGCCATTTTCAGCTTCTCGGGAACGGTCATTGAGCAGCCCGGGGACTGCTCGCCGTCGCGGAGAGTGGTATCGAAGATCCATACGCGGTTGTGTGCGTCCATGAGATTCGCTCCAGTTTTCAAGGTGGGAAGGTACTCCCATTCCATTATGCGGAGCACGGATGAATTAGGCAAATTTATTTTGTTAGATGAATCGATTAGTTAAATTTATGGTGGTCCGGTCGCCATTCGTGCCGCAGACCCACAGCGGATTCTAATCTCCTCGTCGAAATGCGCAGCTCACGCCTGTTATCCTTTGGTCAAGTCGCCACCGTGGACCTGTTCAGCACATCTCGGCTCGATACTCTTCGGCACCCGCGGACGCTCGGACTTCTGCCGCTCGCACTTGTCGCGCTGTTCTCCTCGCTGCCGGCCCATGCACAGCAGCAGAGCACCGAAGAAGGCGTAAGCCTCGTCGGCGACCTGGTAACGAGTGGCAGTGAGTTCACTGGCGCGGATCTGGACGGCGATCGCCAGGCCGATTTCATCGTCAGCCCTTCTCACCGTCAGGCCCACAAATCCGGCCATACTGTCGAGGTTCGTCTTAGCCGTTCACACGTCAGGCAGACGCTCAATGTTTCAGGCCCAGGCGGCGGATTCACTGTTACTGCTCGCGATATCGACGGCGATCTGGATCTCGATCTCGTCTTCACCTCCCGCGTAACGGGCCAGGGCATCAGCGTCTGGATGAACGATGGCAATGGCGTCTTCACCGAAGGCGACCCCTCCCATCGTCAACTTTGGGTATGGGGCCACGGCGCCCAACTCCGTGAAGGTCTGCCCGAGGAAGCGCGCTCTGACGCGCTCGCCGCGTCCGGCGATGAACTCGTCGCCGCTCCCGTCGGCAGCGCACCTCTCGCTTCCCAGTCTCTACTCACCCCCACACGCGCGAGCGGCCACTCCGCGACGCACGCACGCGGGGCTTTTTATATCCGCCCGCCTCCCAACGCACTCCTCTAAACCACCCACTCTCAAACGCTCGTTGCCGGCCCGATCCTTTTCGCGGGTTGCCGGTCTGTAATCCCGCCATCCAGGTCAGTTCAGGAGGAGCTTGTGAAGCACCGCAACCCTGCGTGTGTGCTGTTGCTTTTTGTTTTAGGAAACGTGCCTTTACTGGGGCAGACGCCGGCGATCCGAGGCGTTCTGACGCTCGAAGCGGCGGAACAGCTGTTGATGCAGCGAAGCCAGGCCGTCGCCGCCAGCCGCTACCAACTGGAGGTCAGTCAGGCACTTCGGCAAATCGTCGGTTACAAGCCCAATCCCATCGTCCACGTGGCCGCCGAGCAGGTGCCTTTCTGGTCGCCCGTTCCGGGCAGCTACCCTCGCTTCTTTGACAGCAGTCCCAGCGCCGCCAGCAATCCCGTCTACACCGCGATGGTCACGAAAGTCATCGAGCGCGGAGGGAAGCGGGAGATACGCAGTGAGCAGGCTGACGCCATTGTCGACGTTTCCAGAGCTCAGATCGCTGACACCTTTCGCACCCAACTCTTCCAGTTGCGACAGGCTTTCACGGTGGCGATCCTCGCCCGTGAAAACCTCAACCTGGCTCAGACGATCGACGCCCAATACGGGCAAACCGAGCGCCTGACCAACGTCCGCCTCGCCGCTGGAGATCTGCCCGAAGTGGAACTCATGCGCGTTCGCGCCGCGCGCCTCCCCTATAAACAGGCGGTGCTCGATTCTCAGACGGCCTACCAACAGGCCGTTCGCGACATCCTGAACCTTCTCAACCTGAGACCGCAGGACGCGGCTCCGGTCGTTACTCCGATTGCGAATGCTCCTGCCATCGAATCCCCCCTTCAAATCGATGGCGCCTTTCGAACCACGCCGGTACTCACCACTCTGGAAGAACTCCGCCAGTTCGCTCTCACGGAGCGGCCCGATGTGGTAGCCGCGCGCGCCGCACTTCGCGCCGGTCAGCGAGGTACCGCTCTGGCAGAGGCGCAACGCAAGCGCGACGTCGCCGTCGGTTTCGAGTACCAAAGAGTCGGGAGCGACCATTCCGCCGGTGTGATCGCCGAGTTTCCGCTTTTCGTCTACAACAACCAGAAGGCCCTCGCCCTCTAGGCCGTCGCCCAGCAGCGAACCGCCGAAGCGCAGCTTCGACAGCTCGAAAACCAGGCGTCGACCGACGTGGAAAAGGCGTGGCAGGCTTATCTCGCCGCTCAGAGAAGCCTGGCCATCTATGGCAACGAGGGCGTTGCCAATACCGAAAAGGTCAGGAGCATCCTGGAGTTCAGTTATCAGAAGGGCGAAGCCAGCCTCTTCGAACTTCTCGATGCACAACGCATCGCCAGTCAATCCGCGGTCGCTGCCAATCAGGCCCGCGCCGCTTACACACTCGCACTTTGGCAGCTGGAACAGGCTATCGGGAGGCCCCTGCCATGAGCTTTCTCGCTGAGGACACGACGATGAAAAAGATTACTCTGCTTACGGTACTCGCGCTCGCCTGCTCTGGAGCCGGCTGCACGACGAAAAAACATGCGCCTGCGGCAGGCGTGGTGGATGCCGACGCAGCCTCACCCGTTGCCGGACGCGTCACCATCCCGCCCGACTCGCCGAAACTGCAACAGATCCACGTCGCCGCCATAGCGGAGCAGGATGTCCCCATAGATGAGGTCATCGCTCCCGGCAAGATCGACGTGAATCCGAACCAGGTCTCGCGCGTTATGCTGCCCGTTACCGGCAAGATCGTCAGCACTTTGGTGCGCATCGGCGACAACGTGAAGCAGGGGCAGCCTGTCCTGCAGTTGGAAAGTTCCGAAGCCGACCTTGCAATTTCCGCCGCTCTGCAATCCGATGCCGCGCTCACCCAGTCGCGCGTCTCCCTCATCAAAGCGCAGTCTGACTACGACCGCGAAAAGGAACTGTTCGCTGGCCTGGCCGTCGCCAAAAAGGACGTCCTCGCCGCCGAGGCCGGTCTCTCCCAGGCCAAAGCGGCCCTCGAACAAGCCGAAGCCGCGAAAAACCAGGCCTATTCCAGACTGGACATCCTTGGTCTCAAAGGTCTCGCCTTTCGCCAGAAGATCGACGTGCGCGCGCCCATCTCCGGCAAGGTCATCGATATGACCGTCGTCCCCGGCGAGTACCGCAACGACACCAGCAATGCCGTCATGACGATCTCTGACCTCAGTTCTCTGTGGGTCGTCTCCGAAGTCCCCGAAACCTCCATCCGCAAGATCGAGCGGGGTGAACGCCTCGAAGTGGAACTCACCGCGTGGCCCGGAGAAACGTTCCCGGCCCGCGTGACCCGTATTGCCGACGCCGTGGACCCAACCACCCGCACCGTCAAGGTCTACGCCGAAGTCGCCAACGCTCAGGGCCGGCTGCGCCCTGAAATGTATGGCCGGATCCGCCATATTGAAGCAAGCCGCCGCATGCCGGTCATCCCTTCTGCCGCGGTCGTTCAGGAGGAGAAGCAGACCCTCGTCTATCGCGAGGCCTCGCCCGGTGTCTTCGATCCCGTGGCGGTAACACTCAGCAGCCCGAGCAAAGGCTCGCTGGGCGTCCTCACCGGGCTCCACCCAGGCGACCGGATCGTCGTCGACGGGGCCATGCTGCTCAAAAGCTTCTAGGACAACGACATGATAGCCAAACTATTGCGCTTTGCCCTCGAGCAGCGGTTTGTCACCCTGCTCCTCGGCGTTGTCCTCGCAGGTCTCGGAATCTGGTCCTTCGGCCAGCTTCGCGTCGAGGCTTATCCCGACATCTCCGATACGCAGGTCGTCATCGTCACCCTCTATCCCGGTCGCGCCGCCGAAGAAGTCGAGCAGCAGGTCACCGTGCCGCTCGAACGTGCGATGAACAGCGTGCCCTCGGTGATCGCGCGCCGATCCCGGACCATCTTCGGACTCTCCGTTGTGGAACTCACCTTCGCCTACGGCACCGACGACTACTTCGCCCGGCAGGTCGTGCTCGAGAAACTCCGCGATGCCGATCTCCCCGACGGCGTGACGCCTGGCCTCGGACCCATGTCGACCCCCATTGGCGAACTCTACCGTTACTCGCTTGAAGGTCCCGGACTCACCGAGGTTCAGCTCCGGGAACTTCAGGACTGGGTTGTTGTGCCTCGTTTCCTGCAGGTTCCCGGCATCGCCGATGTGACGCCCTTCGGCGGACTGGTCAAGCAGTACCAGGTTCAGATCGACCCTC
>JAOAPO010000052.1 GCA_025462945.1 Bryobacterales bacterium
GGGGTAGATTCCGGCACCGCCGCGCACTTCGGTCTTCGTACTCCACTGGTCAGCGAGGCCCGGCCGCGGCCCATAAGCGTTCCGGTCCGGTTTGCCTGCGCCGCGGGCATAGCGCCCGTCGCGCACCAGCTGCCAGCCCGGTGGAGGCGGGAAGGCAGGATTGCCTTCGAGCACATTCCCTGTACCGGCCCGGACGAACACTGGCTCTATCGAGTTATCCCACCGGAAGTCTACATTCACGATGGCGTCGTGTTTATCGTAGAAGGGTGATTCGTACTCATAGCGCAAACCCCAGTTCATGGTGAGCTTCGGCGTCATACGCCAGGTGTCCTGCGCATAAAGGGCGCCGTAGTTATTGCGAAAGTTAGCAACAGGGGCACCTACCTGTCCTTCGGTCGCAGACATAACGCCCAGCAGCATATCCGCCATGGCCTCGCCCGTATACTGACCGTTCCAGCTGAAGCGCCCGCGCGGAACCACGGCGCCAATCTGGTTATAGCGAAGACGGCGATACTCGCCTCCCACTTTGATGTTGTGCTTGCCGATGTTCCAGGAGAAGTTGTCCGTCCACTGGAATGTCGTATTCCAGTTGACGAACGGGCAGTCGTTACACTCCCCGATGTTGGCGAAACCAGAAATCTGGAAGACAGGGATACCCCAGAACAGGGGGTCCTGCGAAACGCCCTGCAGTCCGAGTTCACCCACCACGTTACGCTGGAATGCCCGCTGCTGGATATTGCGTGAGTTGAAGTAGTTCATGCCGAATTTGAACTCATTCACCTTGTTTGCGCCGATCACGAGGGTATGGCCCAGCACGCCCTGTTGCCCCAGAATCGCCACGTTGTTGCCCTGAGTTGCTATCGCCGAGGGAATGTATTGTGGCTCCTGAGTCTGGCTGAACCGAAAGAAGTAGGTCTGGTTGCGAGTCCCCGTCCAGTCGCCCCGCACCGTGAACTGGTCGCCGTCCGTACTCCGGCCCTCGTCGTTCAGGTAGTTGTTCGCGATTCCCAGCGCACCTGATCCGGCCTGGTTCGGCAGCGGAAAAAACTCGTTCAGCACTCGGCGGGATATCGGGCTCACCCGACTCTCTGGAATGGTTTGGTTCGGGAACGTAGCTCCCGGGTTCAGCGGGTCACGGAGCGGTGCCGTACGGTTCAGGAACAGGAAGTTGCCCGAGCGATACCGCGCATCCGGCAGCGTGCCCGTTTGCGTGAGCGCCCGTCGCTCGCGAAGGCCTTCGTAGTTGAACATGAAGAAGAGCTTGTCCTTACCGTTAACGAGTTTCGGAATAATGATGGGGCCAGAGAACGTACCGCCGAACTGATTTCGTTTGAATGGCGGATTGACACGCGCAAAAAAGTTCCTCGCATCGAAGTACGAGTTGCGCAAAAACTCGAAGGCCACGCCATGGAACTGATTGGTCCCGGCCCTGGTCGAAACGTTCACCTGGGCAATACCGCGTCCGTATTCGGCACCAAACACCCCGCTTTCCACTTTGAACTCCTGCAGCGCGTCAATCGACGGCAGGAACAGATAGGTGTTGAAGTTCGGGTCCGTATTCTCCATGCCGTCGAGCGCGTAGTGGTTGAAGTGAACCCTCTGGCCGGCCACGTTCAGGGCGAAGCTGTTGCGTGCGCCCCCCATGCGCTGCTGGCCTTGCGATGACGCAGGCCCGTTGGTCGTCGCACCCGGGATCAGCGACGCGAGCTGCAGGTAGTTGCGCCCGTTGAGCGGCAGTTCCACGATCCGCCTGTTCTCGATCACCGTGCCCACCGAGGTCGTCTCCGTATCCAGCACGGGAGCGGCAGTGGTGACCTCCACGGTCTCGGCCACATTACCGAGTTGCATCGCAAAATCGAGGCTCAGTACCTGCCCTGTTTGCAACTGCACCGCTGTCCGATTCTGAGCGCTGAAACCGGGTGCCTCAACCCGGACAGCGTACACTCCAGGCAGCAAGGCGGGGGCAGAGTATCGCCCTTCCGCATTGCTTGTGAGCGAGCGCTGTACGCCGGTTGCGGCGCTCGAGATGTTGACGATGGCACCAGAGACAGCGGCACCAGCCGGGTCGGTAACAGAACCATTGATTTCTCCCGTTCCGGCTTGACCAAAGAGAAGAAGAGCACTCAGCAATTCAATGCCAAGGCACGTAAACAGACGTCGCATCACGACCCCCTCTGTCATGTCCGCATCACGGACCAGGTCCTTACGCCAGCCGAGTATACAACGCAAAGCGCTCCATCGGGGAGCCGCTACAGCACAAAGCGCGCCGGATTGTCATCCGCTTAACAGCCGGTAATCTTACCTGAGTTGTGACTCCCGGGAAACTAGCGTCCCATCGCGGCGATGGCGAAGAACACCAGTACCGACAACCCCACCAAAGGCGCTGTGCCGGACCCTCTCTGAGGCCTCCCGGCGATCGCCAGCAACAAGCAGCTCACCCCAAACCAGCCGGCAAAGTTCACCAGCGGCACGCCGTAAAAAATGCCCGGCTGATGCCAGGTCCAGAAGTGGAGGACCCTCGTTGCAACCGGATCGATCAGCAAATCCGCCGCCGTCATCAGAGCGGCGCCGGCAAGCACCGCCACCCAACGTCGGCCAGCGAATCGCCACGCAATGTCCCGGGCGGCAGCCAGCAGCGTCAGCCAGGCACACGCGATTGCCAGCGGTACGCCGCCTGCGGAAGGCGCAAGTATCTGCGAATAGCTGTAGCGGCCGAAGGGCACGCCCGTATGGACACCCACAGCTTCGGCAGCGAAGCCTCCAATGGCGAACAGAATCAGCGGCCATACCTCGGCCGCATCCACACTGACAATCGCGGCACTCAGCAAAAGGAACAACGGGGAAGCCCATGCCGGAGGGTTCGGCGGCCCGAAAACTCCACCGAACCACATGATTACGTATGCGGCGATCAGTCCCCGGCGGATGTACCGGAATCTCATGCCTGCTTTGCTGACAGCAGCATTTCAGCCGTGATCCTGGCCGACATCAGCACCGTCGGCGTCCCGCCCCCTGGATGCGTGCTGCCGCCGACAAAGTAGAGGCCGCCCACCTTCGCCGATCGGTTCGGCGGCCGCAGAAACGCATGTTTCCAGCCGTGCGAGTGCGTGCCGTAGATCGCGCCACCCGGGGCGAGGTAAGTTCGGGCGAGGCGTGCCGGACTCCATACGCTCGCGACTTCGGCGGCATCCGCATTGATACCGGCTCGTGAGACGACTTCAGAAACCCTTCGCGTCGCGGCATCGACTCGCGCCTGCGTCCAGTCCTCACTGTTGGCGGGAGCATTCGCCATGATGAAAAGCGCGTCACCCCCCGGTGGAGCTACCGACGGATCGCTCGCCGCAGGAGCACTGATGTAGACGGTCGGCTCCGCAGGGAACCTCCGCAGTGCGAACAGATCGTCGAACTCGGCCCGGTAATCGCTTGAGAACAGCACAGTATGGTGTCCCAGGCCCGGGGGCCTCATGCGGACTCCGCGAAGCAGAACGAGCCCCGACAATGAGCGCGACGCTGGCCGGTCAGACAGCTCCGGATATGCCAACTGATCTCCCAGCAGCGCACCGGCCGTGGCCACATCTCCGTTCATCACGACCGCATCCGCAGCCAGCCTGGAACCGTCCTCCAGACGCACCCCCAACACGGCTCCTCGACTCGTCTCAATCTCCGTCACGCGCGAGTTCGCGCGCAGTTCCACACTCTGCCGCAGAGCCAGCCCCACCAGACTCTCCACAATCTTGTAAAGCCCCCCGCGAACATACCAGGCACCCAGATCGCGCTCCAGAAACGGAATGATGAGCAGCGTAGCCGGGCACGAGTAAGGTGACGAACCCACGTAAGTGGGATACCGATTGTAGATCTGACGCAACCACGGGCTGCGAAAGAATCCAGCCACCGTATCTGCATAATTACCCCAGCCGCGTGAGACCGGCAGGAATCGCAGCGCAGCCAGCCCGGCCAGATCGGGCCGCTCGAACGGACTGCGCCTGAAAAACGTTCGGCGCGACAGTTCATACAGCTTCCGTCCCAGCGCGTGAAGCTGATCGAATCCCGCTACATCCCGTGGCTCAACCTGCCGGATCGTATCGCGCCACTCGGCGGTGCTGCAGGGGCAGGTGATCTTCGCGCCATCCGCAAACCGGTACTCCGCATGTGGATCCATCCGAACCAGCGTGATGTGATCTTCCAGTCGCTCGCCGGCCGCCCTGTAGAGCTCCTCGAACACGTCCGGCATGGTTATCAGAGACGGACCCGTGTCGAACGTGTACCCCCCCTCCCGGTGGCAGTTCATCTTGCCGCCAAAGCTTGAGCCCGCCTCGCACACCGTTACGGTCCACCCGCGTACGCTGAGGCGCAA
>JAOAPO010000077.1 GCA_025462945.1 Bryobacterales bacterium
TCGTGGGGCGAGCGACTCACCGAGGAAGTGCATAAGTACATCGGCCTCGAACAGGGACTGAAGCTCGGTTACAACAACCTGCTTTTGCAGCCGATCGGATCGTCGAACTATAACGAGTTCAAGAGCCGCCAGTCGATGATTTACGGTGCCGGCGTTTTGAACCTGACGCCGCGCGACGCGAAGTACCGGCCATTCATCATGGTCGGACCGGGCTATATGTGGTACCGGCCAGCAGCCGGGATCCCCGGAGCCCAGGTCAAAACAACGGGCGTTACCGCGCTCGTCTACGGAATTGGCATGAAGGTCAATTCGAGCCGCCACTACGGTGTTCGTTTCGACCTGACAGGTGTTCGGTCAGGCTCGCCGCACTTCAACCTCAACGGCGTTCCCGGCCCGGTCGGAAGCTATTTCCTGCCCGCCGGTCCCCGCCACGAAAACTCGCTCACTGCGAGCGTTGGCGTGACCTTCCGGTTCCGTTATCATGAGCCGCCTCCTCCCCCGGCTCCCGCACCGCCGCCGCCCGCGCCAGCCCCACAGGCCAACATACGCGTCACCGGTGTCACCGGCGCCGAGTCGGTCTGCCCTGGCGGGAACGTTCGTTTGACGGCTGCTGCTGAAGGCTGGCTGCCAACCCAGACCCCCACCTATCAGTGGATGGTCAATGGTTCGCCCGTCGCTGGTGGGAATGGTGCCTCGTTCACGGTTCCGACCACCACCTCCGGCACCCAGACTGTTACGGTTCGTGTCAGCGTCGCCGATCCCGATTCTTCGGCAACCTCCAACCCCGTCACAGTGGTTGTGAAGCCCCTGACGCCTCCCACGGTTCGTTTCGCAGTCTCACCCGCCACTGTTCCGTACGGCAGCACCATCGCCCTGAATGCGAACGCCACAGGCTCAGAGTGCGGCGGCCCGGCAACGGTTCGCTACTCCGGTGAAGGTGTAACGGGTTCGAACTTCGATTCGAAGGCGATCTCGTTCGATATGTCGAACCGCCTGCGCGAACAGACGCGTACGGTCCGCCTGACCGCCACTGCAACCGACCAGAAGGGCCAGACAGCCTCGGCACCCGCCGATGTCACGGTGACCCTGAAGTCGGAAGCGCGTCGTCTCGACGACATCATCTTCCCGCAGATGTCCGCCCGCGTGAACAATTGCGCCAAGCGTGTTCTGCTCGAACAGCTGACCCCGATGCTGCGGAACGATCCGCAGGCAAAGGTCATCCTGGTTGGTCATCGCGATGAATCCGAAAAGGGCCGTGTTGGCCTGAAGATGGATGAAGCGCGCGTCGTCAACGCCGCAGCCGTTCTCAGCGCCGGTACGGGCATCTGCCCGCAGCTGGACCTGAGCCGGATCATGTGGAAGGCCGCCGGTACGGATCAGTCAGCCGAAACCCGCCCGGCCCTCTGCGGTTCCTCCACGGACGTGAAGGAACGCGGCGGTTCGAGCATCAAGGGTGCAGATACCCGCGCGCAGTATCGGCGTGTGGAGATCTGGATCGTCCCTGGTGGAGCTGACATGCCTGCGGGCGTGACCGGTCTCCAGGCTGTTCCTGAGAAGGACGTCAACGCCAAGGGTTGCCCGAAATAAGCAAGCCACAGATGTAAGCAGAAGCGGCGGCGATCTTCGGATCGCCGCCGTTTTACTTTTGCGCGCAGTTCGGTTTTCGACGGAATGCGATACTGGTCAGGTTGAGCAACACCACTTCCCTCCCCAAAAACAAGATCAAGGTTCTACTCCTCGAAGGCGTAGATTCCTCTTCCGTCGAAGCTTTCCATGCAGATGGCTATACCGACCTTGAGTACCACAAAAAATCACTGCCGGAAGCCAAACTGCTGCAGGCCGTGGAAGATGCGCATTTCATCGGGATTCGCTCTGCCACACATCTGACGGCGCAGGTCTTCGCGAACGCGCATAAGCTGATCGCCGTGGGCTGCTTCTGCATCGGCACGAATCAGGTGGACCTGATTGCCGCGCGCGATCGCGGCATCCCGGTCTTCAACGCCCCGTTCTCGAACACCCGCAGCGTGGCCGAACTGGTGCTCGCCGAGATCATCTTCCTGCTGCGCGGCATCCCGCGCCGGAATGCGGATGCACATCGGGGCGGCTGGGCCAAGACTGCCACGGGCTCACATGAAGTCCGGGGCAAGGTTCTGGGCATCATCGGCTACGGCCATATCGGAACGCAGGTGGGCCTGCTTGCGGAAGCGGTCGGCATGCAGGTGCTGTTCTACGACATCGAATCGAAACTGACGCTGAGCAACGCGAAGCAGGTGGTGTCGTTAGCGGAACTGCTGAGTTCCGCTGATGTGGTGACGCTGCATGTGCCGGAGACTCCGCAGACTCGAAACATGATCGGAGTTCGCGAGATTTCTCTCATGAAGAAAGGCGCTGCGCTGATCAATGCGGCCCGCGGCACGGTCGTCGATATTGAGGCTTTAGCCGATGCGCTGCATAGTGAACACCTGAGTGGCGCTGCAGTCGATGTGTTTCCGTCGGAGCCGAAGACTGGCGGGGAAGAGTTCGTGTCGCCTCTCCGAGGGCACGAGAACGTGATCCTGACGCCGCATATCGCCGGCAGCACCGAAGAGGCCCAGAAGAACATTGGGCGCGAAGTGGCGGATAAGCTGATCCGCTACAGCAATAACGGCTCGACACTCACCGCCGTCAATTTCCCGGAAGTTTCGCTCCCTGAGCATCAGCGTCATCACCGCATCATGCACATCCACCGGAACCAACCCGGCATGCTGTCGCGGATCAACGCAGTATTCTCGGAAGCCAAAGTGAACGTCGCCGCGCAGTACCTGCAGACGAATCCCGCAATCGGTTATGTGGTGATCGACGTGGAGACGCCGGGTCCGGAAGAATCGCTCAGTCTGCGCCGCATGCTGGATGAGATCCCCGGCACCATTCGCACGCGAGTACTTTACTAAGAGCTCAGTAAAAACGAAAAGGGAGTGGCCCCCGAGCCGCTCCCTTTTCGTCTTGCGGACCGCAGGCACCTCCGAGCGCCACACGGTTTTCTCGTTACCAGCCTGCTCTCCGTTGCGGGGCCGATAACTGAAGGCCGAAGCCTCACGTTATTTAGTGGCGGAGGGTCGGCCAGCGTTTCAGAACATCAAAAGAAAATTAAAACGCCAGAAGTGACGCCATCGTATTCACCAGATCACGGGTCTGCGGCAGAATTCGATCTTCCAGATCGGGATGGTAGCCGACCCACGTGTCGAGCGCTGCAACTCGCTTCACCGGCGCGTCGAGCGCGCTAAACAACTCATCGGCGATACGTGCCGCAAGCTCCGCGCCATAGCCGAAGCTCAGCGTGTCTTCATGGGCCACGATCACGCGATTTGTTTTGCGAACGCTGGTTTCAATCGCGTTCCAGTCATAGGGATTGAGGGAACGCAGATCGATAACTTCAACGGTCCGGCCGGGATTCGCCGTTTCAATCTCGCGGGCAGCCAGCAATGCTTTCTGCACAATTGCGCCGTAAGTGATGACTGTAAGAGAGTCCCCCGGCTTGGCGACGCGCGCCTTGCCGAAGGGGATCATGAACTCCTCGCCAGGGTGTTGTGAGCGGTTGTACATCTCACGGTAAAGCTTCTTATGCTCCAGGAACAACACGGGGTCTTCGCAGCGGATCGCGGTCCGCAGCAGCCCGGCGGCATCCTCCGCGTTCGACGGGAAAACGACCCGCAGGCCGGGGATATGCGTAAACGTCACCTCCCCGCTCTGGCTGTGATAGATCGACCCCCCGTTCAGATAGCCGCCGATCGGGACGCGAATCACCATCGGGGCGCTGAACCCTCCGTTCGACCGCCAGCGCAGCGAGGCCAGTTCGTCACGAAGCTGCATCATCGCGGGCCAGATGTAGTCGAAGAACTGAATTTCCACAATCGGCTTCAGCCCCGTCACAGACATACCGGACGCCCGGCCAATGATGGACGCTTCAGCTATGGGTGCGTTGAACACGCGGCTGCTGCCGAACTCAGTTTGTAGCCCGGCCGTCAGCTTGAAAACGCCGCCTTTACCCTTCACTTCGGCGAGGCTGCTCTCCCGGCTGCAGTCGGCCACATCTTCGCCGAAGACGACGATACGATCGTTCCGGCGCATCTCCTCACGCAGAGTGGCATTGATCAGATCCGCCATGGTGCGTTGGGGGCCCTCGCCACGGGCAGGCACATCGAACGCTGCGGAAGTGGGATCGCACGTTTCCGAATACAGGAATTTGAGTGCGGTTTTCGGGTCGGGAGTGGCGGCTTTCAGAGCCCTCTTCGAATCCTCGTAGATCTCCGCCCGAAGCTCTTGCTCCATGGCTTCGAGTTCGGCCTTCTCGCAGATACCCTCTTCAACGAGCAGCGCAGCCATCAGCTTCAGTGGATCGCGCGCCGCTTCCGCGGTACGCTCCGCTTCGGTCTTATAGAGCCTCTCATCGTCACTCAAAGAA
>JAOAPO010000091.1 GCA_025462945.1 Bryobacterales bacterium
TTACTTCCCGGCCGAAGGCGACTACACCTTCCGCATAGACCCGGAGGGTAGCCGTCCTCGTCCCTCCGACCCTCTGACGGTGGCGATCTGGATTGATGGCAAGCAAGTCGGGACCATTGAAAAATTCGATTCGTCGACCACCGGGGTCAATTTCGGAAGCCTTGAGGGCGCAGACAAGACTATTGATATTCATGTGCCCGCGGGTGAGCACTGGGTGGCGGTGTCAGCCTTGAATCAGTACGATGGTTTACCCGTGAAATACAGCGGAAATAAGCCAAATACCCAGCCCGAACCCCCAGCGCAGGAAGTTGGTGCGTTCCTCAAACCCAGGCCGGACGCAACCCCGGAAGAGATCGCGGCGCTGGAGAAACGGCGGGCCGAACTCGCTTCGCGTCGGGGTCCCAAGCCTCCGCTGATTACTGACGTGAGCTTTCGGATCAACTTCATTGAAATCACAGGTCCATTCAGGCAAAAAGAGGGGCCCTCCCCTGAGAGCCTGAGAAAGGTCTTCACGTGCGCAGGGCACGATTCAGCCTGCACGCAGAGAATCGTTTCGGGATTCGCGGCGAGAGCCTACCGCCGACCGGTGACTTCGACTGAGAGCATCCGATTACTCGCCCTAGTGACGAATGCACGTAAACGCGGCGATTCGTTTGAGCAGGCAATTGGAACTGCTCTGCAGGCGGTGCTGGTTTCACCTCAGTTCCTCTTCCGCATCGAACGCGACCCGGCACCGCTAAAAGGCGATGTACAGCACGTACTCAACGACTATGAACTCGCCTCGCGGCTTTCCTATTTCCTTTGGAGCAGCACACCTGACGATGAACTGCTCAGGGCAGCGGGGCAGAGAACCCTCCGTCGGTCAGAGGTGCTAAAAGCGCAAGTGAAGCGCATGCTCAAAGATCCGAAATCTCGTGGTCTCGTCTCGGATTTTGGCGGGCAGTGGCTGCAGTTCCGTGCACTTGAATCAGTTAAGCCTGACCTGAACCGCTTCGGGCAGTTTGACGACTATCTGAAGATGTCCGAGCGTCAAGAGACAGAGATGTTCGTCGACCACATTCTGCGAGAAGATCGCAGCGTGCTGGATTTCCTGAACGCCCGCTATACGTTTCTCAACGAAAAGCTCGCGGAGTTTTATGGCATACCGGGCGTCTGGGGGCCACAGTTCCGCAAGGTGGACCTTACAGGCACCCCGCGAGCAGGCGTCCTGACTCACGGCAGCGTTCTCACTGTCTCGTCGTACCCCACTCGCACGTCGGTGGTGTTGCGCGGCAAGTGGGTTCTCGAAAACCTGCTGAACGCGTCCGTTCCGCCGCCGCCCCCCGGTGTACCCGTGCTCGATGAGGCAACCGTAGGTACCTCGAAGCCGCTGCGGCAACAGATGGAAGAGCACCGCGCCAACCCGGTCTGCTCCTCGTGCCACTCCCGCATGGACCCGATCGGTTTTGGCATGGAGAATTTCGACGCCATCGGCCAGTGGAGAACCGAGGATGCCAGGACGCCCATCGACGCCTCCGGTACTCTGACCAACGGCATGGTTTTCCATGGCCCTGCGGAACTCGCCGATTCGCTGGCGCGGGAGCCCCAGGTATTCGGCAGAGCGATCACGGAGAAGATGATGACCTATGCGCTGGGCCGTGGTCTGGAGCCCTTTGATCGCCCGACTGTAAAGGCGGTTAGCGCCAAACTGGCCCAGGATAATTACCGCTTCTCAAGCCTGGTGCTTGAGATCGTAAAGAGTTTGCCATTTCAGCAGAGAAGAGGAGACCGATCCGATGTTCATAACCCGTAAGCATTTGCCGCGCCGTATCTTTTTGAAAGGTTTGGGCGCGGCTGTTGCGCTGCCGTTCCTCGATTCGATGGTCCCTGCCATGGCGGCGCCCGGGGCGGCCGCAACGCAGTATCCTAATCGGCTTCTCTTCACGTACATCCCCATCGGCGCGATTATGGACGAGTGGTTTCCCAGCGGGGGCGAAAAGGACTTTCAGTTTAAGCGAATTCTGCAGCCCCTGACACCGTTTCGCGAGGACATAACGGTCATCGCGGGGCTGGATCATCAGAACGGCTATGCACTCGGTGACGGAGGTGGCGACCATGCCCGCGCAGGTGCTTGCTACCTCACTGGTGTTCACCCCAAGAAAACTTCGGGCGCGGATATCCATGCGGGTGTGTCGGTGGACCAGATCATTGCGGCTCACCACGGTGCAAAGACGAAATTCGGTTCCATCGAACTTGGCTGCGATGACAGTCGGACCGTGGGCGCTTGCGACAGCGGCTATAGTTGCGCCTACCAGAACAGCGTTTCCTGGCGCACTCCTGAGTCCCCCATGCCTCCAGAGACCAACCCGCGCACCGTTTTTGAGCGTATGTTCGGCACCGAAGATATGACCCTGCCGCCCGCTGTGCGCGCCCGCCGTGCCGCGGGAAGGAAGAGCATTCTGGATTTTGTCAACGAAGACACCAAAAGGCTGCAGGGCGATTTAGGCACGGCTGACAAGCACAAGATTGATGAGTACCTCTTTGCTGTACGCGACATCGAGCAGCGCATTGAAAAAGCGCAGCATGAGGAACGGCAATTTACTCCTTCTATCAGTAAGCCAGCCGGTGTTCCAGTGCTCTACGCGGACTACCTGAAATTAATGTTCGATATTCAAGTGCTCGCGATTCAGGCGGATCTCACGCGCACTGCGACCTTCATGTTCGGCCGCGAAGGCAGCCAGCGGACTTATGAGGAGATCGGTATTTCAGAAGCCCATCACCCTCTCACCCATCACCGCGGCGATAAGGTCAATATTGAGAAGGTAACAAAAATTAATACTTTCCACGCGGAGCAGTTGGCTTACTTCATTGGGAAACTTAAAACAACTACCGAAGGCGATGGTACTCTGCTGGATCATTCGATGGTGGTGTACGGCAGCGGCATTGCGGATGGCAGCGAGCATTCACACATCAATCTGCCTATTCTTATCGCGGGCCGCGGCAATGGCGCTCTGAAGCAGGGCCGATACCTGAAGTACCCAAAAGGCACTCCAACGACAAACCTTTGGCTGACGTTACTTGACCGTATGGATGTGCATCCCGAAACGCTAGGCGACAGTACCGGGCGTCTGGAGCATCTGATTGGTCTCTAGAAGGCCTCAATACGTTGAAAGCTGTCCCAGTGTGTATGACATCGGTGGAGCAGCCAAATCGAGGAACGTTAATGATTGAAAGCCGTCGTGTGACCCCGTTGTCCGCCCTGTTATCGCTGACGGGTTTGTTGATCGCGGTGCCGCTTCCCATCGCGGCGCAGGCCGACGTGCCTGAGTTGACGGGGACCGTGGCTTTCAGGGTGAGTTCAGCCAGCGGTCGCGTGGAACGGCTTGTCGTAACTATTGGCGACGGCGGAAGTGGACGATACAAAGCCGTGCTGACGGGCGACGCGGGCTTGCCAACCCATGCGATTTACAGGCCTCGGGATCTACGGCCTTTTGGCCAGAGGAATCGGCTGCCCATCGTCGGCTTTGGCAATGGCGGTTGCCGGAATACCTCAGGTGAGTTCCGGAATCTGCTTTCGGAGATCGCTTCACACGGTTTTCTTGTGGTAGCGATTGGACCTGCCGGGAATGCAGTAGTGATGGGAAGCGAAGAGCGAACGAACACGACAACCGCCGCGCAGTTACTCGATGGGGTGACGTGGGCAATTGCCGAGAACGGCCGCGCTGGCAGCCCGTTCTATCAAAAAATTGACACTACGAAGGTTGCCGTCACAGGACAATCGTGCGGAGCGCAGCAGGCGATAGATGTTTCCATCGACCCCCGTGTCACAACCACGATCGCCATGAGTCAGGGGATTAATATGGGCACTCCAGGAGGCCGCGCCGCTAACGGAGGCGCTGGCCGCGGAGGCGTTGGCCGAGCGGGTGCCGGCGCCGCAGACCCCCGATATGCCCCGTTCGCTCCGCCGCTGATCCGAGCACCGGAGGACGCGGCTGCGGCTGCCCCGAGGGCGGATCGTGCTGAGGTGCTTACAAAGCTCCACGCGCCCATCCTCTACATCACGGGTGGCGAAACCGATTCAGGACATCGCAGCGCTTCCATGAACTTTGCGGCGATCGACAATGTGCCCGCAGCGCATGCCTGGCAGCAGGTGGGCCACTATCCGGCAACATACCGAGAGCCGAACGGCGGCGCCTTTGCGAAAGCCGCGACGGCTTGGCTGAAGTGGCAGCTCAAGGGCGACAAGGCCGCGAGGGCAGTGTTCGCCGGGCCCTCATGCGGTCTGTGCAGCGACCCGAAATGGACAATACAGCGCAAGAAGCTGGATTAGCCCGGACCACGTGTTACGTCAGGCGCTTCTTGCCGACCGGGAAGGGTAAGGCACGTTCTCGAGAACGTAACTCCGACCAGGTCCTCCGCGAGCTCGGGCTTCTTCACGGCTAAGTATTGACTTCGGAGCTTCGCTGTCGTCCCAAATTCGGACTCGTTGTGCTGTATTAGTTTAGACTTGATCTGACAAACTGTTCAAGCACCCACAGCCGCGCGCGCCTCGCGCGGAGAAAAAACGTCGGGCGGAGCGGCGACTAAAAACCGATCCAGCTGCTTCTCTTCGGCCAGG
>JAOAPO010000107.1 GCA_025462945.1 Bryobacterales bacterium
GCTCGGTCCGGATGAAATCCGCCAACACCACCACTATCTGCTAACCGAGCGAAAGCTGTCGCCGAAAACGGTGAAGGCGCGGACCTCCGCACTGCGCTTTCTTTACGTGAAAACGCTCAAGCGACCCTACATGCTCGAGCACATCCCCATTCCGAAAGTGCCGCTGAAGCTCCCGACCGTGCTGACCCAGGAAGAGGTGCAGCGGATGATCGAAGGCGCCAGCCATCTTCTGCATCGCACGATCCTGATGATGCTCTACTCGACCGGGATGCGGCGCGGCGAGTTATGCCGCCTCAAGGTTGCCGACGTGGACAGCGAGCGCAAAGTGATCCACATCCATCAGGGCAAAGGCAGCAAAGACCGCGATGTCTCGCTCAGCCCCAAACTACTTGAAACGCTTCGCGAGTACTGGCGATGGATGAAGCCTGAGACATGGCTGTTTCCAGGTTATGTGAAGGGCTGGCGTGCCGACGTACCCATGACCGACAAGGTTGTCTGGTATGCCTGCAGGCAGGCGGCTCAGCAGGCTGGTATCGAAAAACGAGTCAGCCCCTCACACGCTTCGCCACAGCTATGCCACGCACCTGCTCGAAGCCGGAGCGGATCTGCGGACCATCCAGTTCCTGCTGGGGCATGCAGAGATCAAGCACACGATCCTGTATCTGCATCTGTCCTGAGAAGCATCTCCACTCGGTCACTAACCCGCTTGAGGATCTTCAGGTGAGCAGTCCCGATACGATTCGCCGCTCGCCGCTTCGCACGCGAAAATGACCCGGCCCACCCTTGAGGTGGCCGACATTATCCGCCGCGCATCGGGCGATCGCTTCATCGATCGATACCAGCAACATCTCAGCTGGCCTCAGATGAAAGTGCTCAAGGCTATCCGCGACTGCCGCACAGCAGCGCTCGGAGGCCATGTGGACGGGTGTGCCCGATGCGGCCTTCAGGCCATCTCCTATAACTCATGCGGCAACCGGCACTGCCCGAAGTGCCAGACGAGTGCCCGCGATCAGTGGCTTGCAAAGCGGTCCGAAGACCTGCTGGCGGTCCTTACTTCCACCTCGTCTTTACGCTTCCTCATGAACTGTCAGCCCTGGCCCTGCAGAACAAGAAGAGACTCTACGGGCTGCTGTTCAGAGCCAGCGCAGAAACGCTTCTCGAGGTCGCGGCCGACCCGAAGCACCTCGGAGCCAGCATCGGCTTTCTCAGCGTTCTGCATACCTGGGGACAGAATCTCCAGCATCACCCGCATGTCCACAGCGTGATCCCGGCTGGCGGATTTACCCCGGACCGCTCACGATGGGTTCATTCGCGTCCCGGCTTCCTTCTTCCGGTTCGCGTTCTCAGCGCGGTGTTCCGTGGCAAGTTTGTGGCTGGCCTGAAGCGACTGTTCCAGCGCCGCGAACTCAGCTTCCGTGGCTCTCTTCGATCTTGACGGAGCGGAAGTCGTTCCGATCCTTTCTCCGGCTGTTGTTCCGGAAGAACTGGATCGTTTACGCCAAGCCCCCATTCGGAGGACCGGAACACGTCCTTCACTACCTTGCCCGGTACACTCACCGCGTCGCGATCTCCAATCACCGGCTGGTCGCTTTCGAAAACGATCGAGTCACCCTCCGCTGGAAGGACTACGCAAGCGGCAGCAAGCAAAGGAAGATGACGCTCCCGTCTGCGGAGTTTCTTCGCCGTTTCCTGGTGCATGTGTTGCCACGAGGGTTCGTCCGCATCCGCAGCTTCGGCTTTCTGGCTAACCGCAGGCGCAGAGAGATGATTGGTCTTTGCCGGCGACTTCTCGGTGACACGCCGCCATCGCCACGCACAGCGTCGGACTCAGACGCGAAAGCGTTCTGGTCCTGTCCCCGATGCGGCGGACCGATGGCGCTGCTCGAAAAACTCACGTCTCAACAGATCCGCTTCCTTCCTCGTGGCGCGGAGAGCCTCATTGACTCTTCATAGGCCGCCTTCACGACAAAAATCCGCTGTGCTCAGGCACGGACAGGCCTCGTGTGTCCACCAGGAGACGTTGACAGTTCCACCCGTTGAACCTGTGCTTCGTCCGGCCTCCTCGCCAGTTCCGATCGCCGTCACACAGTCAGATCCATCAGCCCGCCGATGTCGCAGGGGCCATCAACCACAAAACAAAAGCACCTGAAACCGAAATAACTCCCATAGGGTCGCGTCCCCGCGGAGCGGGTCACTTCAAACGGCTCTATCGAAAGCGCCGCCGCTCAGCATTACCTTTCGCCCGTGCATTGTGCACCGCGGCGCCTCCGATAGAGTTCTACCGTTTCACGGGAGCCACCCTGACCTCCCGGCTGATCGGCTAAGCGCGGTTGCATCCTGCGAGGGCCAATCCATCGCCATCTTTCAGGTTTACGCGTCGCACCGTTACCCGAGGTCAAAACGTTGGGTGTCTGTGAGAACTTGATACCCGCGCGATTCGTGCTCGCAATGATAGGCCCTTTGGGACGGTATATCAGGAAGTGCTCAAAAGCTATTAACGCCTGCAAGCCACCGCTTATTGTCACATTTGTAGCCGGACGGCCACATGCTCTTGTCTCAACAGTCAGACTGTTCGGCATGGACTATGTTGGCAAACCGGCTCGCGGCCAAGTTATGCTTCCCTTATGGCGCGTCACCCGAATCCAATCGCTTCCCGGCTGCACCTGAACTCTGGCCTGGTTCGTCGTGGACTACGCCCGGATTGCGTCGGAACACTCACCCTGTTGCTCTTGGCATCACTCCCCCTGCCGGCTCAGACCAATCCCTCCTGGAACTGGGTCAAAGAACTCGCGGGAACCAATCAGGAGGTCTTTTCGGGTATTGGTACTGACGCCGTCGGAAATGTGTACGTCGTCGGAAGCACACGGTCCGGCGCTTACCCCGTTCGGCAGGCCATCCAGGACCACAACGCTTTCCCCGGTAAATTCGATATCTTCATCTCAAAACTCGACCCGGACGGAAACTTCATGTATTCCACCTACTTCGGCGGCAACGCCGACGACCAGCCAACCGCCATGGCCGTGGACGCCTCCGGGTCGGTCTACATTACGGGTACCACTTTCTCGACCGATTTCCCATCTTCGAAGGACGCCTGGAAATCCTCTCCGCCGGCTCCGATCCGCGGCAATTACCAAGGCTCCACCTTTGTCATGCGGCTGAACCCCGATGGCGCCCTGATCTACGCAACGTACTTTACGTCCACCGCCAGCCTGCCGAACGCCTTGGCCGTCGACACTGCCGGCTCTGTCTACATTTCGGGCGCGGCCAATTTTCCCAATGACCTGCCTGTAACCCCAGGCGCATACCAGCCGGTCTGTCATTGCGGAATCCAGCCGATTGGATTTATCTCGCCTTCGGCCGCTTTAAAGCCGTTGCTTTCCATCCCCTACACTGACTCTTTCCTCGCCCGCTTCGATCCCACAGGGTCAAAGCTGGTTTTTGCAACCTACCTGGGCGCCGCGAATCAGGTCATCGGACCCAAATCGGGCCGTTCTCTCGCCGTCGCTCCGGATGGCAGTGCTTACCTTCTGGCAGCCCAGGGAGTGTTTCGCCTCAATGCTGCCGGTTCAGCGCTCCTCGGCTCCTTCGTGACACCGCTCTCCCCGATGGTCCTGGCACTGTCACCGGACAACTCGGTCTATGCCGCGGGTATCGTCTACGCAACCACCAGCTTTCCCGCCACGCCGGGCTCTTTCGGGGAGCACCCGACCCGGATAGCGGCTCTGTCATCGCAGGGTGGCGGCTCGTTCACCGGCATCGTCCGCCTCGACTCGGATCTGACGAAAGTGACGGCCGGCACGTACTTTGGCAGTCCCTACGGCACAGGTCAGATCGGCATCACAACCGACGCTGCCGGAAACCTGTATGTTGGAGGCAATACCGCGCCTCGCGGACTCCCCACCATCACTCCACTCGCCCAGGGCTTTGGCTCGCCGACCACCGGCTACGCGGCCAAAATCTCGGGCGATCTGACGTCGCTCCTCTTCAGCGGGTACTTCGGCGATAACGAGAACTTCAGCATTGGCGGTGTTGCTATCGGCCGCGGCGGGGCTCTCGTTCTGGGAGGCGCCACCATCGTGCCCGGCGCGAACCCCGGCCCTCCCGGCAGCGTCTGGGTCAACAGTGTTTCTGTTTCGCGCCCGCTTGACATCCGCGTGGACTCCGTGGTGAATGCGGCGAGTCTCCAGGCAGAGCCCCTTTCCGGCGGCGAAACCGTCGTCGTCCGCGGCGCGGGCTTCACCCCTTCCTCTCGGGTCCTCATTGGCGATACCGAGCTCTCCACCCTGGCCGGCGATGCAGCCGCCATCACGGTCAAGGTGCCCGGCGGCTTGTCCGGATCTTATACGTCCGTTCAGGTGCGATCGGATTCGGCGGGTTCAAACAGCGTCCTCGTCCCTGTGGCATCCACCTCTCCGGGACTCTATTCACAGGATGGGACCGGCTACGGTCAGGGCTACATTCTGAATCAGGACGGAACCCTCAACTCCCCAACGCATCCTGCCGACTATGGTGAACGCATCACGATTTTTGCGACTGGTGTCGGGCCCCTGACTTTTGACAACGGTTACGCCGTAACCGCGACGCCCGTCATCGCCCAGATCGGCGGCTTCTACTGCCCCGGTGTTGCGGCCGTCAACGGGCCGGTCGCCGGACTTCCCGGCGATGTGTACCAGTTGACCGTTTACGTCCCCACTCACGCCCAGATCGTAGCCGTAAATCCGGACCTCGCGACCTTCAAATTGCCCGCGCAGTCGAGCATGGTCCTGAGGATCGGCCCAGGCAGCAGTCAGAACTGGCTGTCCATCTCCATCAAACCGTAATCCTCTTACTTCTTTGCCGGAGTCGGGGCTGCTCCCAGAGTTCCACCTTGTTGCGATCCAGATCGTACATGCACACGAACTTGCCATAGGCTTCGTTATGACGCTGGAGATCAAGCCTGACCCCTTCCTTCTTAAACCGTTCCTGCAGCAGGCGAATTTGTCGCCGCCGCACCAGGTTTCGGGGTTTGGGTCAGGTCACCGGACCTTCACTCTATGCCAGCCGCATGAGGGCGATCCCCTGCTCGCCTCCGGTTCGCTTCTTGTCTGTCATCGCTTTTGCGCATAGGCAAATACGGATCACAGCTGATTCTCGACCCACGATGCTGGCTGTCGGAGTGACGACAATAATGAGACGAGGCTCCCGCGGCCAGGGCACGAATGCCGAGTTGGTCGCGGGGTTCGGTCGGATGCCGACAGGAAGGACGAGGCTGCCGCGGGACGTGCCATGAGTCGGAGCGTTCAGAGGCTGTGGCGCAACCTTGTTTGCCGCAGATTGAGGGTAGCCATGGGGGGCAAAAATGACCAACGGAAGAGGAGCCCACGGGGCCTGTCGTTGCCCCACGAGCTGCGGGGTCGGAACAGACTGACGCACGAGCCTGAGTAGTCCGGCTCATGTTGGCGGAGAACGCCCAATTCACAGATGTAACCCTCAGCGCGGATAGATGACGCTTAACGGCGTTGCGTTTACCGAATCGCGCTTGTGATGTCCGGTGATCGTCGATCGAGAACCGGTCGCCCTCGCACTGACCAGAAACAGGCCACTTTCGGCAATCGCCGCTCTCGGGGAACTGCCGGCACACGATCGGGTCGGATCCCGGACTCGGCGTACCGCATCCGAAGAGCCCGCAACGTCTTGGCACTGGCGCCAGAGGCGTCCAGACAGCCGAAATCAGCTAATTGGCAGTCGGTAGCCTCTCGACGTGATCGATTACAAGCATTTCTTTTGACGCGCTGTTGCGTTCCAGCTTTAATCCGAGTAGCTGTACGGCACCGAAGATATCGGGAACAGCGTCGATCGAGTCTGGGGCTGCCGGAGGAGCCGTGGCGCCGCTTGCGCTCCACGGACCCGAGCCAAACCCCGGCCCATTCGCGAGTGAAGTGCCCGCCGTACGAAAGGTCAGGTTGAGATCATACTCCTTCGTCAGACCCGTGGCATCTTCGACAGGGCTACCGAGGAGGGTCGCCAAACCGGCGGCCACGGCTTTCATGGAGGAATGCTGATAGCTCCAGCGACACCGCTCCGGGCCGTTCTCGACGAAAAACCTTTGTCCCCGGCGGGGAACGACAAACCCGTCCTTACCTGTTCGGGGTACCCATTTCTGATCGGCGAGGGGCATGCGGGACTCTGACTCACGCATCTTCGGACCATTCTTCGCAACTAGCAGCCTGTAGCCAGATGTTGCCTTCGGTTCCCGGCGCACAGCCAATTTGAAGCGCTCTGACAGCAGAGTGCGGAGCATGCCGCGAAACTGCTCGTCGGTCGTGTCTGACGGCATGGTTGCAAGAACCTCAAAAAACTGATCGTCCAGCCAGCGAGGCCCCTGGAGTTCGGTGTCCTGCACGGCGAAAGCTTTGAGGAGGAGCATCTTCAGGCTCACAGCGGGGTAGCGAATTCGGGCCGGACTGTTTGTGCCCGGGCCGCCCGTTGGAGGCAGCATGCCTACGATCACTCGCCCGTCCGAAAGGACACCCGAGGTCGCTTTTATGGAGGCGACGTCAAACGTCCGATCCGGAGCTTCCGCGAAGAGGCTTACGGCGAAAATGCTAATCAACAGAGACGGCAACTTTGACATGCTGAGACTCGCTTTTTGAGAAGTGGCCGTGTACCGATCACCAACAGCATACCGCTTGTCCCGGGCAAGATCCGCAAGGTGCGCCGCCCCCGCGGTGGTTGGCCGTTCTCCGGGGCACGGAGGTATGCCGTGCGATTCTACCGCCGCCGGGAACCAATCCAATCTGCCAGGAGTCTACACCGGGCATGTTTGAAGCGCGGCTATTGACAAAACATTACAGCGGCATTCCTGTCGTGGACGGGGTGAGTTTCGCCATTCAGCCGGGAGAAATTCTTGGGTACCTCGGTCCGAACGGAGCGGGAAAAAGCACCACGGTCAAGATGCTCATCGGTCTGCTCGAACCGACTTCCGGAGATATCAGTTTCAATAGCCGCAACGTCCGGGACGACATGAAGGCCTACCAGAGCCGCATCGGTTATGTTCCCGAAGAAGCCCATCTCTACCCCCACCTCAGCGGTCGTGAATATCTCCAGCTAGTTGGACGGCTGCGAGGTATCCCCCGCCGCACACTTGAGCCTAAAGCGGACGAACTACTCCGCCTGGTCAGCTTGTGGGAAGACCGTCACACCTCCATTGCCTCTTACTCCAAAGGCATGCGCCAGAAGATTCTGCTCCTCGCTGCGCTTCTCCATGACCCCGAACTACTCATCCTCGACGAGCCTTTCTCCGGTCTGGATGTCAACGCAGCGATGGTCCTTCGGAGCATGCTCGGCTCCCTCGCGCGACGGGGCAAGATGGTGCTCTACAGCTCTCACGTCCTGGAAGTGGTTGAAAAAGTCTGTGAGAACGTCTTGATCCTCCACAAGGGTAAAGTCGCCGCCTACGACTCCGTGGCACACCTCCGAGCGCTTATGTCGGAATCATCTCTGGAAGGAGTCTTTGCGCAACTGACCCACGCGGGTGACAACGACGAAACGGCCGATCGCATTCTCGACGTGGTGGCCGCGTGAACTGGCGAGACGAAACGCACGGAACCAGCTTCGAATTGCTGCGCCATTTCCTTGCACGATTCTTCGATAGCGAACTGGTGGCTGACGCCGACGACCTGCGTAAAGCGCTCATCGGCTTCTTCGCGGCCCTCGCCTCTCTCGGCATTGTCGTCTTGCAGACGTTCGGCGAGCGCTACAACGCGCTGCAATCAGCGACGCATTCCACCAGAGCCATTTACCAACATGAACTTCGCTCGGATCAACTGCTCTTCGTTGGCATAGCGATGGGTGTGACGGCCCTGCTTACCGTGATCCACTGGCAATCGTTGTTCCCGAATCTGCGCGACTGCCTCGCACTTGCCTCGCTTCCTATCAGCGCACGTCAGATCTTTGTCGCAAAATTCAGTGCGCTACTTCTTGTCGCCGGGGCTTTCGTCATCTCAGCCAATCTGCCATGGGCCATCATGTTCGTCAGTGCCGCCGCAGGCTCCTGGCAGGAAAACTCATCGGCTCTCGTGAACATCACAGCCAACTTCGCAGCGACTGCGGGCGCGTGTATGTTCGCGTTTTTCTCTCTGGTAGCACTGCAGGGAGTTCTCCTCAATATCCTGCCCGCTCGGCTTTTCGACCGTGTTTCCCTCGGCACTCAGGGCGCGATCCTGATCGCTACCGTTGGAGCTTTGCCATTGGTCGCCCGGCAGCCCGACGTTACCTGGTGGCCGGGTGCGTGGTTTCTCCATCTCTGGGAAGCGATCATCCTCGGTGATCTCCGCGAGGCTTGGCCCGCTGTGGCCGCGATCACGCTGCCCGCAGCCATATCAATGGCCGCATATCTCGCCAGCTATGGGCAGCATCGCCGGGTCCTTCTGGAAGGAAATCCTGGCCACGCTGAGACACGCTTGCCGCGTGTGGGCTCGTGGCTTCTCGAACTCTGGATTAAAGACCCAAGGGAACAAGGAGCATTCGGATTTCTGTGGAAGTCCCTCACTCGCAGCAATGCACATCGCCTGATCTTACTCGCCTACGGTGGATTGGCTCTCGGATGGGTTGTGAAGGGTGCGCTCGATATGCCTGTACCGTCGTTGCGCGACGAAGGTCGCTATGGAATGCTCGTCACCATCTCGCCTCTCGCTCTGGCGTTGCTCGTAACCGTCGCACTACGCTACCTCTTCTCTCTACCCATAGCGCTTCGCGCCAACTGGGTTTTCCGTATCCTGGATCGCGACGGCAGCGCATCATGGCTCAACGCAGTCGAGCGCTTCGTACTCTGGTGCGGAACCACTCCCGTCTTCCTTGCCAGCCTCCCTGCCTCCATGGCTATTCTCGGTTGGCAGCGCGCCATCGCTGTAACTCTGCTTTCGTTCTTCACGACACTGCTTTGGTTTGAACTCCTGTTCCGCACCTGGAGAAAACTGGGCTTCACTTGTTCTTATCTGCCCGCGAAGCGACCAGCCGCGGTGACTCTCGTTCGCTACGCCGCAGGCGTGCCACTGTTGGCTGCGCTTGGTGCCACCATCCTTTATTGCTCAATCGAACCCGCCGCTTTCGTTGCTCTGGCAAGCCTGCAGGCGGCGACGTACGTGTACTTGCGACGGAAGCGGCGCGCGATCTGGCAGCACTGCGATCTCTTGTACGAGGATGTCGCTCCGGCCGAGGTCTCACCTCTCGATCTTGGGGAGTACGTTCACGCCGAAGGCCCACAGAGCGCAGTTTCCGCCAGACAACCTGGCGTCTTCAGTGGAGTCCTGACCACCTCTCGGGGACTTCTTTCGCCGGAATGGACGGAAGAAGTTCAGGAAGCCGCAAGACAACCTTTCTTCTCCACGTTGTATCAGGACATCCGCCTTGGACTGCGCCTGATTCGCCGTAACGCCCTCTCATCCGCGATGATCGTGGCAACCCTGGCAGCTGGCATCGGGATCAACGCCAGCGTCTACACCGTCGCGAGCGGCCTTGTGATGCGCCCGCACGTATACAAGGACCCATCCAGCTTCGTTCAGATCATTGCGGAAACGCAGTCAACTCTGGTGCCTCGCGACGTCTCATCCGCGGAATACCTGTCCTGGCAGCAGGCCAAATCTCTACGGCACCTGGCGGCCTGGTCTGAGTTCAATGCCCTGATTGGCGACGCCGATTCGGTTGGCATCAACGGTATGGCGGTCTCCTGTAACTTCTTCACAGTTGACGGTCTGGATCGTCCTTTGCTCGGCCGCCTTCTGGTGGCAAGCGATTGTCAGAGCCCAGGCCAGCCTGCGGTTGCCTTGATCAGCGAAACCGTATGGCGCACGCGATTCGGCAGCGACCCAAATCTGGTTGGCACGACCATTCGCCTCAATGACCATCCGGTTCCAATCGTCGGAGTGGTGCCTAACCGGACCGCCGGATGGACGATGAGAGCCGCCAATGGCGTTTGGATTCCCTACACCTCGCTGCCCTGGTTCGATAGCACGCGCAACCTTTTCCGCGAGGATAGTTATCTCTGGCTGCATCTGGCCGGCAGACTCGCCCCGGGCGTAACGGCTAATCAGGCCAGACTTGAAATCCTTACTCTGGCAAGGCAACAGGACCGCCTTGTTCCGGGTCGGATTACCTCCATCGCCACCACAGACGGTTCGTGGCTGGAGCAACTGGAACTGATGTCGTCGGGGCGCTCCCTGATGCTGGCCGCCTTCTTTTTTGGCACCTTCAACATGGTGCTCTTCATCGCCTGTGCTAACGTCTCCACGCTCCTGCTGTCCCGTGCCGTAGCCCGTAAGCGTGAGATTTCAATCCGGCTTTCACTGGGCGCACCCAGACTGAGGTTGGCTCGAATGTTGCTGACTGAAAGTATTCTGCTCGCTGCTGTGGCTGGCGGCATCAGCGCGTGGCTCGTATGGATCGTACCCGCCGTGCTCTCGCGTGCGGTCGTCATCAGTGTTCCTGAGTTCCCCATGTCTCCCGACTGGGGGATCTTCGCTTACATCGCAACGGCGGTGCTGCTGACCGGGATTCTGGCCGGCCTCGCTCCGGCTCTCGAATCGCAGTTAAACCGTGGACCCGGGACGCGCAGAACCTTGGGTATTCTCGTCACCGTTCAGGTCGCGCTCAGCATGGTACTGCTGGTTAGCTCAGGACTCCTGGGCCAGGCAGAGAACCGCAATCTCCATGGCGACCCAGGTTATCGTCCTGACCGCGTCGTCGTAGTGCCTTTACGTTTTCCCGCTGGTACCGAAACGCGCGCTGCTCAGGTTCGTCTGTCAGCGATCATGCGGCGCCTTCAACAACTGCCCGGTGCGCGTTCCGTCACGCTATCGGACAGCACGCCGATGTTGAACGCCGTGACACTGGAACTCCGTCCGCCGGGCCGTGATGATGCGATACAACCGGTTGAAATGTTCAGCGCCTCGCCCCATTTCCTGGAGACGATGGGCATCCCGCTCCTCCGGGGCAGAGAATTTAGCGAAGCCGACCAGTCAGCCGTGATCGTATCCGAATCGCTCGCCAGAGCCTTCTGGAGGCAGCGGGATCCCGTGGGTGAAGCTATCAATCTGCCCACAGGCCCGGCAGTAGTGGTTGGAGTAGCAAAAGACACGGAAACCACCCGCTTTGGCGGCTCTGTGAATCCAGTGATTTACCGGGTGCGCGGGGCCAACGCGGTTCGCAACGTCATTGCGGTGCGGTTCGATGCCGGAGCCAACGACGGCCCCGCCGCCGTGCGGGCGGCGACACATCAGGTTGAGCCCGGAATTCCGACGTCACCATTCGTTCTGAAAGCGTTCATCGACCGACTAACCGCCGACCTGTGGAACTTCGTTTCGCTCATCCTGATCATGGGGCTGCTCGGTGCGGCGCTGTCGACGGCTGGTATCTACGGCGCGGTGTCGTTTTCAGTCAATCAAAGTATGCGCGAACTCGGCATCAGGCTCGCTCTCGGCGCACGCAAGCTGGATATCTTCTTTCATGTCTTTCGAACCGGGGGAACACCCGCGTTGCGAGGTCTCGTCATCGGCCTCTGGCTGTCTATCGCCACCGCAGCCGTCCTCAGTAAGCTCCTGAGCAATGCCGTCATCAGGCTCGATAGCGCGGAACCAATGCTCTACATCGGCTCCAGTCTGTTGCTCGCATCTGCCGCCGTAGCTGCCATGTTCGCACCCGCGCGCCGAGGTTCACAATCTGATCCGTCCGCCGTCCTTCGCAGCGAATAGGTCCTGCAAGGTCCGATTACCGTCTATTGAGGACGACCCGACGCGGTCAGCCGATCGAATTACGCCAGCTCTCATTACAAGCCGTTTATCACGCCCGCAGTCCGGACGAGCAATCCAAACCTGCTCTGCCCAACTCGTGACTCTCGTCAATTCTCGGGAACTTCTTCGCTCGCGAGATGGAAGTAAGTCAGGAGAGCCAATGTTCAGAAGGAGTTTCGCAGCTGCGCTGTTGCTTTGGCACGCCACGTTTTCCGCTTATGCGGAGATAGCATTCGAGGTGGCTTCCATAAAAGTGAACACGGGGGGAGGTGAGGTGAACAATCGTCCCGCGCAGGAGAAGGTTCGGCTGGTCTCAGGGCAACTCTCCATGTCGAACGTGACGCTGATTACCTGCATCATGAGTGCGTACAGAATCCACAGATTTCAGGTAAGCTTCCCCGCATGGATGAATTCGGCGCGCTACGACATCAACGCCAAGGCGGGGACCGACGCGCCACCGGAGCAGCTGCGATTGATGCTGCGAACGTTGCTCCGCGAACGCTTCCATTTGAATTTCCATCGCGAGCAAAAAACTCTTGGAGTGTATTTGCTCACGCAAGGCAAAGGAGAGCACAAGCTTCGCCCAGCAGAGCAAACGGGTGACAAGCGCATGGAAATGAGCGGCGGAGCGATCGGGTTCCGAAACTATTCAGTCGCGGAACTGATTGAGACACTGTCAAACGCCCCGTTTCGGGTAGATCGGCCCGTGCTGGACATGACCGAGCTTGCGGGCAGGTACGATTTTGAGGTAACGATTGGGGCGGACGAACTTGCCATGAAGCATGCCTTCGAGGGTGTGCTCAGAGGTGACGGCGAGGGGCCGTCACTGCTGGATCTGGTCGCGCAGCAGCTCGGTCTTCGGTTCACTCCAGCTCGGCGTCTCCTGGAGGTGCTAACGGTCGACAGCGCCGACCGGACACCGTCGGCAAACTGAAGACGAAGTTTTGAGGGTGAGCATCCCCGACGATAACGCCGTTCTTTGTACCCAATCTGAGGGAAGCGACAAACTGTCACCTAAATCAGGGACAGAAGATCGTTTTCGAGGCGCCGGGTAAACACTGCGCGACAAGGCAGGATCTATTTCTCCGTTTCTGCGGACCGAACGCAAGCGCCAAGACAGCCGAATTCTTGTCCGAGCGGATTCCAGAAGTGAAGCGGGTCTCGTCGCGGCCAATTCCGAAATGAATACGAAACCTCCTCGAATCGGCGACGTGCTCTGCTATCTGTTATCTCCAGTCAAACGGTAAGCACCTTGATCACACTTAGAGAAAGGAGAAGGGTTGGTTGTACGAACGGTTGCGCTCGATCGGCCGTCAGAATGGATTTTGAGCGTTTGCGAGAGCGGCAAAGTACTTTCAATCAGCCCTCGGCATCTATTGTGAAGACCAGCGTGCCAGCTTGATACCCGCGATCAAAAGGGTGCGTTGCATGTGGGCGGCTGGCTTGTACACCTTCACTTCCACAACCGATCGCGAGACGTCCCGCCCCTCAATTGCGTAGCGTCCCACTCCGTCAGGATCGCGGAACGGCAAAGTCGCCGTAAAACGACTTGTACCGTCTGGAATCATTACGGGATAAACAGGAGCGTAGTTCGGCGCGCAAGACATCACCACCGGATTCGCCGCAGACGAGTCGGACCGTCTAAGAAGTGCCGAGATACAGAGCGGGATGGTTCCCGGCTGAAGGCATCGGACGCCAATTTGCGATTCGCTGCTGTTCATCCGGCTCGTACAGGAGCCGATCGATCGATAGTTTCTCTTTCCATGCAGAGCGTCCATCTCACCAGCGTCGCTCCGCGTCATCTCCGTAGCCGAATAGACGATCTCGAGGTCTACCGGCATATCCTTATAGCGCCTGTAGAGGTCATTTCGAACGTAAATAGGAGAGTATGTCGCCGCAGTTCCTTCTCCCTGAGGCAAAGGCTGGAAGTCACCGCCTACGCCCAGATCGAAGATCGTGCCGCCCGGAGTCCTCATGCGAGCTTCAACGCGATCCGTTTTGAGCAAGCTGCCGTTCGGCAGACCGCCCACGCCGACGGGGATGTAGATAACGGTATCGTCCGACGTGCCGCCGAATTGGCCTTGCAGGAGATCCTTGCTTACTCCCGAGGGACTTTGTCTTGCGACACGTGACGGGTCGAAGCGTATGCGACCGCGCTTCCGCCGGTGCGACTGGGCGTTACATGCTGTTGCAGCGCGTAGGCGGCGTTCCAAGGCAGGAGCCGCGGGGCAAAGCAGAGAACTGCTCCGAAGGCGAGCACGATACGCGAAAATTGAGTCTTCCGTCGGAAGTACTGCACTGCGAGGACAACCGCGACTGCAGCGAGGGCCGTTATGAGCCGGATTGCATCCGTGATCCAATCGAGGCCAGTAAGCGTTGTTGGGCTGACCTCGAGAATTCTGCGACCCTCGTTCAGTCCTACAAAGAGCATCTGCCCGCCTGCCAGGGCCAGGAAAAAGATGACAGCGCCGGCAATGGCCTGCGTGAGGTTCTCGGTGATCGCGCCGAACGCGATGAAGGGCAGCGTAACGATTAGCGTGATGAAGATCGTCCTGGCGAAGGAAGCTGCGAGCGAGAGGCTAATAGGGGCGCCATTCGCTACCGCCTGCAGGCAATCCGACAGGAACACAGGCCCTTGAACGAAGAGCATCACAAAGCTTATCTTCGCCAGCAGGAGATCCGTCCTGCTGATGGGTCGCGTAAGCCAATCCTGATTAGCACCCGGAATCGCATCCTGTTGGACACACAACACGATCAGGACTGCCCTTCCCAGGAAGGCCACAAATAAGATGAGTTGTAGAAGCAGACCGTAAGGATTTTTTGAGGTCGCCGAGTGATCGATGTGGAAGAGCATCAACGTAAGCGCTGCCTGCACGCTCCCGACGAGAACGACTACCCTCCACAGCAGCCGGAGATCTTTCCACATGATGTGCAGGATCATCGGGATACCTCACTGTTTAGACGATGCTGGGCCCGACTGGCGCGGGCCAGAGTCGTAAAGATGGCTCGGAGCGTCAGCGGCTTCGTCTCGACTCTTTCGATTTGGCTCCAATACGGGCTCAATCGGCCGCTCATCGTGCTTTCTGCGAAGCGCGTATCCACAAAGCTCACAACACTCCCCATAGCTTTCAAATTCATCCATTCCGAGGGGACGATCTTTGGGACTACAGCCTCGCCTTCGAGCGTGATTTGGATCTCGCGGAATCGGCGCATAAGCGTGTCCATCGATTCCTGGAACAGGAGCCTGCCATGATCGACGAACGCAACGTCGCTGGCAAAGGAGTCGATCTCACTTAGGTCATGGGACGAGATGAGGATCGTCATCTGGCCTGCGAGATCCATCATGCTTTCCATCAACTCATCGCGAACCAATGCGTCGAGACCATTGAACGGTTCGTCGAGAACCAGCAGGTCGGGATGAAAAGGAAGAGCGGCTGCCAGTGCCACCTTCATACGCATGCCGTGGGAGAGGGCTCCGATCCGGCGATTTGTGGGCAGGCCAAACTCTCGAAGCAACGACAGTTCCAGGGACCGATCCCAGCGCTGATAGAAGGGGCGCAGGTAATCGAGATACTCGCCAATAGTCAGTGCAAGCGGCATCTGCTGGTTCTCTGACACGTAGCCAATTCGATGAAACTCCTTCGCCGAGAGCCTTTTAGAGTCCGTCCCAAGAACGGTCGCGTGGCCGCCTGAAGGCTGGAGGATGTTCATCAAGATCTTGAGGGTGGTGGTCTTTCCTGCGCCGTTGGCGCCGATGAGGGCGAACGCGCTCCCTTCGGGCACCCGAAAGCTCAGTCCGTCAATGACTTCATGTCTGCCAAATCCCTTCCGAAGTTCATCTGCGACAATCATGGGTCATACCCTCCTCCACCGGAGCATTTTCTGGCCACAGTTCTTCAACCGCCCGAATGACTTCCGGGAGGCCCGCACCGAGCCTGATCGCTTCCTGGACAAATCGTTCTGCTTCAAAACCGAGTAGTTCCTTAGTATTTGCGGCGTCAGTTCGGAGCTTGGCTACCATAGTGCCGATGCCGGGTCGCACCTCAAGGAGTCGCTCCCGAATCAGGTGCTGGATAACTTTCTGGGCAGTATTCGGATGAATTTTGAAGTCGGCTGCAAGTCTTCGAACAGACGGGAAAGACTGGCCTTCTTTGAATTCTCCGGTCACCAACGCCTTTATTGATGCGGTAACGAGCTGTTCGAAAATCGAGGCCCCGGGCTGGATCCGCAAGTTGATGAGCGACACACCAGCATGGTGTCACATGTGTCACACAGGCGCAAGGAAAATCAGACGATCACTGAGGTACGTGCCCAAAGAGATTCATATCGGGTCGGCTTACCCCCGGAGCTCGCCCGCGATCCAACACCGAAATCGCAGCCACCACTATGAGCCGCGAAGCGCAACGGTGCATGTGAGTGGTCCCATTTATGACTCCCGCAGAACGGCGAAGTGTTTACCGATCGGGCTTGTGATGTCCGCTTATCATCGATTGAGAACGATCGGCAGCCAGACACCGAAGCAGGGCCACTATCCGCAACCGCCGTTCCCCGGCCAAACTTGCCGTGCAGCCGAATTCCCGCGCGAGGGCGGGAAGACCGTCGTCGGCTTTAAGAAAGAGCCGGCCTCAACTTTTCGTCGCCCAGAAGCATTGAGCAGTATATTCGACCTAGCTTCCGCGCATCGTCTCCGCGCGTCCAATGTGGCACCCAATGGCAGGGATGGCAGGCCGTCAAGCAACGCTTGTCGCTGCGAGACGGCCGCAAGAATGGGGAGGTTCGTTTCGATGGACACGAACTCTTCGGCAGGGAGAGTTCGCGCATCCGCACCAGCCGGCGAAAACGTCCACACGGTAGCCACCAGGGGCCTGCTCGCTTCGATGTCCGACGAGCCTTTGCGCGGTTCCGGACTTACGAGATCAAGTCAGAGTCGCGCCCCTTGCACAACAAGGAGACTCTGGATATACTCCCAGTTAGGCTAGGAGACGCGAAATGCCCGAAAAGCGCCTCACCGAAGTTCTTCCGGGAACCCTCGACATGCTGATTCTGAAGGCGGTCTCTTTAAATCCTTTGCATGGCTACGGCGTGCTGCAACGCATTCACCAGATATCGGGTGAGGCTCTCAACATTCCCCAGGGCTCGCTTTATCCCGCTCTGTACCGTCTTGAGCATCAGGACCTGATCACTGCGGAATGGGGTGTCAGTGACAATAACCGGAAGGCCAAGTACTACACACTCACCCCGGCAGGACGCCAGCGCTTGCGTGAGGAGACTGCCGGCTGGTACCGTCTCTCGAAGGCCATCGCCGCCGCATTGAATACGACTCGAGAGGAGGTGTGAAGCGATGTTCCGGCGTTTGCGATCGCTTGCCCGTATCCTGTGGTCCCGGGATCAATTCGAGGAGGGAATGTCGGATGAGCTTCGCTTCCACATCGAGCAGTACACCCGCGAACTCATCGGCAAAGGAGTGGCGCCGCAAGAAGCGGCACGTCGCGCTCGCCTGGAGTTTGGCGGCGTGAATTCCGTGCAGGAAGAATGTCGGGAGGCGCGTGGCCTGCAAGCGATAGACACGGTCAGTAGACAATTCCGGCACGCTTTTCGCGCTCTGGGAAAAACGCCGAAGTTCACCGCCACCGCGCTACTGACACTTGCCATCTGCCTGGGCGCTAACCTCGCGATCTTCGGTGTGGTGGACTGCATTCTGCTTCGGCCGCTTCCGTTTCCTGAGGCGGAACGACTGGTCACGATTTTCAACAGCTATCCAAAGGCTGGAGTGGACCGCGATGGCTCCTCTTTCACCAATTACTACGAGAGGCGCGGCCGTATACCGGCTCTGTCCGGTCTGGCGATGTATCGGTACGAAACCGCTGTCGTAGGTGAATCCGGAGCGACCGAACGCCGGGAGATCGCGCGCGTCACTCCTGAGTTTTTCGAGGTCCTTGGCGCGCGCCTCAAGGGCCGCAGTTTCACAGAAGAAGAAACTACTCCGGAACTCAACAGCGTCGTGATCCTGACTGAGGCCTGGTGGCGCGAGCACGGGAAGCCAGAGCTCGGAACGCAGATCCGACTGAACGGCGTCGCCCGGTCGATTATCGGAGTTCTGTCGCCGGATTTCCATTTTCTTTCTTCCCGGGCACGCCTGTTTCTTCCACTGTCATCGACACCGGAGCAACGCAGTCCCCGGCAGCGGCACAACGGAGGCAATGCTCGTCACCTCATTGCGCGTCTGAAGCCGGGCGCTTCGTTGAATCAGGCGCAAGCACAGATCGACGCGCAAAATGCGGCCTTGGGTGCCGGAACGGCGGAGGAGAAAATGGAGATCGAGGCAGGGTTTCGTTCAGTGGTGGCGCCATTGCATGCCGATCACGTCGCAACGGTCCGCCCCGTTTTGCTATGGATGCAGGCTGGGGCGCTGGTTCTGCTTCTGATCGGCGGGGTCAACCTCACCAACCTGCTGCTGATTCGAGCCAACAGCCGCGTAAAGGAGTTGTCCATACGTCATGCGCTGGGGGCGAGCCGGATGCACATTACTGGTGAGATCGCGGTGGAAACCACAATGCTCACAGTAGCGGGCGGCTTGCTGGGACTCGCGGCAGGTGCGGCGGGGATTCATCTGATCAAATTCCTTGGCGCCGATCGGCTGCCCCTCGGCAGTGCTATTGCGCTCGATGTGCGAATTGCGGGAGTGTGCGTCGCGGGCGCAGTATGTCTGGGCATACTTTTTTCGATTCCAATTGCGTGGTTCAGCCTTCGTGCCCGGCGCACGCGGGGTGCGCACAGCGACTCGAGAGGTGGAACTTCCAGTCCGGCGGCACAACGATTGCGGCATGCGTTCATCGTTTTGCAGATGGCGTTATCGGTTGTCCTTTTGTCAGGAGCGGGCCTTCTGGCGCGGAGTCTCGAACAGGCTATGGCGACGTCGCCCGGGTTTCGCGCGGATCATATTCTTACAGGCGAGATCTCCCCAGCCTGGGCGAAGTATGGCAGCTGGCAGACTCGGCTGGCCTTGAATGAAGCTCTTTTGCGAAAACTTTCCGGGCAGCCGGGAGTAGCGGCTGCCGGCCTTGTCAACAACGTGCCCCTGAGCGGCAATGACGGCAAAAGCGCAGCGACCGTCAAAGGGCGAGTCGCGCAGGCGGGAGAATCGACGCGAGGCCATTACGCCTATGGCGTGGATGGTGAATATTTCACCGCGATGGGCTTTACCCTGCTTCAGGGCCGCTTCCTGACGGGCGTCGACTCTCGCCGCAACGACAGAGTATGCGCAGTAGATGAAGACTTTGCGCGCTACTACTGGCCCGGTGCGGATGCCGTTGGACAGCAGCTGTTTCGAGGGTCCCGGCAAGAGGCCGATTCCGAAGCATTCACCGTTGTTGGTGTTGTGGCAGCGGTGAAACAGGCGGGAATGACGGAACTTGCAGCACAGGGAGCCGTTTACTATCCGTACGCGCATCGAGGTGACGACCGCCTGTTCGTCGCTATCCGAACCAGCGTTGCTCCGGAGGCACTGGCGCTCGCGCTGCAAAAGACTGTGCGCGAAGTGGACCCGGATCTGCCGGTGAGCAACATCCGAGCCATGGAAACACTGATCTCGGACAGTCTTGTGACTCCGCGTGCCGCTGCGATGATGGCCGGAATCTTCTCTGGCATTGCACTGGCGCTGAGTGCAATCGGCGCGTACGGTGTGGTCAGCTATTCAGTCACACAGCGCCGCCGCGAGATCGGTCTCCGTATGGCGCTCGGCGCTCTTCCGGCGCAGATCCGAACGCAGTTCGTCAATCTCGCCTTCCGGCTGCTGATTGGGGGAATTCTGATCGGTACGGTGGGTGCGTTTCTCATGGGGCGGGCCATCAAGCAGCTCCTGTTCGGCGTTTCACCCGCACACGTGCCGACAATGGTTGGCGCAGCCCTGCTCCTGGTGCTGGTGTCGCTGCTGGCATGCGTTGTGCCGGCCTGGCGCGCGTCGCAGATAAACCCGCTGCAGGTATTAGCGGAGGAGTAGCGTCAGCGCTTTGCTAATCCGGAATGGGTCTAGCAGGCTGCTGAAAAACAAAACGAGTAACCTGGGCGCACAAAAAGACGCCTGGATACTATGCGCGGCGCAGACATACACCAAA